>CALWLN010000065.1 GCA_944381535.1 uncultured Lachnospiraceae bacterium
AGACGCCTTCTTTAGGAGGCAACCAGTAAAAATGGTACTGCGAGACCCCGCCTCTGGCGGAACCGGTAAAATACCCCGGAGGGGTTAAGTCTAAACCCCCATTTGAAATGGGGGTTGCTAACTTTGACAGCGTAGCGTGGTATACTTTCCCATTCAGTAAAAATTAAGAGCAAGGAGGCAGAAAACCATGGATTTCAGAAAAACATTCGATCAGATTCCGGAAGCGTTTGATAAGTACAGACCTCGCTATTGCAGGGAATTATTTGAGGAACTCATTTCCGTAACCGGACTAAATCCGGAATCCCATGTTCTGGAAATCGGACCCGGCACAGGACAGGCAACGGAGCCCATTTTGAAGACAGGATGTAAGTATACGGCCATTGAACTAGGAGAGAATTTCACAGCATATATGCGGCAGAAATTTCAATCGTATTCCAATTTTGCTATCATAAATGCTGATTTTGAGACATACGATTTCGGAGCGCAAAAATTTGATTTGGTATATTCCGCAGCGACGATCCAGTGGATACCGGAGGAGATAGCATTTTCAAAGGTTTATGATTTGTTAAAACCCGGTGGGATGCTGGCAATGTTCATGACCCGGTCGGATGAGAAGAGTGCAAATGAAGCGTTGTATAACGAAATTGATGAAGTTTATAAGAGGTATTTTGTGGTGAAACAAAAATATAACCAGCGTATAAATTATGATAATGTTGTAAACTATGGATTCATCAATTTCAGCTGCCAGGAATGGAAGAAAGTAAGAAAACTCAATGCGGATGAGTACATTTCTTATATCAGTACACATTGTGAACATATTACCCTGGAAGAACCCTACAAATCCAAGTTTTATGAAGGCATAAGAAATGTGATTCAAAATGCAGGCAATAAGATTGTCATTTATGATACGATTCCGTTGTATCTCGCGCAAAAGCCAATGTAATTCGATATTTTAATTCGATGTATGAATTAAAAAATAATTTTAACTCGATTTTAACTCAATTCTAACTCATTGAAAACGAGTTAAATTGAGTTAAATCGTGTGAAAAAATGGCCAAGTGAATGGAATCGATCGGGTGATGGAAAACGACGAGAGATATACCTGCAATTTTCAACAGGAGCTGTACCGACCGGAATACTGGTTGGAAATCATGCCGAAAAAAGCCACGAAATATAATGCGGTGCTGAAATTAAAGGAGCTGTGGCAATGCGATAAGGTGGTAGCCTTTGGGGATTCCATCAATGACATTCCCATGTTCCGGATATCGGACGAATGTTATGCCGTAGAGAACGCAGTGGAATCCCTTAAGAAGCTTGCCACGGGAATCATCGGCGATAATGATTCTGACAGCGTGGCGAAATGGCTGGAAGAACATGCTCGGATATGAAGGGAGTATTCATTTTAAGGTGCAAACAAATCAATAAAAAAATCGAACTATGACATAGATGTATATGACAAGGCCGGGGCTGCCGCACCAAAGATTCCAAAATCAAGGTGCGGCAGCCCTGCTGTATTTCCAGGTTTCGCCATTCTGTCAATCCTAATTATTCCTACCCCTGCCTATCTCTCCCCTCGCCATTCTGCGAAGCCTAACCATCCCTACTCCTGCCCCTACCAATTCTCTTGCAACAGACAAAAATTTCCTCCTCTGGAAACAGCCCCCGTGTTTACATAAAATATATCCCCATGGTAGTATGGGAAAGGCCAAAAACCGGCCATAAACCAAACGAACAAGCAGGAGGAATACCGGAATGAGGAAAATCGGAGCAAGGCAGGCAGAAAGGAGAAAAATAAGAGCTCTGCTGGCCGCAGGGCTTGCCCTGTTCTGCCTGTTGTGGGGCGGAATAAAAGCAGGGGCAGCGAACACGGCCAAGGTGGAAAAACTGGCGCTGACAACCAGCGGCACTACCATCCGGGAAGGCCAGGAAATCGAGCTTCAGATATCTCTGGGGGCATATAAAAATATTAAAAATGGCGTAAACGCCTTTAAAGGAACGCTGGAATATGATACGGAGGTATTCAAGGAAGTGACTCAGGAGAATTTCACAACCAGCAATTCCTGGGAGAATCTGTATTACAATCCCCAAAACGGACAGTTTGTACTGGTAAATAAAGCCGGGAGCCTGGAAGAAGAGGAGACCTTTTTCTTAAAGCTTGTGGCAAAGCAGCCCATACCGGACAAAGAAATTTATGTGGCGGTAAAAGAGGCCGCCGTATCGGAAGGAAAAGAAGATTTGTTTCCGGCGGACGTATCCATCCGGCTGCTCGCAGCCGCCAGCGGAACCACCCCGGACAGCGGAACTATTCCGGATAATGGAACCATTCCGGACAACGGCATTATTTCGGACAACGGAAGCCTTTCAGATAATGGAACCATTTCGGACAACGGAACTATTTCAGGCAACGGGACCACTCTGGGCAACGGAGCCCTTTCAACGATCCGGGAAGATGGAACCACTTCGGATAACAGCGCCGCTGCGGACGGCGAAACTGTCTCGAACAGCGATAATGTGGGGAACAATCAGACCGGAACCTCTCCGGACGAAACAATGTCCGGCGAAAATAATGGAACCAGTGAAAACAGTGAATCCAATGAAAGTGGGGAAAACGATGAAAACGCCAATGTCAGCAGGAAAAACGGAACGACCAGAATGCTCTTCTACGCCATAACCGTTCTGGCGGTACTTCTCCTCATCATTGGGCTTTTGGCGATTATCGGCAGGAAGGGAAAGCGGTCCGGCGGATTCAAACTTCTGGTGGCAGTGACGGCCGCAGGCCTTACCGCGGGCCTTCTGTTCGGACCGGTCCAAGCCTCCGGCAGAAAAGGGGAGTTAAGCGGCGACGGCGCCACAGACTATGAGGACGTGGAGCTTTTGCAAAAGCATCTGATCGGTCTTAAGCTTCTTTCCAAGAAGCAGCAACAGACGGCAGATATGAACTCCGACGGGAAGCTAACCGTCACGGATTTATCCCTGCTGATCCACACCATCGAAAAGGCTTCACGGGAATTCATTGAGTTGAAGGACGTGACCGGTAATACCTTGTACTACCGGAGCGAAGAAGGAAGCGCCCAAAAGGTGCAGGTGCTGGATATTACCGGAGGACTGCCCCGGGACCTGGAGAATTATTACGCGGTAATCGAGATGGAACATCTGCCGGATCTTTACGCCGGTATCCAGGAATTTTATCAGGAGTCGGATACTGGCAGAGTGTACGCAGTCCTTGCGCAGTCGGACATCATCCGGTATGAGGAAGATGGGACGATGGTAAACGGGTATGCCTTCCCATTGGCTTATCAGGATGGGGAGGGAGCCCACTTCCCGGTGGCCAGCGCCGAGGAACTTTTTCAGAAAATGGCCGCCAATCCCGGGGACAGCTTTGAACTCACGGAGGACATTGACGCGTCCGGCGTTTCCGATTCTGCCGCGGCGGTTCCGGGGACATTTACCGGAGCGCTAAATGGAAACGGCTATCGGATTTTGAACCTTAAAACCTCGGTATTTGACGCTCTTAGTAACGCTGCTGTGCGGAATCTGGTAATTGAAAATGCGGACATTACGGCAGAGCGGAGAGGAATTCTGGCAAATACCGTTGCCAACCAGACCATCCTTGAAAATGTATTTATCGTAAATTCCTCCATCGCCAACGGAGTGGACGGGCTTGGCGCTTTTTCGGGTGAGCTGAATAATGCGGTGATCCGGGAGAGCGCAGCCCTCGATGTGTCCGTAAAAGGCCTGGTGGCAGTGGGCGGGATCGTCGGAAAGACAAACGGCGCCGATACGGTCATTGAGAACTGCTACGTTACAGGAAAGGTCCAGGGAACCTATGACCACTGGAATCTGGGCACAAGGGTGGGAGGAATCACCGGATGGCACGGAGGAGGAAACATCCGTCATTCCTATACCAGAGTACGGATCATAGCTCCGGCCCGGAAGGGAAATGGAGGAATCATCGGCGGTCCCAATGGGGGAAGTCCGGTCATTGAAAACTGTCTGAGCATGAGTACAGGCACCGGGTACCGGATTGCGGGATTCGATGTGCTGGACCAGGCAAAAAATCTGTATGAATATGCCGGCTCCGACAGTGAGACAAATATCACGGAGGGAAACAAAGCCAATGTAAAGACTGTAGAGAACCTTTACGATAAGAGCCTTTTTGCGGATACGCTGGGATTTGACGGGACGATCTGGAATCTGGAGCTTCTGTCCTACGGGAAGCTGCCGGGTCTTGTTCATGCGCCTGTAATGGAGAACCAGCATGGCATTCCCAATTACAGCCAGGTAAGAAAGACGGAAGACTACCGGATGGAGCGGGAACAGGCCTATGCCAATATGGCAAAGCTCATGCCCTTTGGGGATACCCGCATGTGGGTGGAATATGGCAACGCCCTCTCCGAAATGGATGCGCTGGCCCTGGGGACGGTATGGTTTGTCCTGCCGCTGGACGGAGACAATGGGCTGGTGACGGGAATTTTCCAGGACGATCCAAAGAAGGTAGAAAAGATCCGGATCGTGTTTGAGGATGAAACGATGCGTGAGTATCCGGTCTCTTATCAGAAACTTCTGGGAAATCTCATCGCCTCCTACCGGCTGGAGGGAATGGATCTGAGCTATCAGTTCCATCATTACGCGGCAAAGCCAGACCAGGCGTTGCTGGCGCAGGCGGTTGCGCTTGCGGAAGGTTACGGCTATGAGGCGGAGCTGGCCGGTCTCACAAAGGAAGAAGAGAGCCGCCTGTATACCGATTACTATAATGAAACGGTAAAACCTGGAATCAAGGGCCTCATCACAAAGCTTGTCACCAGCCAGGAGGAATATCCGGTTTACTGTGAAAATGAAGTGGTGCAGGACCTGGTACGGGAGCGGCTTTTGGAGGAAGAGACGCTGAAGAAATTTTTGTATGCCTATAATTATTACGATAAATGGTATCACATTGATTACAGTGGGGTACTCCTGAGCAATCTGATGTTTTTTGGCGGGGAGCGGATGTATCCGGGCATGTCAGCGGCAGCCCTTACCGAAAAAGTATTTACCGCCACTACCGCCCAGCGTGAGACCAACGGCACGGTGGCATTTTATAACAGTGTTCTTAAGGAGTATACCGGAAAGGATCTGATGACCTTCCTGGGAGATTTGTCCCTGACGGTGGCGGGCTATGAGAATCCCAGCGACTGGTTTCAGGATAATTTTGACGGAATCCTCCACGAGCAGCCCGGGTATGGAAAGGAAGACTTCCGGTACCGCGTCTGGGACATTCTATGCGGGCTTGCAGACAACCGAAAAACGCTGGTTCTGCCTATTCTCACGGCGCCCCAGGAGGATATGTATCTGATTTCCCTGCCCTCACAGCTTATGCTGGGCAGTATGAACCGTTATACAACGTACCTTAAGAAGGATGGAAACGAGCGGGAGCGCATGCGGCAGATGATTGAGGACTATGCAAAAACCATGGGACTGTTCTACGGAATATCCGCCAACTGGGTGAGCGATTCTGAGGAACTCCTCCAACGCTTTGTGGACATTCAGTATGATACGCGCATGCATTTTCCGGAAAGCGACAAGGCGGCAGCGGGAGAGCAGAAGAAAGGTGAGACTACCGACCCGGTGATGAAATGGGTGTATGAGGCGGCGGGTACCTGGAGCGGAATCAACGGAAGCGCGGCTTATGCCACCGGCACGGAGGTGCACTGGATGCAGTATGCGGCCCTGGGGCTGGACTTCTATTTCTTCAGCCATGAGACAGCCCATAATCAGGACGGAAAATATTTTTACGGCGGGGCGGGAAGACGCTCCGGTACGGGCGCCGAAGCCCATGCGGACGGAAATATCACCCAGGAGATGAAGGATGGCAGTATGGTGTTTAATATCTCGAAAATAAACGACATGGGTACGGAGATGACCAATAATTTCAGCTATGAAAGAATTAATACGGCACAGAAGCTTCAAAGCTATTACCGGGAAATGTTTGAGACCGGATACGTGCTGGATTACCTGGCGGCCCAGGCGTTTCTTTCTCTGGAGCCGGCGCGGCAGGCGGCGGTGGCCGTCCAGGCTGTGCACACGGAGGGCGGCACAAATTCCTTTTCTACGGAATACAGGAGACTTACCCCGGAGGATTTTGTGAAAATGAAGCTGGAAAATATGGAGGACCTGTGGAAGAACCGGATTTCCATCCGCAATCCGGAGAATGTCCCCACCGCCACCGCCGGAAGCTACGGATATGAGTCCTTCTACTGGATGAACTGGTATCAGTCTCACAATGACAACGGCTCCCCGGATTCCCATTCCTTCAAGCGGCTGGGCCAGGAAATGCTGGGAATCGGCGGCTACGAGGACGGTTACAGGGTATATATGTCGGCCTTAAGCGAAAATGACCTGGACGCTCTGCGCAAGATTACAGGGGATGAAACCATTACATGGGAAAAATACAAACAGAACCGCTACAGGGAAGTGGAGCGCAGGCTGGATCAGATTCCCTATTTTGACAGCGGGGACGTCATCGAAATGTTCAGGGAAGCCTTTGCGGCGGACAGTCAGAGCGGAACCCTCAGCCAAAGCATTGAGGTGAAGCGGACGCTCTATGGTATCGTGAAGCGTGCCACGGGAGATTTCAGCAACGGCGGCATTTACAAAAATAAGGCGGTCACCTCCATCACCTCGGCGGAGCAGCTGGTCAGCCTTGCGACCCAGAATCCCTACGGGTATTATAAGCTGGAAAATGATATTGATTTCAGTCAGGTTCCGGCAACCGGCGGAAGCTATCTCCCCCACCGCTTTATCGGCGTCATTGACGGCGGTGGCTATAAGCTGACCGGAATGAGTTATCCCCTGTTCGGGGACCTACAGTACGCCCATATCAAGGATCTGACGATTTTTCAGCCCTCCTACGAGGCAAAGGCCCAGGCCATGCTGGCCGTAAACGCAAAAAAGATTATGTTGGGAAATGTGACGGTGGAAGACGCGGATATGCAGCTTCCTCTTGTAAAGACAAAAAAGGAGGGATTTTATCAGTATGGAAACAGGGACGTGACCGTGGGGGCGAAAAGGATTACCAGTCCGGAGGAATTTCTGGCAATCGGGGCTTCGGAAAGTTCCTTAAAGAAGAAATACGTTCTGGAAACAAATCTGGACCTGACGGGAGTGACTTCCGAAGCATTTGCCATCAGCGGCACCTTCGCCGGAAGCCTGGACGGAAACGGACATACCATAACCGGGCTGAACGGGGTGCTGTTTGAGAAGGTAAACGGCGCTGACATAAGAAATCTGACCCTCAGCGGCAGCAGGCTGACGGCGGATGCCCAGAAGGGGACTCTCTCCAATGAGATAAAAAATACCACCCTGGAAAATGTGCGGGTGAGAGACGCCGTCATCACCAATCAGTCCAGCCAGGTGGGCGGACTGGCCGGAATCGTTCAGGGCAGCATCCTAAAGAGAATTTCCATAGAGAATGTGACCATTAAAGCCGGCGATACCATCGGCGGACTGGCAGGCCAGTTTGACGGAACTCTTCTGGAAAATTGCCTTGTGACAGGAAGTCTGGAAGGAACACTGCGGCACCAGATGGGTGCCCGGGTGGGCGGCGTTACCGGCTGGCAGGGCGGCGGTGTCCTAAAGAACTGCGTTACGAAGGTGGAGATAAGCGCCCCTGCCAGAACCGGAAACGGCGGCATCATCGGCGGACCCGCCAGCGGCAGTGCCGCAATTCAAAATTCCGTGAGCTTAAGTACCGGAGCCAATGCCGGACGGATTGCCGGATGGGACGTCCTGGGCGGCAGCAGCAATGTGTATGAGCTGGAAACCTCCGACAGTGAGACAAACATCCATGCCGGAAATGATACACTGCTGTTTTTGGTAACGGAAGAGCAGGCAAGCACCGATGCGTTCTATACGGATACGCTGGGATGGAGCCCGGAAGTGTGGGATTTTGACGGACTGACAGCGGGGGGAACGCCGGCGCTGCGGTGAGATTCATAGTCTGTTCTGCAGTCTGCATAATCTCATGGCAGACAGAACGTCAAAGTTGGGGTGTGATATACAGTCTGTGCGCTATATGTATTTATTGCATAGCAGGCAACATTAGATGGAATATTATGGAAGAAAGGGGAGAGGA
>CALWLN010000066.1 GCA_944381535.1 uncultured Lachnospiraceae bacterium
CTCTCGCTTTTTTTTTTTTTATCTTCAGACTATCCTTCAAAAGCGCCAGCACAGGCCCCTTCAGCTTATAATAGGCATAGCAGATTGCGAGAACCGCAAAAGCAACCGTCGGCAAAAGAATCAGATAAATAAGAAGCGATGGATGAAGCCCTACCGAAATCTCCGGCAGGATGTGATCCTCATTCTGCACCTTATAGAAAAACGGCATAATCAGAAACGCTCCTCCAAACCCCAGCGCCGCGCCGAGAAAAACACTGCTCCCAAACACCCAGAAATTCTTTGCGATTTTGAAATTGGAGTACCCCAAAGCCTTCAGAATGCCAAGTTCCTTCTTATGGGTATCAATATAATGCTTGACATAAAAAATCAGCATAACGGCCGAGGTGATAAGCAGACAGCCACCGCTGACCATACTGACCACCTTTGCGTTAGAAACCTGGGCTTCATAGAACAGCATTACCTGCTCTGACGTAATTTCCCCTTTGATTCCGGTAATGTCCATATAAAAATTCAAAAACATGGCACAGACAAGTACCGCGCAGCAGGCAATGATGGAGATTCCCACAAGCCTCGCCGCGTCCTTCCATCCTACCACCATAGTATCACCATCCGATCTCATAGGCGTTCTTACGCCGTTCATTTGTATAAATTCCGGAGACTTTTCCGCTGTTCATCCTGATTACGGTATCTCCCATTTCCGCAATATTCTGATTGTGAGTCACCATCACGATTGTAAAGCCGTACTCCTTTTGCAACCTACAGACATAGTCAAGGACCTGCCGGCCGGTTTCCTCATCCAGAGCGCCGGTGGGCTCATCCATGAATAAAATCTTCGGCCTCTTTGCCAATGCCCTGGCCACGGAAACCCGCTGCTGCTCCCCGCCGGAAAGCTCGCCGGGATATTTATGCCTTTTTTCTCCCAGTCCCACCGCCTCGATCACCGCCGGATACTCCCTGTTTCCCGCTAAATCAGCACCCATTTTCACATTTTTATCAACACTCAGATTGGGAAGCAGATAATACTGCTGAAAAATAAAGCCCACGTTTGCTCTCCGAAATTCCGTCAATGCAGGATCCGAAAGTGCCGTGATATCGGTTGTATCATACAGAATCCTCCCGCTGTCCGGGCGCTCCAGACCCGAAATGGTATTCAGCAGGGTCGATTTTCCGGAACCGGAGGCCCCCAGGATCACCGCAAAGCCGCCCTCCTCAATCGTAAGGCTGATTCCTTTCAGAACCGGAAACCGGCTTTCCCCGCTTCCATAGGATTTTGTAATATCTCTGACCTTAATCATGGCGTTCACCTGCTTTCCAATGTTTCAACAGACTGGCGAAAATCTCAGAAACCATCACGCTTATTTCCTCCGCCGTAAAGCTGCACATTCCGGTGGCGCACAGAGCCGCGATCCCGTGAGTGTATATCCACAAATGACGATACAGCCGTTCCGCAGCCGGACTGCTCACCCCATATTCCTTTTGAATGGAGTGAAGAATTTCTTCATAGTTCTCATCAATCATGGGCAATACCCCGGACAAATCGGGTATCTGCTTCTGCTCCTCCATGAACAAAAGCTGAAACAGCTTTGGTTCCTCTACCGCGAAACGGATGTACTGCATTCCTGCGCCCTTGAACGCCGGCTTTTCTGATAATCCTTTTAAAATATATTCTTTATAGAGCCCTCGGGCCGCTTCCATAACAGCCAGCTGCACCTCCTCCATGCTTTGAAAGACGGTAAAAATCGGTCTTGCCGAACTTCCAAGCCTCGCTCCCAATGCCCTGGCGGTCAGATGTTCAAAGCCTTCTGTTCTGACAATATAAAACGAAGCTTCCACAATCTCATCTCTTGAAAATTTTGCTTTTGGCGGCATAACATACTCCTCCAATTCTAAATCACACGTTTTGCAACATTTGTTTTAATTATATGCAAATCGAATAGGAAAGTCAATAGACGGAACGAAAAAAAAGGCGTATCCTGCCCACAATATATCTGGGTAGAATACACCTCTTTTATTTTTCCGTCCATTTCCCAATCTCATTTCAACGTATTCTCATTCATCCTCCGCCGCTTCCAATGCTCCTCATAAATATTGTTGATCTCCCCGCAAACCAGCACGATATACATGCAGAAATACATCCAAAGCATTAACAGCACAATGGTCGTAAGGCTACCATACATGGAAAAACCGTTAAACTCATCCACATACACCGACAGGCCATAGGAAAAAACGGACCAGGCCACCGCACAGAGCACGCTCCCGGGAAGCTGGCTTTTCAGCGTGGCCTTCCGGTTGGGCAGCATTTTAAAGAGCAGGGCAAAGAACAGGCTGAATACCGCCAGCATGATCAGGTTTCTCAGCTTCAGCACCACCTGGGTCAGTCTCGCCACCAAGGGCAGATGCGCCGCCAGCAGATCCTGTATGGAATTTCCGAACACCAGAAGCATAAGGGCCAGCACAATGGCTGCCACCAGCACCAGAGTGTAGAGAATAGCCCGCGCCCGAAGATAAACATAGTTCCGGGTCTCCATAATGTCATACACCTCGTTCAGCCCTTTGGACAGATATTGGATTCCCTTAGCAGAGGCCCAGATGGCCGCAATGGCCGACGCCGACGCCAGCCCGATATTTTTTGTATAGATTTCTTCAATTACGGAAATCAAAAATGGCGTAATGTAATCGGGCATAAGACGATCCACCGTTGTCATCACCATCCCCTTGGTGATGGACGTATACTGCACAAGGGAAATAAACAACATCAAAAAAGGAATGATTGACAATATTATGAAAAACGCGGACTGGGCCGCATAGGCGCTGATATTGTCTTTTTCACATTTTTTTATAAACATTCTGATTCGGCTTAGAATGATCCAAAACATAGCTTCCCTTTGTCCCCTTCTCTTTCGGATGATCACACAGTTCACTGCTGCTTCTCCGGACTGTTGTAGATATTCTCTATGGTGATATTCTGGTAGAATTTCTGTAAAATATCCACATATGTAAGTCCCGCTTTCGCCATACCGTTGGCTCCGTTCTGGCTCAGTCCAATCCCGTGGCCGTAACCACCTCCATAGAGGACAAAACCCTCCTCTGTGGGTTCCGCCGTAAAAGCTGCGCTGGGCAGTAAATTCAAGGTGGTGATGGCCTTGTCGTTCTTGTCGCTCACGGAGACTGCCGCCGCCATTAAGATTTTACGGATATTATATTCCGTGGTGATAAGAATGGAACCTTGTTCACAGGAAATCTCCAGCTTTGTGAGAACGCCCCCTGCGCTCCGCTGCCTGGGTACAAGGCCGGTGACTGCCCCAAGCTTTCCGAAGTCCAATGCCATTTCCACTCCGTTTAAGTCAAAGCACTGCACATTGGCAGGATTTACCTTCTGCCGCTCCAGGGCCGCCGCCTGCACTGCCGAAAGGCTCTCAGCCGGCTTCAGCACAGCCTGCCAACGGAAATAGGCTGTGTCACTGTCAAAGGCTGCGTACTCCCGGCTCTTGATAAAGGCAGAAAAGGCTTCCTCCGTGGAAATATCCGGCACGCTGCCATCCGCCATAAGAGACACCGATTTTAAATATTCGTAAGTTCCCGGTTCCAGATTCCACACATCCATATTCTGGGAAAAGCCGCAGGATGTGGAATAATAATAGGCTTCCGCCAGGACGTCACCACTTTTTATCACCTCGCCCACCGTATCCTGCACCGCCAGGGTGGACCGCTCCTCCCTGGGCTGTTTGTTATACACCTGGTAGTTGGTGGTATCATCTACATTTGCGGCAAATCTCGCATATTCCGTGGACCCAAGCTGAATACAGGCGTAGCTCCTGGCGCAGACAGCCTGGGCCCGGAGCGCTTCCATCTCATAGGAGGCCGGCATTTCACTGGGTACCACGGAGTAGAGATAATTTTCCAGGGAAAGTTCATTGACCACGCTGTACCCCTCCGCAAAACGGCGGATTTCCATGGCTCCCTGATATCCCAAGGATACCGGCTCCTGGTTCTCACCGGCAAGAAAAAGATTCCCCTCCTCCGTGGCTGTGGAAAGCCGCAAATATCCTTCCGCTCCTTCCGTCCAATAATCGGAGGCCTTCACCAGTGTCCCCCCAGGGAGCACCGTAACACTGTCCCCGAAGGTGACGGTAAGCTCCTGGTCCGCTTTCACAAAAATTTCCGGATAATAGGGCGATTCTCCGTTTAAGAGGAGCACGCGGATCTGTTCCATATGGGCCGGTTCCTTCAAAATGATTCCGCAGACCTGTCCCTTGGCCACCACAAAATCCGCCGTCAGATTGCCGATGACCAGCTTGGAACTGTCAAGCTGCTCCACCGTGCCATAGGCCTTATAGATACGCAGATTTCCGCCATGGGGCAGGGCCCCGTATCCCGCGATTTCAATCTGGGTTTCATCGTAGGATAGCACCGTTCCCTGGATGGTCTCCTCTTTTTTATAAATAGCAGATACGGCATTATCCCGGAACTCCACATCACACACCGTATCGGTAATTGTCTCAGTAAGGCTCGGGACGGAGACGGAAAATAACTCTTTCTCAAACAGCACCTGGGCCGCTTTGTCCCCTGTGGAATGAATGAACACATTTTCCCAGGTCACCGGCGTATCCGCTGGCTGCTTTATCCCCAGAATCGTTCCATCCATCATGTACACGCTGTACATATCATAAGGGTGAACATAAGAACTCCCGCCCTCCATTGGAAGATAGCCCTGCTGGGTCAGCCACTGTCCCTCCTGTTCCCCCGGTCCTAAGAATACCAGATCCCGGACCGTGACCCTGGTATTTGGGTCCAGAATATCCAAAATCTGTTCATACACTTCAAAAAAAACCTTACGGGAGACAGAGCGAAACCCCGCCCTTTCGTCATATGTAACATATTCCTCCACACCCAACTGGGAAAGCAGATCCGATAGTTCCCGGTAGCTGAGCTTTCCTCTGACTGTTTCCTTTAACTGCCTCTCCCATTCCCCTGTATTGTAATAGGTAAAGCTGAAAAGCGCCGGAAGCTCCTTCGCCAGCACATATTCCTGTGAAAATGATTCCTTCCTGTCGCTTCCCTTTTGTATCCATAAGATGGCTATCAGAAGAAGGGCAAACAGCACTCCCACCGCCGGTAAAATAATTTTGGGTTTTTTCATTCTGCTTCCTTTCCCACGGGTACGCACCCGTCCGGGATACGCTCTCATTGCACTGGAGTGCTAAAAGAAGCTGCTTAAAGGAACTTAAGCAGCTTCTCTCTTCTGTACTTTATCGTCTTGAGTATCTTACAAAGATTCTTTTGCAACAGCTTACGTAAGAATTCTTTTGTAATTTTTCTCTCCCAAAATGCCGTTTCCTGTAATTTTGACTCCTAGCCAGCGCTAGGTGGGTGTCCGCAACTGTTCCTCTGCCTTCCACTGGTTTCCGGTGCGGCCTGACATCAGTAACAGCAATATAGGAGTCCCATAAAAGTAGATGTAGGTTCAAAATAACAGGGTATCGCACATCCCAGGATTCCGATTTCCATTGAGCATAATTAAATTATACTCTATTATGTCCCGTTTATCAACCATAAATTAACGATAATTACAGGATACTGTTTCCATTTTTTATAACTGCGGTCCTGCCGGAACAAGAGCCTTGCCGGCCTCGTTGCCCTCGTATTTCGCGAAATTCTTGATGAATCTGGAAGCAAGGTCCTTGGCCTTGGCGTCCCATTCAGAGGAATCCGCATAGGTATCACGGGGATCCAGAATATTGGTATCCACACCCGGAAGCTCTGTGGGCACTTCAAAATTGAAGTAAGGAATCTTCTTGGTGGGAGCTTTCAGGATATCGCCGCTTAAAATCGCATCGATGATACCACGGGTATCCTTGATGGAGATACGCTTGCCGGAGCCGTTCCATCCGGTATTTACCAGGTAAGCCTTGGCGCCGCTCTTCTCCATTCTCTTCACCAGCTCCTCCGCGTATTTTGTGGGATGAAGCTCCAGGAAGGCCTGGCCGAAGCAGGCGGAGAAGGTGGGAGTGGGCTCTGTGATTCCGCGCTCCGTACCCGCAAGTTTTGCGGTAAATCCGGACAGGAAATAATACTGGGTCTGCTCCGGCGTCAGCACGGATACCGGAGGAAGCACGCCGAACGCGTCAGAGGACAGGAAGATAACCTCCTTGGCAGCCGGCGCTGCGGAAACGGGCCGTACGATCTTCTCAATATGGTCGATGGGATAGGATACACGGGTGTTCTCTGTGACACTCTTATCATCAAAATCAATCTTACCGTTCTCATCCACGGTTACGTTCTCAAGCAGCGCATTGCGCTTGATGGCGTTGTAAATATCCGGCTCCGAATCTTTGTCCAGGTTGATTACCTTTGCATAGCAGCCGCCCTCAAAGTTAAATACGCCGTTGTCGTCCCAGCCGTGCTCATCATCACCGATCAGAAGACGCTTCGGGTCGGTGGACAGCGTTGTCTTACCGGTACCGGAAAGGCCAAAGAAGATTGCGGTATTCTCGCCGTTCATATCGGTATTGGCAGAGCAGTGCATGGAAGCGATTCCCTTAAGGGGCAGGTAATAGTTCATCATGGAGAACATACCCTTCTTCATCTCGCCGCCGTACCATGTATTTACGATTACCTGCTCACGGCTAGTGATGTTGAACATAACCGCTGTCTCGGAGTTTAAGCCAAGCTCCTTATAATTCTCCACCTTCGCCTTGGAGGCGTTGTATACAACGAAATCCGGCTCGAAATTCTCAAGCTCTTCGTCCGTGGGAACGATAAACATATTCTTCACGAAATGAGCCTGCCACGCAACCTCCATGATGAAGCGGATGGCCATGCGTGTATCGGCATTGGTACCGCAGAATGCGTCTACCACAAACAGGCGCTTACCGGAGAGCTCTTCCAGCGCGATATTTTTTACCGTGTTCCACGCCTCCTGGGAAGCCGGATGGTTGTCATTCTTAAATTCATCCGATGTCCACCATACCGTATCCTTGGAATTTTCATCCATGACGATGAATTTATCTTTGGGGGAACGTCCGGTATAAATACCTGTCATTACGTTCACCGCGCCAAGCTCGCTTACCTGGCCTTTTTCATATCCGGTAAGCTCGGGCTTTGTCTCCTCCTCAAACAACAGTTCATAGGAAGGATTATGTACGATTTCGGTGGTTCCCGTAATTCCGTACTTGCTTAAATCAATTTTTCCCATCTTCCTTAACCTCTTTTCTTAATAATATTGCAACAAACCATACGCTTCTATTATACATGATTACCGGATAAAATCAATTATTTTATGGAAATTTTATTTTTTTCAAAGCTTGCCATTTTTTTCATTTTGGTATAAAATAAGATATATAGTAATTGATTTCTCAGAAGATTCTATATTATTTTTGTTTTAGGCTGTCCCCTGTCGGCCTGCCTGATTCCCCGTAAAATTGCAAAAATTTTGTAAATTTTCATTTTTCTCTTGTACTGGAATAAATACATGTGGTATTATAATAAAATATTATATAATTTATCACACTAATTCGTTGCTTTTATAAATCATTCATGTAACTCGATCACACATCAGAAAGGAAGGTCCTGATATGAATTCAAACAAATTTTACGAAATCACACCTGAAATCATGAAGTTAGCTCAACTGAGCCAGCAGGCAGCCACCATTGACCCCGCCCTCTTTACCACTTACGACGTAAAGCGGGGACTTCGGGACTTGAACGGAAAAGGCGTGTTGGTTGGATTGACCGAGATTTCCGACGTCTGTGCCACCAAAATGGTGGACGGTGTATCCGTTCCCGCAGACGGCGAACTCTACTATCGCGGCTACAATGTCAAGGATTTGATTCGCGGCCTGCCGGAGGACACGCATTTCGGTTTTGAAGAGAGCACCTATCTTCTGCTTTTCGGCAAATTGCCCAACGAGGAGGAACTTACCTCCTTCACCAAGCTGCTTGCGGAATACCGTTCCCTGCCCACGGGCTTTGTCCGGGATATTATCATGAAGGCCCCCAGCCAGGATATGATGAACACCCTGGCCCGCAGCGTGCTTACCCTGTATTCCTACGATGATAAGGCCGATGACATTTCCATTCCCAACGTACTTCGGCAATGTCTGGAATTGATCAGCCTGTTCCCACTGTTGTCGGTATATGGCTACCAGGCCTACAAGCACTACCACGACGGCGCCAGCCTGTTTATCCACACTCCTGAGCCAGGACTGTCCACGGCGGAAACCATTCTTCATATTCTCCGACCCGACAGCAAATTTACACCCCTGGAGGCTAAGCTTCTGGATATTGCGTTAATCTTACATATGGAGCACGGCGGCGGCAACAACTCTACGTTTACCACCCATTTAGTCTCCTCCTCAGGAACTGACACTTATTCCGTCATAGCAGCCTCCCTTGGGTCTCTGAAGGGCCCACGCCACGGCGGAGCAAACATTAAGGTTGTAAAGATGATTGAAGACCTGAAGGCCAATGTCAGTGATTGGACCGATGAGGAGGCCGTAGGCCGCTATCTCTCAGCGCTCTTAAATAAGGAAGCCTTCGACCATGCGGGCTTAATCTACGGTATGGGTCATGCGGTGTACTCACTCTCCGACCCCCGCGCGATTTTGTTCCGTTCCTTCGTAGAACGGCTTTCCAAGGAAAAAGGACTGGAAAAGGAATACGCCCTGTACTCCCTGGTGGAGCGTCTTGCGCCGGAAATCATCTCCAGGGAGCGCAAGATTTACAAGGGCGTAAGCCCCAATGTGGACTTCTTCTCCGGCTTTGCCTACAGCATGCTGGATTTGCCCATGGAGCTCTATACACCGATTTTTGCCATCGCGAGAATCGCCGGATGGAGCGCCCATCGCCTGGAGGAGCTGGCCTACAACGGAAAAATCATGCGTCCCGCCTACAAATGTGTCCAGGAGAAGCGGGAATATATTCCCATGGACCAGCGGTAACAGATTTCATAACCCAAAATACTCCGCAAGGGATTCGTCCTTGCGGAGTATTTTTTACTCAGCCAGAGCCATCAAAAAACGACAACCCCGAATTACATACTCACAGTTAAAAATATTGACGTCTTGTCCGGTTCAGCAAAACAACATAAACGACACAGGCCACTAAGAAAACCGCAATACCGGCATACTCCAGGGCGGCAATGAGCCAGAGCATCCGGTTTAAGAAACTGACCAGGCCAAAAAGCGCCACCACCACGCCAAAGACAACGGTTTTTGCGTACATGGCCTCGGCAAAGCCCTTGGCGTCCCTGCATTTCTTAAGTTCCTGTTCTGGCACCAGCCATTTGACGGGCATCTGGGTTTTCTTCATGACAAACGCCGAGTAGATGGTATAAATTCCATAAACCAGCAAAATAATATCAAAAATCAGTATGACGTCGATTGCTGCTAAAGTATCCATTCTGCATCTCCTTTCGGAACTTTGCTCATTTGATGTCACCGGTTACGGGTTGGCAGTGACCATTTTATAAGCCCAGGAACTCTTTTACCACCTTGGGCATTTCCGAAACCTCACAGACCTTCTTATGACGGATCGGAGCCGTCCGGATTTCTTCGATGGCCTTTGGCACCTTCACGCCGGAAAGCCTGTTCAGTTCATCCACCAGTTCAAAATCCCCCTTCGTATCATAAGATGGGTCAATGGCCGTCATCACGGTTCTGGTAAATTTGTAGGGGCTGGCCGTGGAGACGATCACTGTCTTGGTCCTGTCATCCGTATCCTTTTTGTATTTTTCATAGACACAGGAGGCCACCGCCGTGTGGGGATCGATCACATAGCCCGTCTGCTCGTAAAGCCCTTTGATTGTTGCTGCTGTCTCTGCCTCGCTGGCATAGTTTCCGTAAAAATCCTTAAGCTGCTCTCTCATTTCATCCGTAATGGTATAGCTTCCCATTGTGGACAATGTCTCCATAAACGCTCGATTCACCCCGGCGTCTCTTCCGGCGATCTGGTAGATCAACCGCTCCAGGTTGCTGGAAATGAGAATATCCATGGAAGGAGAAGAGGTCAGAATAAACTCCCGGTTCCGGTCATAGCTTCCGCTTCGGAAGAAATCAAATAGCACTTTATTTTCATTGGAAGCGCAGATCAGCTTTCCGATGGGAACACCCATGGCTTTGGCATAATAGGCCGCCAGAATATTTCCGAAATTTCCGGTGGGAACCGCCACATTTATGGGCTCACCTGTCTCTAATTCTCCGCCGGCCAGCATTTTGGCGTACGCATAGACATAGTAGGCAATCTGAGGTACCAGACGTCCAATGTTGATGGAGTTGGCGGAGGAGAACTGGTATCCTTTCGCCCACATTTCCTCTGCCAGAGCCTTATCGGAAAACATCTCCTTCACGCCGGTCTGCGCCTCATCAAAGTTGCCGTGAATGCCGACCACCAGCGTGTTGTCCCCCTTCTGAGTCACCATCTGCTTCTGCTGAATGGGACTGACGCCGTCCTTGGGATAAAAGACGATGATCTTGGTCCCCTCCACCTCCGCAAAGCCGGCGAGAGCCGCCTTACCGGTGTCCCCGGAGGTAGCTGTGAGAATCACAATATCGTTGGTCACATGGTTCTTCCGAGCAGCGGTAATCATAAGGTAAGGGAGTATGGACAGAGCCATATCCTTAAAGGCGATGGTTGCGCCGTGGAACAGTTCCAGATAATAAGCGCCTCCGGCCGCTCGCAGAGGAGCAATGGTATCATCATCAAATTTGTCGTCGTAGGCGCTGTTAATACAATGGGCCAACTCCTCCCTTGTAAAATCCGTAAAGAACAGCCGCATGACCTCGTAGGCCGTCTCCTGATAACTCATCTTCTTAAGCGCATCCATGGAGACCGCAAGATTGGGTATTTCCTCCGGCACAAACAATCCTCCGTCCGCAGCCAGTCCCTGCAAGATAGCCTGGGAAGCAGTCACTCTCTCCTCATTGTTTCTCGTACTTCTGTAAAACAACTCCATATCATCCATCCTTTACTTTCTAAAAATCATAATCTCAAGTAAAGCATGTCCTTTTCCTGTTCATGCTCTACTTGAGATTTTATTATACTCCTTGTTGCCCAAAGCCGCAAGTTCTGTTTTTAATTCTGGCTCCCGTTATAGGAAACGTCATAAATATTTTCTTTATGACGTTTCCTGCGCCGATTTTTGCTGCGTGTAAACGCAGAAATTTCCTTGCAAAAATCGTGCGCATCCCCCCGGAGGGCTATAGTAAACGGCAAATTTATTTGTCGTTTACTATAATATAATTGATGAGCCCTTCCGCCTTGATGATCTTCTGCATAAATTCCGGGAACGCCTGCCCCTGGTAAGTCTCGCCCTTGGTCTTGTTGGTGATGACGCCGCTGTCAAAATCCACTTCCACCTCATCGCCTTCCGAAATTCCCTTAGCCGCCTGGGGGCATTCAATGATGGGAAGTCCGATGTTGATAGCATTTCGGTAAAAAATCCGGGCGAAGGTCTCGGCAATCACGCAGCTCACCCCTGCCGCCTTGATGGCGATGGGCGCATGCTCCCTTGAGGAACCGCAGCCAAAATTTTTCTCTGCCACGATCAAATCTCCCGGCGACACCTTGCGCACAACTTCCTTGTCAATCTCCTCCAGGCAGTGGGTGCCCAGCGCCTTTCGATCCGATGAATTCAGATACCTGGCGGGGATAATTACATCAGTATCCACGTTGTCTCCATATTTAAATACACGTCCACATGCTTTCATGTCTCATTCCTCCTTATTCCTTCGGCCCCGACAGTGTTCCGGTAATGGCGCTGGCAGCGGCAACGGCCGGGCTGGCCAGATAGATCTCCGACTCCACATGGCCCATTCTTCCTACAAAGTTCCGGTTGGTGGTGGATACGCAGCGCTCTCCCTCCGCCAGAATCCCCATGTAACCGCCCAGGCACGGGCCGCAGGTGGGAGTGCTGACAATGGCGCCGGCCTCGATGAAATCGCGGATAAGGCCCTCCTCCATGGCGTCAAGATAAATCTTCTGGGTGGCTGGAATCACAATGCAGCGCACGCCCTTTGCCACCTTATTTCCCCGAAGGATCTCAGCCGCAATCCGCAGATCGTCCAAACGGCCGTTGGTGCAGGAACCGATTACCACCTGGTCGATCTGAATGTCCCCCACCTCATCGACGGTTCTGGTATTTTCTGGCAGATGAGGAAATGCCACCGTTGGCTTCAGCTGGCTTAAATCAATGGTATATTCCTCGTCGTACTCTGCGTCCGGGTCCGCCTCGTAGATAGTAAATTCCCGTTTGGAATGCTCCTTCATATATTGAATCGCCACATCATCCACCGGGAAAATGCCGTTTTTGCCGCCGGCCTCGATGGCCATATTGGCAATGGTAAAGCGGTCGTCCATGGACAGATTCCGAATTCCCTCTCCCACAAACTCCATGGATTTGTACAGGGCGCCGTCCACTCCGATCATGCCGATGATGTGGAGAATCACGTCCTTACCGCTGACCCATTTGGAGGGCTTACCCACAATGTTAAACTTAATGGCGGAGGGCACCTTAAACCAGGCTTTGCCGGTAGCCATCCCCGCTGCCATATCCGTGCTTCCCACCCCTGTGGAAAAGGCGCCCAGCGCGCCGTAGGTACAGGTGTGAGAATCCGCGCCGATAATCACATCCCCCGCCACGGTCAGGCCCTTCTCCGGCAGAAGGGCGTGCTCAATGCCCATCTCTCCCACGTCAAAATAGTTGGTGATCTCGTGCTTACAGGCAAACTCCCGCACACATTTGCAGTGCTGGGCGGACTTGATGTCCTTGTTGGGCACAAAATGGTCCATCACCAGGGCAATCTTGTCCTTGTCAAAGACACCCCTCCCCTCCATTTTGTCCATCTCATGAATGGCCACCGGCGATGTGATATCATTGCCCAGCACCAGATCCAAATCCGCCTCAATCAACTGGCCGGCACTGACGGAATCCAATCCCGCATGGGCCGCCAAAATTTTCTGCGTCATTGTCATTCCCATTTTATATTCCTCCTGTTGTATTTCTTGTTGCTATTTTACCACATCCGGTATTATAATAGAAATACATATTACATATATTTATTATGAAATTTAGTTATAAACGAGGTGCTTACTATGAATAGCCAGAATCTGGCTTCCTATAAGATTTTCTACGCCGTAGCCAACGCCGGCAATATCTCCAAAGCCGCCAAGGAACTTTACATCAGCCAGCCCGCCATAAGCAAATCCATCCAGAAGTTGGAGGAGAATCTGGGCACCCGTCTTTTTTCCCGCAGCTCCCGGGGCGTAACCCTGACCCCGGAAGGCGAGCTTCTGTACAGCCATGTGAAGGACGCCTTTGAGACCTTAAACCTGGGGGAAGAAAAGCTGCGCCGCTCCATTGAACTCGGCATCGGCCATCTGACTATCGGGGTCAGTTCCACCCTGTGCAAATATCTGCTGCTTCCCTACTTAAAGGACTTTATCAAGCAATATCCATACATCAACATTTCCATAGACTGCCGCTCCACCAACCAGACCCTAAAGCTTCTGGATGAGGATAAGATAGACATCGGTCTTGTGGGCAAACCGGACATGAAACACATCATCTTCTATCCTCTTCTGGAAATTGAGGACATATTTGTGGCCACCCGGGATTATCTCGCCAATTTAAAAAGCAGGGGCGTGTCCCAAAGTCATATTCTGGAGAGCTCCACGCTGATGCTGCTGGACAAGGAAAATATGACCCGCCGCCATATCGACGATTACTTCATCGAAAACCAGATACATCTCCAGGATTCCATCGAGGTGTCCTCCATGGACCTGTTGATTGAATTTGCAAAAATCGGTCTGGGAACCGCCTGTGTCATCCGGGAGTTTGTCCGTGATGAGCTGTCCGCCGGAACACTGATCGAGATTCCCCTGGCCCGCCCTATTCCCAAACGGGAGGTGGGCTTTGCCTACAACAGGAGCCAGAAGCAATCCAAGGCCCTCAGAAGCTTTATTGATTTCTTTGAGAATTACAAAAAATAGTTTATGGAAGTATCTTTTTCAAATAAGGAACAAAGGACTTATCCTTCCACAAAATAACAGCCGCCTGCATACAAACACTGTCTGCGGCGGCCTTTTTCTTTCCGTATATTACCTATTAAACATTGGGCATTTTTGCTGTGGGCATCATCAACACGGTACCTGTGCCTCTGTACACGTTTACAAGCCCCTCCCCGGAGGCTGTCGAACCGATTAACGTTTTCCCGGAGCGCTCCACAGTAAAGTTCAAGCTTCTGCTCCACGCAATGGCATAGTTTCCGTCAATCTTAAGCACGTCATCCTGCAGTTGAATCTCAATCAGCTCTTCTATAGGGCAGTCTGATTCAATACAAAATACACCGTTTCCGGAAAGGCAGAGATTAAACAGTCCCTCGCCACCTGCAACGGCAGAGGATAAATTAGAGCGGGCCACCGTCTGCTGCTGCAATCTGCTGTCACAGGCAAGAAACAGTCCGTCGTCCAGTACCACCGCTCCGCCCCACTGAGCAACATCCATCAAAATCAAATGCTTGTAAGTGGGCTCAAGCACCAGGGTTCCCACTCCCGTATATTCCGGCTTAATGGCGGATTCCCCGGTTACCTTCCCGCCGAAGGCTTTGCCAAGGAAATCCCCTACTCCCTTTATGCCGCTGGTCTGGCTAACATTGCCGACCATCCATTGCATTGCGCCTTTCTGAACAGTTACAGGCATCTGCGCAAGGTTGCACACCAGCTGTCTCTTTTTTACATTCATCTGCGCACTATAGTATGCTGTCATTGCGTTCTCGGGAGTTACGCTCAAATCTCTTTGATATTCAATAACCTGAAATCCACCCAGCTCGCTTAAAATTTTAACGTCATCGTTGCTTGTAAAGTTTTTAATCGTATACATCACTTTTCTCCTTTAACCCCAACTTCGGGCAACACGAGGAGGTGTGCTGCCCAAAGTTTCATGGCAACGGATAAACTCCATTCGCCTTATTAATTGTTGATCAGCTTCGCCTCGTCATTCCAGCTATAGAGTTTGCGGATTTCCTTTCCGATCACCTCAGCGGGATGCTCGGCGGCACGCTTACGCATAGCCTTGAAGTGTACCTGACGGCCAGCCGGGGACATATCCAGCAGGAAGTCCTTCGCAAAGGTACCGTCCTGAATGTCTGCCAGAATCTTCTTCATGGTCTTCTTGGTCTCCTCGGTGATGATCTTCGGACCGGTGATGTAATCGCCGTACTCGGCGGTATTGGAGATGGAGTAGCGCATCCCCTCGAAACCGGACTGGTAGATCAGGTCCACGATCAGCTTCATCTCATGGATACACTCAAAGTAAGCATTTCTGGGGTCATAGCCGGCTTCTACCAGAGTTTCAAAGCCCGCCTGCATCAATGCGCAGACACCGCCGCAGAGAACTGCCTGCTCACCGAAGAGGTCGGTCTCCGTCTCGGTGCGGAAGGTGGTCTCAAGAACGCCTGCCCGAGCACCGCCGATAGCCAGCGCATATGCCAACGCCATATCCAGCGCCTTGCCGGTAGCGTCCTGATGAACAGCAACCAGACAGGGAACACCCTTGCCGGCCTGGTACTCGCTTCTCACGGTATGACCCGGTCCCTTGGGGGCGATCATGGTTACATCTACATTTGCAGGGGGAACGATGGTTCCGAAATGAATGTTGAAGCCATGGGCGAACATCAGCATATTTCCCTCTTCCAGGTTGGGCTCGATATCCTTCTTGTACATATCGGCCTGCAGCTCGTCGTTGATCAGAATCATGATGATATCGGCCTTCTTGGCTGCCTCCGCGGCCGTGTATACCTCAAAGCCCTGCTCCTCGGCTTTCTTCCAGGACTTGCTGCCCTCATAGAGACCGATGATCACGTTGCAGCCGGACTCCTTGGCGTTCAGCGCATGGGCGTGTCCCTGGCTTCCATAGCCGATAACCGCAATCGTTTTTCCCTCCAACAGGGATAAGTTACAATCTTCCTGGTAATAAATATTTGCCATTTTACATGTCCTCCTTATGCTTTCGCATTTTAATTTAATCAAAAAATTTTACATCTGCCGAGCCTCTGCTGAGACCGGTAATTCCCGTCCGGGCCAGTTCCAATATCTCGTAGCCCTCCACCAGCCGCAAAAACGCTTCCAGCTTGCTCTGGTTTCCGGTCAACTCGATCACCATGGAATCCTGGGTCACATCCACCACTTTGGCTCGGAAAATCTCCACCACCGAGATGATGGCCTGGCGGTCGGTATCCTTGGCCCGAAGCTTCACTAAAATCAGCTCCCGGCATACGGAATCTCCATCTTTCAGAGGCTTGATGTCCAAAACGTCCTCCAGCTTCGCCAGCTGCTTCTCAATCTGCTCCAGAATCAACTCGTCCCCACTGGCTACAATGGTAATTCGAGTAAATCTTGGGTCGGCGGTTACACCGGCGGAAATGCTGTCGATATTATATCCCCGCCTGCTGAAGAGGCCGGATACATGGCTGAGTACGTTGGGCGTATTCTCAACCAAAATGGAAAATACACGTCTTTTCATGGGAAACCTCCTTCACGATTACAGATAATTTTATCAATAGATAATTTCATTGTCAATAGTCACAAGGGGCGCTCCGTAACTTTTGGCTATTCTTTTTATTTGGGTTTCCCATTCCTCTAGGTTATGATCCCACTGAATTGCCATAATTCCAGGGAAGTGTCTCAACACATATTCGATGGTTTCCGGCGAGATTGCGGACAGCATCAGAGGAAGGTTCACGTTCCGCTGTAATTCCTCCGCCAGTGCCAGAAGGGCCTCTTTCTCATCCACCCCCTCCGCCGCAGCGGCGATACGTAAAATGTCGGCGTCCTCCTCCATGTCGAAGGCCAGGTCAATGGCAGTGTCAAAGCTGTCACTCCTGTAGTCCTCCACCAGTTCCTCATTCCCGGAAAAATCAATGTCCTCACCCACGGTGAGTTTCTGGCCCGGGTTGAAGGAAAACACCTCCCGCTCCGAGGCTAAGTAAACCGGCTTTTCTTCCCCGGTAGCTATTGACTTTTTCCTGTCACATCCGGCAGCCGTCTCTTTCAGCCGGGCTATAAATTCCGGGGTGCTTCCGCAGCAGCCCCCTACAATGTCCGCTCCGGCCTCCAATAAGTCCTTCATAAAGCCGGCAAAGGCCTCCGGGCCCATATCATAGCCAGTGCTTCCGTCCGCTTCCAGTCTGGGCATTCCGGCATTGGGCTTTGCAATGACCGGAATGTTCACATACTCTTTCATTTCCTCTACCACGGAGCGCATTTTATCCGGACCTGCGGAGCAGTTTAACCCCACCGCATCCACGCCAAGGGCCTCCAGCACCACCGCTACAGCTTTTGCAGAGGCTCCATACAGGGTTCTTCCTGTCTCCTGGAAACTTAAGGTAGCCATCACAGGAAGGTCACAGACCTCGCGGGCGGCAATGACGGCGGCGCGGGTCTCCTGAAGGCTCATCATGGTCTCCACCACCAGCAAATCCACCCCCGCCTCGGCAATCATGGTTATCTGCTCCTTATAGATTTCAACCAGTTCCTCAAAAGTCAGATCTCCCATAGGCTCCAGCTGGGCGCCGGTCATGGTAATATCCCCGGCCACCAGGGCATGTCCGCCTGCGGCCTCCCTGGATATGGCTACCAGGGCATGGTTTAATTCCTCCATCCGGTCCAGAAGTCCGTACTCTTTTAGTTTTATCCGGTTACCGGAAAAGGTGGGGGCATAGACGATATCGCTGCCCGCCTCAATGTATTCTCTCTGTAGCTTCCGCATAACCTCCGGGTGTTGTGTCACCCACAGTTCCGTGCATACGCCATAAGGCATGCCGCGCTTTAAGAGGTTGGAGCCTGTGGCTCCGTCCAGAATGAGGATTTTTTGCCGCGCCATTTTCTTAAATTCCTGCTTTGTCATGGTGTTCTCCTTTTCCATTTCTTCTCACAAAATGTTGGTTCGTAATATAAGTTGGTGCCGTAGGTGCTCTGATTTTTGTATCACGGTACCTGTGCCGGCAGCAATGTCCGTTTACCCGGCAGTTTCTTCCTCTCCCAGGGTAAACGAATTTCCATTTTCATCTCTTACATTTAACTTCAAAATGCCCTGTAGTTCCGGCTCCTTTTCATTTACGGAGTACTCCGTAACATTCATTTCATATGTTATGCCTGCGTCTGTCCGAATATCTTCAACGGTCCAACGGTATTTGTGAAATGTTATTTGTCTCCCGTGTCTTGGCGCACAATAGTTCCTTTATTCCTTGAATATCCTTTTCTCTGACGGCCGCAATAATCCCAGCGGCCTCTCTGCGCTGTGCCCTGGTGTCAAATTTTTCATACGCTTCGGTGACTCTGTCAATAACCTGGCAGCCAGATGTGAACAATATAACTGAAATCAACGAAATTAGGAGAAGCGGTACTTTTCTTACTTCAAATTGACTCTTTATTTCCATAAAATTTCTCCGCACTGTATGCAGCCCATTTTAAATACATTTCCTGGTAATTCTGTTTAATAAATGCCTGTATGATATGAATTTCTCTATCGTTGAGAACACCTCTGTCTTGTATAACTGTGTCCCCATTTTCCCGAACAAAAAATTTTGCCGAGCCAGCCTCTGTCAGCTTTCTGTCACTTGCATGAACATGCATACATTTATTCAGATAATCGCTCACAATCCGTATCTCTATGTCATCCATACTGGTTTCTAACACCTCTCCTTTTTTAGAAAGAATGACTGCTTTATCCGGACGATTCAAATTAAGTACCCGATAGCCCTCCGTACACTGTGTAAAAGCATACCCATTGACAATCATATCAGCAGAATCCGCAACTTTTTTTATATCAGTCATATGCTACCCTCACTTTCTTAATTGGCATCAAAAACTCATCTGGCTCAAAATACAGGTTTTCTAATATGGGAATCAAATCAATATATTCTTCTTCCTCTTTATCATTATGTGCGTATTTTGCCGACACCACCAGATACCCATGCTTCCATTCTCTGACTTCCGTATACTTCTCCAATGAATAAGGCGCTTTGAATCGAATGATATTATTTCCAAATTTAAAAACCGTATAATTTCCTTCACTACTTAGCACGGCCTCATTTACTTCTTTCATATGGCCTCCTTTTTCTGACAATGTTATGCGTCCCGTTTTCCAACAGTCTGTTTTACATCCTTGCATATCACATTTTTATTATAAGCTATTCAAAATGCTAAATCAACAGCCGAATAAATGCATTTTCACATTATTTTCAAGGAAACGATTAATGCCGTTTAACAGAATTTTCTATAGTTTGCCCCGCATTTTCTTCCAAAAGAAAATCCCGGATATAAGTCCCGGAATGCCAATCCAAACCAGCATAGCAGCAAGGGATACTGCTTCAAAATCAGAAACAGTAAAGGCCAGTGCCCAATACAGAAGAACGGTGGGAAGGGACATATAACCCAGGATTTTATGCGCCAGATTCCACGTTTCTTCGTCCCGCACCGTCCAGGGCAGACGGAGCCCGGTATGTCTCGAAAAAGGAAGTCTTGGACATAAAAAGCCGCAAAAAAGCATAATGCCGGAGAGCAGCGCTAAGGCCAGTATTTTTCCCCCATGCTGAGATACACGAATCCTGGCAATTTCCGAAAAGGCCGCTGCAATGAGACACACAGCCATTATCACAATGTTAAAAACCGTCATCATTTTCAACGCCTTCATTTGAGAGGGTTCCGTTGCCGTTTCCGTCAACAGTGTGAGATTACGGTATAAAATGATGCCCGCCGCCAGCATGCACAGGCCCACCAGCACAACGGACACAACTTCATTTCCTACAAGTAATGCAAGCAGCAAAGCGGCAAAGGAAAGTGACAGAATTAACCCCCGCTTCTTCTCCACCTGCAGCAGCCGCTTCTCTTTTTGATTTTTTTCCGCAAGCTGCTGATTCAGTCGGGCAAGCTCCTCCGCCAGATCCGACACATTCTGTTCTTCTGTCTCCACCCCCAGCAGCCGGCTCACCGGCACTTCCAGAAGTTCCGCCATGCGAATCAGCACATCCGCATCCGGTACTGACAGATTGTTTTCCCATTTTGAAACCGTCTGCCTCACCACATGGAGTTTCACAGCCAGTTCCTCCTGGCTCATATGTTTTTCTTTTCGTATAATTTGAATATTTTCGCCAATCATGCTTACACGCTCCTTTCACCGCCATTGTATGCAGGCAGGAGCAAAAAGACAAGCAACGGAATTTAACATTTGATTTTCTCATACGGACAAAAGAATTCAATTCCCGTTTTCATCTTTCTCGTATCGTTCTGAAACTGCTTGACACCGCACAACTTCAAATTACGGACCATAAGCCCTGTCTCCTCTTTTACTTCCCGGATGGCGCAGGCTACAAAGGATTCCTCCGGCTCCACATGCCCTCCCGGAAATTGGACACCGGTCCAACTGGATTCTGTTTTATCCTGAACCAGAATATTCCCATTTTCATCATATACCATGACCATGCAGGTCAGTTCACATTGTTCTCTAATTGCCATTTCAAACTCCTTCTGCTACTGAATATCCGGATATTTCTCCCTGTCATAATTGTGGGAATCATTGTGGTTCTCCGAATATTCCATGAGCTGCTCGTCCGTCCAGTAAAAAATATAGGTCCCCTCCATACGACCGTTGCAACAATCATAATGATACCATCCTTCTCCCAGATCAATAAGATTCCAATAATGACTGGTGTAAGCCGGAATCTTCTCGATATCCATATTTTTAATGCCTGCTCTGGTCAGAAGACATTTTGCAGTCATGGCATACACAAAGCAATCCCCGGAATATTCCGCCAACCCATGATATGCGCCCTGCACCCAGTTGGTCTTGGGCGTTCCGTTTTTATAATGAATATCATGAACCCACCAGAAAATAGCCTCGGCTTTCTCATATTCCGTCATATCCTCGGTGAGAATTTCCGCCAAAACTTCATCCGCCATCTTATTCACAAGCTCCTCGGTGGCATTTTCCGCACTGGGCGGTTCTACGTGAAGCACCGTAATGACCTCGGTGGTGTTTCCTGCCTTATCTGTTGCCAGATACCGAACCGTATAATCTCCCACCTCATCCAGATTCACTTCACTGTTGTCAATGACAATCTGCACGTCCTCGTCATGGTTATCTGTGACGGTAACGCCTCTTTTATAGGATACGCTTGTGCCGGCCGGAATAGTCTGTTCCGTCACCCCGGTGATGACCGGCGGCTCCGTATCTTTTACGACCGTTACCTCCGTATCCACGCCCGTAGTGTTTCCGCCAAGGTCCGTCACCTCCAGCGTAACCTTATGTACCCCTGCCACTGTAAAATCCGGCATTTCCGCAAAGACGACCTGTGTTGGCGTCTCATCCTCTACCGCTACGATCAGATCTTCCGGCTCCAAAGTCTCATCATCGAATATTTCCGCAGTTCTGACCTCCACTCTGGGCGCCACCGTATCTACTACATGTAGTACGGAGCTCCACTCTTTACCATACACATTGATCGTCACCGGATAATCCGCTACTGTATGCATATTTATAGAATCATCAAGTCCCTCTGTCAGTTCATACCTCTTATACTCCTGTAGCAAAAAGTCGGAAGCCTCCGGCATTTCGCTTCCCGCTTCCACAGTCAACGCCTCTTTCAACTTATCCTTGACAAACAGGAAATTCGCCACGACAATAAAAATAACGATCAACACAAATATTAACATGGTGATGACTGTTACTTTCGCTTTCTTTCGCCCCAAATCATTGTCACTCCTTCGTGCATATGCAACTCCTGGGGTAATCATACCATAATTTGGTAATTATTACAATCTCTTTATGTCTTGTAATAATTGTGAAACATTTCGAATCAGATCATCCTGGTGGGAAATCGAACTTGTCCAGTTACCCATTAACAATATAACGCTGGAACGCAAAATATAAAAAAGAAACAGGAGCCTAATGAAAGACTCCTTAATACCACTTCAATGTTCTTTATTCAATCCTGATTCTTAAATCTCCATCATAAATTCCTACCGGAATATCCTCGGTAAAATCATACACATTTACCTCATCCTGCTTAAATTGGTAGACCATTACCCGATTTTTCTCCGAATCCACAATCCAATATTCCTTAACGCCTGCTGTACGATATTTAAACAGCTTTGTAAAATAATCCATTTGTTTACTGCTGGGAGAAACAATCTCGATCACCCAATCAGGCGCGCCATTACAGCCCCGGTCATCCAATTTAGATTTGTCGCAAATCACGGAAATATCCGGTTCCACATAGTTTCGGTCATCTGCATTCAAAAATACCGCAAAAGGTGCCGGAAATACTTCGCAGTCACCCTTCTTTCTTGAAATATATTCAAATATTGTTCCATGTAAAAGCGACACAAGTCTCTGATGTCTCATTCCAGGCGGAGCCATCATATACATTTCTCCGTCAATTAATTCGGCTCTCGTTCCATCCGGCAAAGCATAAATATCATCAATCGTATAGGTCTTTTCTTGTGGTAATGCCATAAAACATCACTCCTTTCCTGGATTATATCATAGAATGATTTCTTTTACCAGAAGATATCTTTTTTGTAATATAAGGGGTGCTACCTATAATATTAAGTATTATACCACTGTGCCTGAGCATGATACATTCTTGCGTACAATCCGTTCTTCCGCATCAGTTCTGCATGGCTGCCGTCCTCCACGATCCGTCCCTCATCAAATACAAGTATCCGGTCTACGATCTTTGAAATTCCTAAACGGTGGGAGATAAATATGGTAGTCTTGTCCTTCGTCAGTTCTGCAAAACGCTGATACAAATCTGCCTCGGCAATGGGGTCCAATGCGGCTGTCGGTTCGTCCAATATCATAATCTTCGCGTTATCCCGGTAGGCCGCCCTTGTGATCGCAATCCTCTGCCACTCCCCGCCGGACAGATTATTCCCCTTGTCGCTCAAAGAGCCCACAACCTCATGCAATCCCCCAGGCTGCTTCTCTATAAAGGAATACGCGCCCGTTTTTTGCGCCAATTCCAGAATGGCTTCCTCATCTACCCGCTTATCCCGATCTGAAATGGTAATATTTCCAAGTATCTCCATCTCGTATCTTGCAAAATTCTGAAAAATAGCAGAGATATTTCTTCTGCATTCACTCAAATGTTCCTGAATCTTCCTGCCACCTATACGAACACATCCCTGTTCCTGTTCATAAAGTCCCAATAACAGATTCACAAACGTGGTCTTTCCGGAGCCGTTTTCTCCAACAATCGCAACCTTTTCCCCCTTCCTGATCCTGACACAGATATCCTGTAATGCCGGTTTGTCTGTACCGGAATAGGTAAAATCTACGTGTTCATATTCTATGGTGGAATCCTCTATGGGCTCTTCCTTTTCATCCTCCTCTTGTTTCAGTTCCGTCAGTTCAAAGAAATCCTGCATATATTTGACATCACTGAAAAACTGTGTCATTCCTACAAACAGCTTTGTGGTATGCGTCTGAAATTCTCCGGCAATGCTTATGACCAGTGTAAAGGTACCAAGTTGCGCGCCAGGGGTTTCAAATATCTGTCCGGCAACGATCAACAACAGAAAAATGTACACACAGCTTCTGAGAAAATCCGCAAGCAAATTAAAGGCCACATGCTTTTTCGTCATTTTATTTTTAATTACAATGTATCTGTCCGCGGTATTTCTCCATTTTCTCTTCAGAAAGTCAAAAAGCCCCAGGAACCGCACTTCATTCAGAGAATACGGCGCGCAGCATTCCTGAAACTGGTGAATCACCAATGCCCCCTCTTTCATCCACTTTGTTTTATGCACATATTCCTCATCCTTCTGCAGATTTGCGAGAATGACAGCCGGAAGGGTAGTCACCAGCAAAACGATTACGATCCACATAGAAACCCGTGCCAGGACCACCAGCATGGAGCAAAATGTAATCAGATTCTGTACCATACTTACAATACTCCCCATACTGCCTGCCACCTTTCTCCCGCTCTCTGTCTTTGCAAAAGCAATCTTGCTGCGGAAATCATCCTGATTGTCCACATACGCATACTGCACCTTACCGGCGCAGCGCATGATCGTCTCCTTGATATATTCCTGAATATCGATGGCCGTATAATCATATAGAAATGTGAGTGTATAAATTTAAGTGTAGGAATAGTATAGGAGTGGCCCTCTATTTATCATAAAAAGCCACTCCTTTATCACACTTAATCGCTTTTAAAAGCCCTTGATTTTACTGGATTTCTTAAAACTTCCCAGCTTTAGCCGCTTCCTCGATGGAAACCGCAACCGCCACGGTCATACCCACCATGGGGTTGTTGCCTGCGCCGATAAGTCCCATCATCTCCACGTGAGCCGGTACGGAGGAGGATCCTGCAAACTGAGCGTCAGAGTGCATACGTCCCATGGTATCGGTCATGCCGTAGGAAGCGGGGCCGGCTGCCATGTTGTCCGGGTGAAGGGTACGTCCAGTACCGCCACCGGAAGCAACGGAGAAGTATTTCTTGTCCTGCTCGATACATTCCTTCTTGTAGGTGCCTGCAACGGGATGCTGGAACCGGGTGGGGTTGGTGGAGTTACCGGTGATGGAAACGTCAACGCCCTCCTTGTGCATGATGGCAACGCCCTCGGTTACGTCATTTGCGCCGTAGCAATTTACCTTGGAGCGCAGTCCGTCAGAGTAGGACTTGCGGAATACTTCCTTCACTTCGCCGGTGTAATAGTCCATCTCGGTCTCCACATAGGTAAAGCCGTTGATACGGGAAATGATCTGTGCGGCGTCTTTTCCAAGACCGTTTAAGATAACCCGAAGAGGTTTCTTACGAACCTTGTTGGCCTTCTCCGCAATACCGATTGCTCCCTCTGCCGCAGCGAAGGACTCGTGGCCTGCCAGGAAACAGAAACATTCGGTGGACTCTTCCAGAAGCATTTTTCCTAAGTTACCGTGTCCCAGTCCTACCTTACGCTGGTCTGCCACGGAGCCGGGGATACAGAACGCCTGCAGGCCCTCTCCGATGGCGGCCGCAGCGTCAGCGGCTCTGGTGCAGCCCTTCTTGATGGCGATGGCTGCGCCTGTGATGTATGCCCAGCATGCATTTTCAAAACAGATGGGCTGGATTCCCTTAATCATGTCGTAAACGTTAAGGCCCGCATCCTTGGTGATTTTCTCAGCTTCCTCCAGAGAAGCAATTCCATAGCTATTTAAAACGGAATTGATTTTGTCAATTCTTCTTTCATATGATTCGAACAATGCCATTTCTTTTTCCTCCTTATTCTGCTCTCGGGTCGATAATCTTCACTGCGTCCTCAACGCGGCCGTACTGGCCCTTTGCCTTTTCCCATGCAGTGTTGGGGTCATCGCCTTTTTTGATGAAATCGGTCATTTTGCCAAGGCTTACGAACTGGTAGCCGATGATTTCATCATCTTTGTCCAGAGCGATTCCGGTTACATAGCCTTCTGCCATTTCCAGATAACGAGGTCCTTTTTTCAGTGTTCCGTACATGGTTCCAACCTGGGAACGCAGGCCCTTGCCCAAATCCTCCAGACCGGCTCCCACAGGAAGTCCGTCCTCAGAAAACGCACTCTGGGTTCTGCCGTAAAGAATCTGCAGTGCCAGTTCACGCATGGCGGTGTTAATGGCGTCGCATACCAAGTCGGTATTCATGGCCTCAATAAGCGTTCTGCCGGGAAGAATCTCGGCGGCCATAGCTGCGGAGTGGGTCATGCCGGAGCAGCCGATGGTCTCAACCAAGGCTTCCTGAATGATACCGTCTTTTACATTTAAAGTCAGCTTGCAGGCGCCCTGCTGAGGCGCGCACCAGCCCACGCCGTGGGTCAAGCCGTTGATGTCCTTTACTTCTTTTACCTTCGTCCATTTTCCCTCCTGGGGAATGGGTGCGCAGCCGTGGTTGACGCCCTGTGCTACCGGACACATTGTTTCAACTTCATGGGAATAAATCATGTTTAATCTCCTTTCAACCTATGTCTTGATTCCAATGCCAAAAACATTGTTATGTATTTAACACACTATTTTTATTTAATCACATTTTGTCGAATTCGTCTAGGGGGTTTGAGGAAAAATTTTCGTAAATAAAAGGAACTGGCCCGGTTATTGTTTCTGCAAGCAGCAACCGGGCCTAAAGATTTATTCCGTAACTTCCATTTTATTAAAGGACGTGGCCGCAATCAGCGCTCCCAAGAAGGTCAGAACCAGCGTAACCACGATCATAATCGCAAAACCAACTTCGATTCCCAGGAAAATGCCGCCAATCACTGCGGCCATGGCTGCGATTCCGATGACGATTCCCTGCAGGAACACCTTCACCACGCTGCGCCCCGCCGTGCCTAAGAGCTGTCCGATAATCAGATCTGCCAGCATGAAATAGTAAAGCTTGTTGGCCATCAGGCAGACGTAAAGAAGGACAAACAAAACAGTCAGCACAGGGGAAATTCCCATGACAACGGCTCCGGGAACAGCCATGAGAACGCCGTCCACGATGGCGCGGATGTGCTCAATCTTGGTGGCGTACCACATTTTCTTAAAGCTGCTGTCCGGAATCAGATAAGTGTATGGATTCTCCAGTTCCTTGGACCATTTGGTGGCGTAGCCGCTGAAAATGAACACGATATAGGCCATAACGCCCGGAATAATGAAAATATTGTATCTTCCTGCTTCCTCCGCCACACCGGTAAAATGGGCAAAAACAGCAATGCCAATGCCCACCAGCAGGCTTACCAGCGTATTAAAGCCAAAAATGAAGAACCGGGACTTCTTATATTCCAGGAGCTGGCGATAATAAATGGCTTTTGCCCCGGCTCCCTTATATTCCACCTTCGCCTCCTTGAAGCGCTGCTTTTTACCCAGGGAAACGGTGACGATCCCCTTCTGCTTCTTCAGCTTCATTTCCTGGTAATCGTCCGCAAACTTCGCGGCGTCCTCGTAAAATTCCCCCACGCATTTTGCCCGGTAAGCCAGCGCCAGCAAAATCAACGTCGAAGCAAAAAACAACAGGGCACAGATAACGTTCAGGAGCGTTGGCCCCACAAAAATCAGACGAAGCACCGCAATGTTCCAGCCGATAACCGGAATCAACTGAATGACAGGCAGGGCCAGATATTCCTCAAGGACGGCAAAGGAGGGTGTCTCCCGCATCATCATCAGGAAAGCCACCACCACGAAAACAGCCATCAGCCCGTAGCAGATCACGGTGAGCGCCTTGAAAAATCCGGCGGGCAGCCTTTCGTTTCCGTAACAGAGCACCATGATGCTGCCCTCTAAAATATTTTCGAATACTAGATAATAGACCACATAAATCAATATCTGAAGGATCCCCGTCCGAAAATAGATCATGCCCATGACAGCCACAAACAGAGCCAGAAACACGTTGAGAACCATGTTCTTCATTCCGGTGAATAAGATCACCTGTTTGGGGCTTACCGGAGCCGGGAAGGTAAAATGCGCGTCCGCAGGCTTAAACAGCAGTCCCTTGCGCCGGGAATAGCTGATAAAGTTGGCGGGCAGTATGAAAAATATCAGAATGGACAGTATCACCGCAAGCTTTTCCGGGCTGTCCACATGAAATTCCGTCACCAGAGTTCCCAGGCTGCTGCCGATGATCACCACATAAACCAGGGCAAGTGCCACAAAAATATAGGTAATCGGCTTTTTCATCGCTTTTCTGATCCGATTTTTGAGGATAGTTTTGTATAGGTAGATAAAGCTTTTCATGACTGCTCACCGCCCGTCTTATTCTGTCCCTGCTCTCCCGTGATGGCGAAGAACAGGTCCTCAATATCCTGGTCCTTTGCCTGAGCCCGGGTGTATTCCCCGATGATCTTTCCTTTTTCCATGACGAACATCACATCCCACAGATCCTTCACCATCTCCAGCATATGGGTACTGATCAAAATGGTGACGCCTGAGGCCTTCAACTCCAGCACCACCTGCTTTAACTCCTTGATGGCCGCCGGATCCAGGCCCACCATGGGCTCGTCTAACAGGATGACCTTGGGCTTGATCGCCAGGGCGCAGCAGATACTTACCTTCTGCATCATTCCCTTGGACAGCTCGTTGCCAAGCTTATTCTGCTTGTCATGCAGCTCGAAACGGGTAAGCATCTCATCCACCTCCCCGTCGGTGATGGAGGAATTATAGGCTCTGCGAATGTATTCAATGTGCTCCCGCACGGTGAGCGCCTCAAACATGGCCGGAAGCTCTGGCACATAGGCGAAAATCCGCTTAGCCTCCAGACTGCGGGAGTTCATGCGCTGAATACCCACGCCACCCTCAAATCGCAGAAGACCGGCGATACTCTTGATGATCGTGGATTTTCCGGCGCCGTTGGGCCCTAAGAGGATTCCCACCTGCCCGTCGGGGACAACAAAATTCACATGGTCCACAGCCAGATTTTTTCCGTAACGTTTGGTTAAGTTTTGAATTTCCAGCATAACTCTTTCCCTCACTTCAATTTTTACTTTGCGTTTACAGGATACAAATTTCCGGGGCAGACCACCCTCTGGCCTTCTCCTGGCGCAATTTTTATTTTATCGCACAGGGCTTCCCTTTCGAAAAGAAACAGGTCTTTGTATCACTGTACTATTCGAATAATACATTAATACAAACAGACCTGTTTGTCAATCCCTGCTTTCTCTTTTTTGTGAAATTTTTCAACTTCACTTGCACTCCGTTCTCTACCGCTTCTTAACAATCTCATTTTGGTTCTTGTAGATGGAATGTGCCGGCACTACGCCCCGCACCATGGACAGGGGATAAATATTGCTGTGGGAGCCAATTACGCTGCCGGGATTTAAGACGCTGCCGCAGCCCACCTCCACCTCATCCCCCAGCATGGCGCCGAACTTCTTTAGGCCGGTCTCGATGGAGCCCTCTTCTCCTTTTACGATAACAAGCGTTTTATCGGACTTTACGTTAGAGGTGATGGAGCCCGCCCCCATGTGGGACTTAAAGCCCAAAACGGAATCGCCCACATAGTTGTAATGGGGAACCTGAACCTTATTAAACAAAATCACATTTTTTAGTTCCGTGGAATTGCCTACCACCGCCCCTTTGCCCACGATGGCGTTGCCCCTTATAAAGGCGCAGTGGCGGATTTCCGCCTCCTCGTCAATGATGAGAGGGCCGTTTAAGCAGGCGGTGGGAGCCACTTTTGCGGATTTGGCTACCCAGATATTTTCTTCCCGCTGTTCGTAAATGGCCGGGTCCAGGATAGATCCCAGCTTTTTGATGAACTCGCCGATTTTCGGCAGCGCCTCCCATGGATAGGTGAGGGACGCCAGCAAATCTCCTGCTATGGTTTCCTCTAAGGTATACAGGTTGTTGATTTTACATGATTCCATGTGCTGTCTCTCCTTTGATGTAATTTCTTATTCTATTTTTGATTATGATTCACTGCTCCGTTTGTACCCGCAGCCTTACCTGCTGACTTTGCTCCGCTTGTACCCGCAGCCTTACCCGTCGTTTTATAGAAGGACGCCACAGCCTGGAAATTACTGCGGAGCGCATACTGATTATTTAAGCCCATCACGCCGCTGGTTCTGGAGCGGATGAAATTCTCCAGCTTCTCCATATACTCTTTTGGCGTAATACTGCCCTCGGCTACGTAATTTAAGCCCTTTTCCCAGCTGGCTGTCAGTTCTGGCTTCAACAGGTACTGAATGGAATTATCCACCACGTCATAAATAATTTCCCCCAGAAGGGTGGGCGTGATGATCTGGGTCTTTTTGCTGAGGCCCAGATATTTGTTGTTGATAAGCTTTTTTAAAATTTCCGCCCGGGTGGCGCTGGTGCCGATTCCGCTTCCTTTGATCTGAGCCCGCATTTCCTCGTCCTCGATGAACTGACCGGCATTTTCCATGGCAAGAATCAGGGAACCGGAATTATAACGCTTGGGCGGAGAGGTCTCCCCCTCCTTGATGGTCAGGTCTGTCACCTCCAGGACAACGCCCTTTTTCAAGGCGGCAACCTGCTCTAAAAAGGTCTGGTCATACTCTTTCTCATTGTCGCCATTTTCCGGCTCTTTCTTTTTCAAAAACGAATAGTTAAGCACTTTTAAATATCCCGGAGACATCAGCACTTTGAAGCTTGAAAAGAATTTCTCCTGCTTCATCTGGGTGATAAGATTGATTTTCTGGTACACCGCAGGCGGGTAAAAAATGCTTAAGAAACGCCGCACAATCGTCTCATACACATGCACCGCCGTAGGAGCCAGGCCCTTGATAGCGCCAAAGCCCTGACCGGTGGGGATGATGGCGTAATGGTCCGTGATCTGCTTGTCGTTGACATATCTGGTTTTTGTAATTCCCTTATGGAAGCCCTTTTCCAGAATTTCGGCGGCAAATTCCGCCACACCGGGAATATTCTTTAAGCCCCCGATATTTTTATGTATCTCCTTTGCCACTGCGGTGGACAGCACCCGGGCGTCGGTTCTGGGATAGGTGACAAGCTTTTTTTCGTACAGCTCCTGGACAATCCTAAGCGTCTCATCGGGACTGATTTTAAACATACGGGAACAGTCGTTTTGAAGCTCCGCCAGATTGTAGAGAAGGGGCGGATTCTTGTTCTCCTTCTTCTTTTCCAGCGACGCTACGGTGGCCGTAAGGGGCTTCGGCTCACTGAGTTCGGCAAGAAGCGCTTTCGCGTCCTCCTCCTTCAAAAAGCCGTTTTCCTTATAGAGCTTTGGGGAAGCAAAATAGGCGGAGCCCTCCACGGCACGCCATTCTCCCTCCACCTCCTGGCCGTGTAAGGAGAGCTTATTTAACACCCGGTAGAAGGGCGTTTTCACAAAATCCCGGATTTCCCGCTCCCGGCGCACCACCATGCCGAGCACACAGGTCATGACCCGGCCCACGCTGACCACCGTATATTTGGTGTTCATAAAATTGGAAATGCTCTGGCCGTATTTCAAGGTCAGAAGCCTTGAAAAATTAATCCCCATCAGATAATCCTCCTTGGCCCTAAGATAGGCGGATTCTGAAAGATTATCGTAGGCAGACAGGTCTTTGGCCTCCCGGATTCCTCTTACGATCTCCTCCTCGGTCTGGGAGTCGATCCAGACGCGCTTCTGATTTTTGTCCTTGACCCCGGCCATCTGGGCCACCAGACGGTAAATATACTCTCCCTCCCGCCCGGAGTCGGTACAAACATAGATGGTTTCCACATCGGGACGGTTTAAAAGGCTTGAGACAATTTTAAACTGCTTGCTGACACTGGGAATGACTTCATATTTGAAGGTCTCCGGCAGAAAGGGCAGGGTAGCCAGGCTCCAGCGCTTCAGCCTCTCATCGTAGGCCTCCGGATAGCTCATGGTCACCAGATGCCCCACGCACCAGGTGACGATGGCTTCAGGCGACTCCGCATAGCCGTCATGATTTTTTATATCCAGTTTTAGTGCTTTCGCAAACTCCCGCGCCACGCTGGGCTTCTCCGCAATATATAATACTTTTGCCATGGTATACACCTACAGGGTATTGGCCCGGTCACGGATACTTTTATTGAAATTAATGATATTGTGGTCGTACTCCTCCGTCATATATTTTGACGTGATCATAAAATCCGCTGTGGCCCGGTTGTTGGCGATTGGAATATCATAGACCTGGGCAATGCGAAGCAGGGCCTTCACATCCGGGTCATGGGGCTGGGCCGTCAGGGGGTCGGAGAAGAACACCACGAAATCCACCTTGCCCTCCACGATTTTGGCTCCAATCTGCTGGTCGCCGCCCAGGGGACCGCTGTTATAGCCCCGTACCGGCAGACCGGTCTTTTCCGTAATCATCCGGGCTGTGGTTCCTGTCCCGCAGAGAAAATGCTGCTTTAAAATGTCCTGATGCTCATCGCACCAGGCAATCAACTCCGGCTTTTTGCTGTCGTGGGCAATCAGAGCGATATTTTTCTGTTTTCCGATAGTCAATGTGATATAGTCCTGTTCCAACATGGTGATTCTCCTTTATCTCTGTTTTAAGCTGCTGCTATGTTGATATCCTGTTTAACCGGAGGGCTATCCTTTCAGTCCCCTGGCCTGCCGGTCCATATCCTCCACCACAATGTCATAGATTTCCCCCAGAGAGGCGCAGTACTCCAGCACCTTCCAGGGCTCGTTTGTGTGAAAATGAATCTTTATCAGTTCCTCATCTCCCACTGCCAGCAGACAGTCTCCTTGAAAATTCGCATTGAAATAGTCGCTGATGATATCCTCGTCAAGATTTTCCCCCTCGATCAACAGTTGCGTGTCGTAACGAAATTCTAACATTTTGATTTGATTCCTCCTTGTGTGATCTAAAAAATGTTTCTTCTTTTCGCCTCCGCTATCAGCTTTGGCTGAATCTCCGGGTAGGTCCAGTTATCCGGCAATTCCTCGGAAAGAATGATTTTTTCTATTTCGCTGTGCAGTTCCTTCTCAAACCGGTAAACCCGGGCAAAATAGAGCATTCCAAAGGATTCCTGGCTTCGGCCGGGATTTTCCGGCCCCGTTACCGAGTATACACAGACAGGCTGAATGTCAAATTCGATGGCTCCGGTTTCCTCATACAACTCCCGTCTGGCCGCCTCCAGAATCGTCTCCCCTGGCTCCCGGTGTCCTCCCGGCACCTCATAGGTGTCCCGCTCTCTGTGCTTGCAAAACACCCATTTTTCGTCTGTCCGGGCAAGAATGACCGCAAACTTCAGCAGCTCATCCTCCACGGAATCATAAAACTTTACTTCTGTCATGTTTCCACAGAGGGACGCTTTTTCCAATGCTCCATCTTCCTCCCTTGCTTCTATACCAGCAGGTTCCAGCAAAAGCCGGTAGCCCGCACCCCGGTCTGTTTTTTTATATGGTTGAAACCCAACACTTTCGAAGCATTTTTGAGAGGCGGTATTATAACTGTAGATTTCCTCCACAAAAATTTCCGTATATCCCAGTTCTTTTGCTCGTGCAATCAGAGCAGCTATTACGTCTCTGCCAATTCCCCGGCCACGGTATTCTTTGCATCCAATCACAATGGGCATATCCTCCCTGCAAAACGTCACGTCTCCGACCGGACGGTACTCCCCCTTTTCCAGTACCTCGATAAAATACAATTCGCCCTTTTTATCTAAATATTCATACATGGTTTTCAGCCGCTCTAATGTGTATGGTTCGCGGTTTCCATCCACCAGATAAATCATATCCAAATCCTGATACCACTCCAGGGCAAACGTTATATTGCCATCATATTTTCTTAACCGCAGATTGCGCTTCACCGAAATGATTTCCGGCTGTTTTATATGTAAAATAGGCATGTACGTCTCTCTCTTCCAAATAGTTTCCATCCCGCAGGGCAGTCTTTTTACAGATACAGCTTATTCTCTTTCCGCCCGGCGCAGGCTGCTTCAATTCGCTTTTCTGTCTCCAAAACCAGGGCTTTGCTGAATTCCCTGGCATGATTCGGGCAGATGGACACACAGTGCATACAGGAAATACAGCGCTCCTTGTTCGTCGAACCTGGATTTTCTTTTGGAATGGCATTGGCGGGACATTCCAGCGCACATGCGCCGCACTGACTACATTTCTCGTTCACCTCCGGCTTTATGGCAACGCCGTTGTAGATTTTGTAGGCATGACTTCCCGGAAGTGACGGCTCCGTCTTACAGGTTCCATTATCCAACGCCGACAGGATTTTTTTTCCAAATTCTGTCAGTTCTTTTACATCCTCCGCGTCCGGCCTTCCTGCTCCAAACCGGCGCACAAGAGAATGCTCCGCCACAGCCTCAATACCGGCCACGCAAACGAATCCGGCTGCTTTCAGGGTGTCGGAAAGCTCCAAGAGCGTATCATCAATGTGACGGTTTCCGAACACTGCCGCCAAAATTACTTTTGCTCCGTTCCCTTTCACTTGTTTTAACTGCTCCACCACCACGCCAGGTACCCGCCCGCCGTAAGAGGGAACTGCCACAAGGCATAAATCCTCCTTGGTAAAAACAATCTTCTCCATTTCCTGGGGACTTTTTATCAAATCTATTTTCCGAATGTCCCCATCAATCCCCGCCGCAATGGCGTCAGCCACCTTTTTCGTTCCCCCTGTGGGACTGAAATAAATCTCATAAAAACACATCCTATTTCCTCCTGTGTATACTTTCGTTGGCGTTTCCTGAAAGACTATTCTCATTTCTATCTGGCTCATTCACAAAATATCAGTGTCCATAGATATCATTACGTCAAACAAGACTTCTTTCACAGTCTTAACACATCCCGAAAGATTACTTTTTATATCACTTTCCCAGATTCGTAAAACGGTCCATCCTAAAGCCCATAGCAAACAATTATTTTCTTGATCACGTTCCACATTCCTCAATATTTTTTCTTTCCAATAATCAGAATAACCTTCCAATTCCTCATCAAGAGATTGCATTCCACGAAGAGCCCAGTTATGGCCATGCCAGAAATCACCATCACAAAATATCGCAACTTTATATTTAGTGAATACAATGTCTGGCTTTCCCGGAAGATTTTTATAATTTACCCTGAACCTTAAATTTTCATGCCACAAGGCTTTCCGCAGCATTATTTCAGGTTTTGTTCCTTTTGAATGAATGGATGACATGATTTTATGAGTTATCTCTGGATTTCTCATCTATTCTATATCACTTCTTTTTATAAAAATTTCTCGCTATTACTTCCCCAAAAAAATTTTTCAGCGCGTCCATAGAAATTTCATATTTTACCGGACTTTCTCTGGAAACAGCATCCGCCCATGCTATAATCCTTTGATTCACGGAATCATTGTCAAGTGTAGCGTGTTCCGACAAAACAGTTGGATCTGGCTGCGCCATTCTTTTCACAAATAAATCTGAGTGTACTTTAACTCTTCGATACACACCCGGAAACTTCACCCTTTCTCCCGAAGAAAGCAGCATTTCTTCCTGCCCACCCGCAGAAAATTGATCCCGGATATGCGGGTCAACAATGCCCTGAGAGGTCAGCCACAAAGCATACCTATCATAATTACCGCCAAAAACCTCCGGATAGTTTACACAGCCATATATGATATATACTCGTTTTTCCTCTGCGGAAAGATTTTTCCATAAACGAATTTTCGCTGATACCGGCTCATCAGCAGAATCACCCGTCCACCATAAACTTTCACCTGGTTTCAATATACTCCTATAATACTTAGCTACTGGCGAAATAGGATTATCCATCTTCCGCAATTCATCATATGTAATCCCCATTTTAGCGAAAATTGTCTCATTCGGTTTTAACCTCATATCAATCAAATAGCGTGGCATGTGTGTAACCGCAATGCCGTACAAGCACTCCTCATACGGCTTTGACAGAAATTCAATGGGATTCCCGCCAAGTTTTCCGAACGTCATATAAATACGTTCAACATCAGATACTCTTGTCGTTTCCAATATACTACTACCAGTGGATGTCCAGTGATTGTCTTTTGTACTTTTTACTTCGACTCCATAATAACGGGCGGCAACTATATCCGGAAATCTCTGACCGGAAACCTTTTCTATTGTATTTTCGAAAGCTGTACCTTTTGCGCTCTCATTAAGAGCTGACATAACATCATCTTCCAAAGGATTTCCTGCTCTTTTCGCATAATATGTTGGTCTTTTTTTGGCGTCTGCGTTCAAAAACAAATCCGTTCTCCGCATAAGAATCTTAAATTCATCTATGCCAGGATTAGGATTAACGGATATTATCATATATATCCCCCCTCGTCATGAACTTATTCCTCATCAAAATATAAATTCCATTTAGCTTCGATGTTCTTCGCAATATTATATGCCAAAACACAAGGAACAGCGTTTCCGATTATTTTATACGCTTCGCTTGCGCACACACCTTTATTATTTTCTGTTTTTTTCAAAATAAATTGATAGCTATCAGGAAAGGTTTGGATTCTTGCGCATTCTCGAACAGTCAATCTTCTTTCTGGAAAGCCTGCTTCTAATTCTTCCGTATGCTGACCACCATGCTCCCGGCTCAAGCGCCTAAACTCAATATTTCCGTGATGCTCCGACCGTATGGTGGGACCAACCGAATTTAGTTTAACCTCTGTTTGCCCTTGACAATGTGAGCCCATGTACTTTGCCATAGAATATTTCCTCTGCGACAAATCCGCGCTTTCACCAGGCTCAGACAAGCCGACAAAGGCATCCTCGCATGTTACCAAAGGAAAAAGCCTCCCCCCATGTGTTTTTATAGGGTATGGATCATACTCAGGCGGAATTTCCGGAAGTGTCAAAGCTTTCCGCGCGTTTATGGTTAACGCGCTCTTTTTTAAGCCAATGAAAAACACACGCTCTCGAGACTGTGGAACACCGTAGTCAGCAGCGTATAATACACGCCCCGGAACAACAATATACCCGTTTCCTCCCGCCTTTGCGAAATCATGTTCAATTATTTTCTTTACATCCCCTAAATTTGTTAAGCCCTTTACATTTTCAGCAATAAAAAGCTTGGGTTCCGTAAGCGCAATAACCTCTCTCATCCACATATACAAATGGCCACGATTTTCGGCCGTTGGCTCATCCACAGATAGTTTTCCACCATTATGAGAATTTTGTGAGCCAAATCCAAGTCTCTTTCCCGCTATCGAAAAATCCTGACAAGGAAAACCTCCTGTCACAATATCAATGTCATCAGGAAAAATCTTTTCTCCACTTTTTGCTCTTTTCACCAGGTCCACAATACTATCCAAGTGATACAACTCATTAGCGCCGTCTTTCATCTGGCTAAAATAGGATACCCAGGCCGCTTTTGCGTCCGGACGAATATCATTAGCAAAAACCGTTTTAAATATTGTCGGCGCTACCGTAACCCAATCACCTTCTGATTTTTGAATCCATGTCGGATGAATATCGGAATTTATTGATTTTTTTAGGCAAACAAAATTTCCTTCAAACCCTATATCCATACCACCACAACCCGAAAATAATGACAATAAATTCATTTAAATTCATCCTCCCTTTTTCTCCTTGGTATACTCACAGTATATCATGTAAAAATTTTATTCTCAATAATAATTCTTGAATCTCCTATATCACCTCCTTAAGAAAATCGCTACAGCCGCACTGACCAATCCCCGTAAGGAAAGGTTCCGCTTCCATGGTTCACTGATAGCAAAGGTATCTTTATCCATTTGTTCTGTGGTAAAACAGTTTTTCACGCGCCATTCTCCTGAAGCCCCAGCAGTTTCTCCAATTCTACGAAAGCCACACTTTAAAGAAGATAGATATAAATCGAAGTACTTCAATAATTCTTGTATATCCTGCCGAAACAGTTCATCCGGCATTATTCCGCCCAGATCAAATACAATGATTTTCAAGCCTTCCCACCGCCATTCCCGAATTCGTTTCTGCGTCGAATGCCTCGCCAAGCAGAAACTATTATAGGAACCGCTTCGCGAACTCTATAATCAGGTATTATACCATACTATCATTTTTTCGTAAAGAAAAGACCCGCCAGAATCAGGATAAACTTATAAACTGTTATTCGAACCAGCACCGATTGGTGCTGGTTCGAATCATATGAAGAAATGCTTTATTTTATAGTAGATTTTTCCTTTGACTCCAATACTTTTTTCACGTTTTCCATATCCAGCATGGACAACATCTTTTCTATCTCGGTTTCATAATCCAGTGACAGTTCATACCGGATCCGTTTCATGCTTATTTTATAACTCTCTTTTACCAGCCCCAGAATGGCCAGTCCTATCTTTTTCATCATCTGCAGGTTCTTTGCACCTGTCCTTCCCATGCTTGTATTTTTATCATCACGGAACGTAAAATCCAGGT
>CALWLN010000067.1 GCA_944381535.1 uncultured Lachnospiraceae bacterium
CTTGACAGTTGAAAGTTTACAACACTAAGAAACCTTGGAATCCCACTGTTCCGCCGGCTCTTCCTGTAGTCCCTGAATTATCTGCGTTATGCATAATTCCGGCTTTTGCCCTAAAAGGCGGAAAAAATGTTTCCGGAAATAGTGCATAAGGGTTGCCTCTGAAATCCTTCCTCTGGATGGCGTCCTCTGATAACGGATCTGACTGGTATGAATCCTGCCGCTAAAAAGAATGGAAAGGCTTTGCAGGATCCCCATTGCGATGCAGGAAAGGGCCATATGCATTTCAATGGCGCGGACAGCTTCCAGCACTTTCCGGCGGGGCTTTTCGCCTTCCACATGCTCCATGGGCGCTGGTTCCCCTTTTTTCTGGTAATAGCTTAGTTTCGGCATATACTTTGACCAGAAGCGATAACAGAATGCCCCTATCTGCTGTTTCAACTCCCGGAACGTACATTCGATCCGGAACCGATAACTGTACAGCCGGATGATGGACAGCGGATCCAATACCAGGCTGGTGCTTGCCAGGATGCTCTGGATCCCGCCCATTTCCACCAGTACAAACCGCAGTTCCTGGTACAGTTTCTGTCCCCATAACAGGTCAACGCAGTAATAACGGATGGTTTCCTTTTTGCCATAAAGCTCAACCTCCGTTTCCCGGAACTGCCCGGCCTGGGAGACAAACAGCTCCTTCAGGTGGACAGCAGCCCCTTTTTTCGGAGGCCGTCCCCTCCCGGGTCTGCGGGAGCCAGGCTTCTGGTATGCAGTACAGGACTTTTTCGCCTTTGTGACGATATCCATGCGCACATTTCCGCTGTCATTAAGGGACTTCAGTTTTTCAAGGGCCGGAACGGTAAGGAAATACCTGTCCAACAGAAGCAGGGAGTCTCCAAAAGCAAGGGCGGCCTGGTAAGCGTCCTCCACCATCTGAACCACATGGGAGGCAGCCGAAACAGAGGCTTCTTTCCATTCCCTGGCAGCCTGGAGGCCGTCATGGAGCCGGATGCTTAAGGGGATGCATGCCCAATTGCGAACACTCCCGGCCAGGATACCGAGCCCGCCGAACATATGTCCGTGGATGTATTCCGGTTTGGCGGAATTTTCAGATTCCTGGAACAGCTTTTTTACCCCGGGCATACGGCGTCCTTCTTTGGATTGCTTCACACCGTCCCCCACAAGGATATGGAGGTTTCCTTCTTTATATAAGGGCGCATACTTCCTGACAGCAGAGAACCAGCGTCTGCGGATATCCCCCAAAGACCAGGAGGATGCCCTGAAAAAATGCAGCAGGGAATCATAACAGCCCGGATTAAGCGCAAGGTCACGGACTATGGAAGTGACACCAAGCTTATCGGAGCGGAGCATAAGCCCAATAGTAATAGCTACAAACCAGCGGAAAGCAGCTTTTCGGGAAAAACAGGATTCAAAGTGGGATAAAATATTTTCAATAAAATTTAGCATGATGGTATGGTCAACCACCCGAAAGTATGGTAAACTCATATACGCAATAACTCTTTCGCGTGGTTTTTATCCTTTTTGGTTTAGCAACTATAGGATAACATAAAACCATATGGAAGGGTTATTCTTTTTTATTGAAAACTTTTAACTCTCAAGTTACATGAGAGCGGTGGAAATTAACGGCGGCTTGCTTTAATCATTTTTGCGGCAGGGGAAGGAAAAAGGTAAGAATTAATTTGCCGGAATTGTCTCCCAAAAAATACAAAAAAGGGGATTGACAAATTTCGGCGAAAGGTTTATCATGCAAAACATAAAGACAAGGGAGTCTTTGAGTGACAGCACTCAAAGGCTTTTTTCTTTATTGCATCCGTTCAATTAATATGTGTGGAAGAAAGGCAAGGGCGTCTTGGAGTTTGAAAGACGCCCCTGCCTTTCTTCATAACAAGCGAAGGAGGGAAAGTAAATGATTACGGATACACTTTGGGTCTTTTTAGCGGCAATTTTAGTTTTCTTTATGAATCTTGGCTTTGCTTCTGTGGAAGCGGGGTTTGCAAGAGCAAAAAACACGGTAAATATTCTTTCCAAGAACTTTATTGTGTTTGCTGTATCGTCCCTGGGATTTTTACTGCTGGGGTGGGGGCTGATGTTTGGAGGAGACAATCCGTTTGTGGGAACGGAGCATGTCTGGATTCTGGGCAATGCGGATCTATCGTTTTACGACAGCACCCTGACCTCAAATGTGCCGTTTTGGGGAAAATTTTTCTTCCAGCTTGTTTTCTGCGGCACGGCGGCCACCATCGTTTCCGGCGCGGTTGCTGAGAGGGTAAAGTACATATCCTTCATCCTTTTTTCTTTTGTGCTTACGCTGTTCATCTATCCGATTGTCGGCCACTGGATCTGGGGCGGCGGATGGCTTGCGGACCTGGGATTTATGGATTTTGCAGGGGATACGGCGGTTCACTCCGTTGGAGGCTGGGCGGCCCTCTCCGGAGCCATGATTTTGGGTCCCCGTATCGGAAAGTATGATAAAGACGGAAAACCCCGGGCGATTCCGGGCCACAACATGTCGCTGGCAGTCATTGGTCTGTTTGTCCTCTGGCTTGGGTGGTTTGGATTCAACCCCGGCTCTACTATGAGCTTTGAAAATCCCACCGACGTCATGCACATTTTGATGACTACCAACACATCCGCCATTGCGGCAGTTCTGACATCGACGGTTGCGGCATGGATTTTCATCGGCAAGCCGGATTTAGGTATGACCATCAACGGGTGTCTGGCAGGTCTTGTGGCAATCACAGGCGGCTGTGCCTATATCAGTATTGAGATCTCTCTGCTGATTGGAGCCATTGCAGGCGTGTTTGTGGTTTTTGCGGTTATGTTCTTTGACCGTATCGGAATTGACGACCCGGTGGGCGCCACTTCCGTTCATCTGGGCTGCGGAGTGCTGGGAACCATTTTTGTAGGCTTGTTTGCCAAGGAGGGTGTGACGACCCTTTCCACCACCAACGGCCTGTTTTACGGCGGCGGTTTTCGCCTCTTGGGCGTAGAACTGTTGGGAATTGTAGCTGTGGGAGCATTCGTATTTGTCACTTCCTCCATTGTCTGGCTCGTGCTGAAGAAAACGGTTGGTATCCGTGTTTCAGCGGAGGAGGAAATCAACGGCCTTGATATCGGAGAACATGGAAACCATGCATATCCCGATTTCGTGCCCGCTGTGGAAGCCATTGATTATGGCTATGACGGCGCTGTTGCCGTAACCGGCGATACCCCTGTTGCGGAAGCGGTTCCTGTCAAAAAGATGCCTTCCTTTGACGACGGCACGCCGAAGCTCACCAAGGTGGAGATCATCTGTAAAGAGTCCCGGTTTGAAGCGCTGAAAACAGCGATGATGGATATCGGTATCACCGGTATGACTGTGTCCCATGTGCTTGGCTGCGGCGTTCAGAAGGGCAAGCCGGAATATTACCGTGGTCTTCAGGTTGAGGTCAATCTGCTGCCCAAGATCCAGGTGGATATCGTGGTCAGCAAGGTTCCGGTCCGTACCGTTATCGAAACCGCCAAGAAGGTGCTTTACACCGGTCATATCGGCGATGGTAAGATTTTCGTCTATGACGTGGAAAATGTCGTGAAGGTCCGTACCGGTGAAGAAGGTTTTGACGCATTGCAGGACGTGGAGTGAGAAAAGCTATGAAGCTTTACAGGATGCGGAATGAGAAAAATGTTGACACTTTGCAGGATATGAATAGTGCAGTCTAAGGTATAAGAAGCCTCCATAAGGAACGGGAAAGTAATCTCACAGAACGTTCCTTATGGAGGATTTTGCTTTTTAATTCTTTGAAACAGGAGCTTTTTTCTCCAATGATTCGTGCATGACAACCATTACGGCCAGTACGATCAGCAGATAAACCGGCAGCAGCGCCACGGTGATGTTATTTGCGAGAATACCGAACAGCGGCGGCATGAGGCAGGTTCCCACATAAGCGCTTGCCATCTGAACGCCGATGAGGGCCTGGGATCTGTCTGCGCCAAAATGCGCCGGTGTTGCGTGGATGATACAGGGATATATCGGCGCACAGCCAAGACCGATGAGCGTCAGGCCCACCAGGGAGACCGGCTGCGGTCCGGGCAGCAGCATGGCGGCCACACCGGCAGCGATCAGAATCTGTCCCAAACGGATCATCTGCGTATCGTTCAACTTCATGGTCAGGAAACCGCATAATGCCCGCCCTACGGTAATTCCGATAAAGAATACGCTTGCAAGGCTTGCCGCCGTTTCCGCAGCCACGCCCTTATACAGGGTCAGGTAACTGCTTCCCCATAAAATGGTGGTCTGCTCAAGGGCGCAGTAGCAAAAAAAGCACAGCATGACCTCCTTTGCGCCCGGTATTTTGACGATCTGTCGTAAGGTCAGCGCTTTCGCCTCTTTGACTTCCGATTCTGTCTGCCCGGCATTTTTCTGTTTCCACAGAGGCAGGCTGAACAATAAAATGGCAGTCAGTACAAGCTGAATGAACCCGATGTACCGGTATCCGGCATTCCAACCCTTGCCGCCGGTCAGAGCATATCCCATAACATAAGGGCCAAGGGTAGCGCCGATTCCCCACATACAGTGGAGCCAGCTCATATGTCTGCTCTTGTAGTGGAGAGCCACATAATTATTCAGGGACGCGTCCACGCTGCCTGCACCCAATCCATAGGGGACAGCCCAGACGCAGAGCAGCCAGAAGGATTTTGTAACGGAAAAACCAAGCAATGCCGCTGCGGTCATTGCCACGCTGAAAAACGTTACTTTGCCGGTACCCAGTCTGCGGGTCAGCCGGTCGCTTTGCAGGCTGGAACCAATCGTGCCGGCGGCAATGATCATAGAGATGATTCCCGCATAGGAAACCGGAACGCCGAATTCCGGGTACATGGCGGGCCATGCGGCTCCCAGCAGGGAGTCCGGCAGCCCTAAGCTGATAAATGCAAGATAAATAATCGCCAAAAGCAAATGAATCATGCTGTGTACCTCCATATCCACATTTTCTGTCCACTTGACAGCAAATACATTTCAATTTTATAATTATATTGCGTGAATAGAAGAATCGCTACCAAAATACTGTATTATTAAATAACAATCCTGCGAGGATGAAAATCATGTTATTGAGAGATGATGATTCGGAAAAAGTACATTATGACTATGGGGATTATCCCATATATATACAACGGGCGTTCCTGTCGTCTTATCCGAACTATAGAGCGCCGAGCCATTGGCATGACGATATTGAATTGATTGCGGTTCTGTCCGGGGAAATGCAGTATAATATTAACGGTGAAAGGGTCACGTTGAAGGCGCAGGAGGGGATTCTAGTCAACGCAAGACAAATGCATTTTGGATTTTCAGATTCGAAAGAGGAATGTGAGTTTCTCTGTATTCTCCTGCACCCCATGCTGCTTTGTGTCACTCCGGCATATGAGCGCGACTTTGTGCTGCCCCTCATCAATCATGACGCTTTACAGTTTGTTCATCTGCGTACGGATATCCCCTGGCAAAGAGATATCTGTTCACGAATCAAATTTATCTATTCCGTAAAGGAGAAATCTGCGGCGCAGATGAAAATACAAGCGGCCTTCATGACAATATGGACGCTTCTTTATGAAAATATACCGCCGGCAGATAACGGAAGAAAACGGCAAACTGGAGATTTAGCTGTCTTGAAAAATATGATTGGCTTTATTCAGCAAAACTACGTGAAGAAAATATCACTTTCTGATATTGCGGTTTCCGGAGCGGTAGGCCAAAGCAAATGCTGTAAGCTGTTTGCAAGATATCTCGGTCAAACGCCCAACCTGTATCTGACGCAGTATCGGTTGAATAAAAGTATGGAGCTGCTGAAAAATACGGATATGGCGGTCACCGAGATCGCCGTTGAGACAGGGTTTGGGGGCGGAAGCTATTATGCCGAAACGTTCCGGAAATGGATTGGCAAAAGCCCAACGGAATATCGAAGAGAACAGAATTTTACCCTTTCAAAATAAAAAGAGAGGCAAGGTCGTAAGACATTGCCCCTGAAAGTTGTGAATAAGTGTTTAACAGCCACGGTATTATGAAATCCGGTTGTGGAGATACTGGTTCCGCTCATCGACCCTGGTCAACGGGCTTAACAATTCCGGGAAGTTGAAGGTTACTTTTCATGGGGTGGGGAAATATACAGCTGGTAAAGCTGTTTTCACAGGAGATTTGAACTTTTTTAGCTTTTGACTGGAACGTAGCCCTGGATGGCGCATTTGTTATAAGCAGACCATGGAAA
>CALWLN010000068.1 GCA_944381535.1 uncultured Lachnospiraceae bacterium
AACAATAGAACAATCCATTCTGGAGCCGCTCATGCCGTGGTCGAAAACACTGCCGGCTGACTGCTACAGTAAGCGCCGCAAGTAAGCGGCGCTTCATTTACCGGGGGGCGGAGGATTTGACGCTTACTCATAAAAGGAGATGTTTTTTCGCATGACACGCCCGGAAAGATTTCATTTTAAAATACAAAAGCAACTAACCTTTTACAGTTCATCGCTTTTGTATTTTCTATTCTTCATAGGGACAACGATACCGGGGCTGTCCCACGCTCTTTTTGCCGTATTCAATGGCTCCCGTGGGACAGACCGTGATACAGGCCATGCAGTGGGTACAATTTTCATGCCAGACAGGTCTGTCCCCGCTCAATGTGATATTGTTCAGCGGGCAGGCCTTTTCACATTTACGGCATGCGATACATCTTTCATCCGCATGAAACTTTTTGGCATGGACACAGAAAATGTAAAACAGCTTATTCACCGGTCCGCTGAGCAGAGCTCCTTTGGCAGTGGTTTTCTCCTCCTCCAAAGGCTTGTCCTGTCTTATTTTTTCAATGACGGCATCTATCTTTGGGTTCGCCTTTCCCACAATCTTTTTGGCATCTTCGGCATCCGGGGCGGAAAACATGGCGATGTAATTTTCCGGCATGACAATTTCAGCGCAGCCCATGTAGCGAAAGTCCTTCTTCTTGCATAATTTTCTCGTATATCCGGCGGCATTCCCGATGGCGTCCCCACAGTTCATGACAAAATATGCTTTCGCGTCTCTGGCAAATGCGGAGGCTAAAATCCATCGCTCCACGATTTTGGGGATTCTCCAGGCATAGGTGGGAAGCACGAAAATCAGCCTGGTATGGGTCTTGTCGAAAAATACTTTGCCCTGTTGGATGGAGTCGTTGACAGAAAAGACCGGGTCTCCCGTTTCCTTTGCAATTCTCTTTGCGATGTAGGCGCTGTTGCCGGTGCCTGAAAAATATAGTATCATTGGGTTCTTCCTTTCTTTTATGCTTATCCCGGAATGTCTGGCGGATATCTGGCTTTATGGTATCACAAAACCGGAAATATATCCACAACCTGTTAAAAAATACAGGGAATTCGCAACGGCACACTAAGCGAACCGTAACGAATTCCCCGCATATCTTCTTTCTCTTTCTAAATCCACCGCTAGGGCAATTCCACCTGTTCCTCCACTCTCCTGGTCTTCACCCCAAAGATAAAGTAAAAAATATGGAACAGCCACACGCCGCCAAGAACCATCCGCCCCACCGGAACCTGATCCATCATCACAAAGCCGATACTCATAAGCAGGGTCACCGTGATCATCACCCGGATTTTGACCTTCCAGGTCATGCCCTGGCCCTTGACATAGCTTTCCAGGTTGCTTTTATAGAGCCTGGTATGGGTGAACCAGTGGTGCAGACGCTCTGAGCTTCTGGCAAAGGAATAGGCCGCCAAAAGCAGAAAGGGAAAGGCCGGCAGAAGGGGCAGAACCGCTCCCACCGCTCCCAGGATAAGTCCCAGACATCCAAGTATCAAAAACACGATCTTCTTAATTTTCATAGGCTCTCTCCAATCTCTTTTTCTCTTTTCGAGTTTCTGTCACATGCCTTATGGCCGCTATGGGGGTTCGGAAAATCATCCGTGGCCCGGAAAACCGCATGACCTCCCGAATCTTCTCCCGCATGACGGGCTTGTAGCAGTGAACCTTACAGTTGGAGCAGAAGGTTTTCGTCTCCATAAAAGGACACTTGTCACTGCGCTGCCTGGCATAGTCGGCCAGTTCCCGGCATTCCGAGCAAAGCCCGCCTTTGGTGTGATGCTTCTTTTTGCAATACAGCGCGATCATCCGGGAGACCATCTGTTTTTCCCGCTCCCGCTTGCGGTCCATCTTCATTTTTATCCGCTCCCGCCTGGGGTCTCCATCCTCCTTCACACACCGCATAGTCATCAGCTCACCCTCCCGTATTCCACAGAGTAGACGGTGTCCGCAATCCGCATGGTGGATTTCCGGTGGGATACCAGCACCACGGTTTTGTCCTTCCGCTCCTCCATGAGGGCTTTCAGAATGACGGCTTCATTGAGGCTGTCCAGATTGCTGGTAGGCTCATCCAGCAGCAAAAAGGGCGCGTCGTGTAAAAACGCCCTGGCCAGGCCCAGCCGCTGCCGCTCCCCGCCGGAGAGGGTATCTCCAAGCTCGCCCACCGGCGTGTCGTAGCCTTTCGGAAGGCTCATGATAAAGTCGTGAACCGAGGCTTTTTTGCAGGCCGCCATAAGCTCCTCATCGGTGGCGTCCAATTTGGCAATCTTCAGATTATTGCGGATACTGTCCTGAAACAGCTGGGTTTCCTGGGTGACCAGGCTCTCCATATCCCGCAGGTTTGACGTGTTGATCTCCCCCACTGACCGGCCAGACACCCTGGCCTCCCCGTTCTGAGGTTCCCAGAACCTTAAAAACAGCTTCAGCAGGGTGGATTTTCCGCTGCCGCTCTGGCCCACGATCCCCACAACACCATGCTTTGGCACCGTCAGAGACACGTCCCTTAAAATGGTTTCCTGTCCGTAGGAAAAGGAGAGATGCTCCGCAGAGGCCCCCGAAAACTCCACCTGGGGCTTTCCGGTTATCTCCTCCACCACCGGCGTTTCCTCCAGGATATCCAACACCCGGTTGCCCGCCGCAAAGGTATTTTGCAGGGTACTGCCAAGGCCCGCCAGCGCCACCACCGGACCGAAGGAGCTCATCAGCGCCACCGTAGGGATCAAAACGCCCGCAAAAGCAACGCTCCCTCTTTGATACAACAGCGCGGCCGCAAACAGCATGGCAATGTCAAACAGCAGGATCACCGTGTTGGTCACCGCCGTATTCCGGCCGGATGTCCGCTTCATGCGTTCCTCATCCTTGGAAAGCTCCCGGGACCTTTCCTTCATCTGAGCAAGCCGCTTTTGCCCCTGCCCGTATTGAAGGGTCTCGGTAAGTCCCCGCAGACTGTCCAGCACAAAGCCGCTCAGTTCCCCGGATCTGGTCCGAAATTTCATCCCATCATCGCCGCTCATTTTGGAAATCAGCAGGGGAATCCCAAGGCCCACCGCAAGGTAGGCGGTAAGGGCCAAAAGCCCCAGCGCCGGATGAAAGCTTCCGATAAATAAGCTCATGATCACCGTAAACAGGGAGGCGATCAGAACCGGCGATATGGTGTGGGCATAAAAGACTTCCAAAAGCTCGATATCCGAGGTGATAACCGCAATCAGATCTCCCTTGCCCCGGCCCTCCAGCTTGGCGGGACAGAGCCTTCGAAGGGCGCCAAACACCTTATCCCGAATCAGCGCCAACAGCTTGAAGGCAATATAGTGGTTCAAGGCCTGCTCCCCGTAGCGCAAGAGCCCCCGGAACAGGGCAAAGATCCCAACCGCCAGAAACAGCGCGCCTAAGGGAATCCATTGCCGGGGCCGCAAAACCGTAAGCAGCGCATATCCACCGAAAATGGTGATAAAGGCTGCGCACAGGTGCCCCAGAAGCCCCAGAAGGACCGCCAGCAGCATATGCCCGGTCAGAGGCTTTACCAGTCCAATCAACCGTGCCATCACCGTAAATCCGCTTCTTCTTTTTTTCATTGGACTGCACCTTCCTCTCCAGAGTGTTCCGGCTGCTGCCGGGCTGCTCCATCATGCTCTCCGTAGTGCTCCAGTTGCTGCTGCGCATTCCACAGGGCTGCATAGACGCCCCGGAGCGCCAACAATTCTCGATGACTTCCGCTCTCCGCCAACGTTCCCTGCTCCAGCACATAGATTCTGTCCGCATGCTCCACATTTACCAGGCGGTGGGAAATGAGAATCACCGTTTTCGTCTCCGCCAGACGGTGGATTTCCTCCATGATCAGATTTTCACTTTCCACGTCGATGTTGGAGGTAGCCTCGTCAAAAATATAAACCGGACTGTCATGTAACAGGGCCCGGGCCAGGGCCAGCCGCTGACATTGTCCCCCGGACAGGTTCGAGGCTTTTTCTGTAAGCTGTGTATCAAGGCCCTTTTCCTGCTTCAAAAACTCCGCAAGCCGCACCCGTTTTAACACGGCCCACAACTCCTCCTCCGAGGCGGCGGGATTTCCCATCAAAAGGTTTTCCCGCACCGTCCCCTGAAAAAGATAGCTTTGATGACTGACATAGGTCAGATTTTTCATCAAACTGTCCTCGGCAATCCCACGAAGCTCCGTTCCGCCCAGTGTCACCGAACCGGTGTAGCCGGGATTCCTCCCCATAAGGATGGAAGCCACCGTAGATTTCCCGGAGCCGCTCTCTCCCACAAAGGCAGTGAAGCGTCCCTTCGGAACGGTGAAAGAAATCCCCTTTAGAATCTCCCGCTCCGGCTCATAGGAAAAATGAAGCCGGTCGGCGGCGATTGTGCAATCCTTAGGACAGACCGCCCCCTCCTTCTCTCCCTCCGGCAAATCCAGCAGCTTAAAAATCTTATCGCTGGCCGCCATGCCGTTCATGGCGATGTGGAAGAAGCTGCCCAGCTGACGCATGGGAATGAAGAACTCCGCCGACAGCAGGATGATAAGCAGGGCACCTGCCAGAGTGACTCTGCCCCCGGCAAACTGGGTGGCAGCCAGAATCACCCCAAGGGCCGCGCCGCCGTAAGCGATCAAGTCCATAATGGTGATGGAATTTAACTGCATGGTCAACACCTTCATGGTGATTTTCCGGAATTTCTCGGCCTCTTCATTCATCTTCCGGTTCTTATATTCGTCGGCCTGGTAAATTTTCAGGGTGGTCAGTCCCTGGAGATTTTCCAGAAACGTATCTCCCAGCGCCGTGTACTGCCCCCAATATCTGGACAGCAATTTTTTCGCCCAGGTCTGAACGGCGGCAATGGCCACCGGGATCAGCGGCACGCAGACCAGCAGCAGAACGGCCGAGGGAACGCTGACAAAGCACAGATACGCAAACAGGGTGAGGGGCGCCAGCATCGCATAGAAAAATTGGGGCAGATAGGCCCCGAAGTAGGTTTCCAGCTGGTCCACACCCTCCACAGCCACCTGGACTACCTCGGAGGTTTTGACCTGCTCCCGGTAAGAAACGCCAAGGCGCAGCAATTTTTCGTAAATTTTCTCCCGCAGGGTCCCCTTGACCGCCCGGGAGGATAAATAGCCCATTCTGGAGGCACCCAGGGCGCAAAGAAATCGAAGGGCCACTGCAATGAAGGCCGCAAGGAGCGTCAGTCCTATGTGGCGGCTTTGGGCCTCCCCCGCAAGCAGAAGCGCTAAAAAGCCTGTAATTGCAGTCATCAGTCCGATATTCGCCACCAGAGCGATCCACTGAAAAAGCACATTGGCCGCAATATATTTTTTGCTTTCGCTGACTGTTCCTATCAGCCGTTTGTTTATCATCATGGAAGGAACCACCTTTTCTATGTATTTTCAATAATTCTGTATTTGCGGTTATGGCATGTGCCGGAAGCTCCCCGACTATGTATTCCCTGCTCCCGCAAAGTCCTATTTATCTAACTCCCATTAGTTTTCGCTAACTACCGATCAAAAAATAAAGACCCTCACTACGGGAAATATTCGCGTCCGAACACTGCTATGCGCCACTGACACTTAGTAACGACTGAAGCGGAGCAGAGACGTCGCCAGGGCAACCGTTTCCCTCTGCGCAAAAATTAGCAACAACTAACTACTGTCAAGCCTACCATACCGCCTTCACTCTGTCAATCCCCAAATTGCGCTAAAATATATGCTTCCACCTCCTACAGGCACTTAGCGAACCGACCGTTTACGGGCGGTGAGCTTAGTACCGCTGCGTCTTGAACTGAGCGGAAGCGCGTCTGCGTTAACAAATGCGCCACCCAGGGCGACCTCCAGCCAAAACCCAAAAATCCTGTGATGAGCAACAAACTTTTTAATTTCCCCACCCCGTAAAAGTAGCAGCAGCCTGCGCTGCATCTGCAATTATATTTCCAAAACAGTTGAAAAAAAAGGTCTATTAAGGTATAATTGTGTTGTTATATTTTTAACAATTAAACAGGGAATCACACTCCCGGTACTTGGGGTTTTTGGATAAGTTTACCGGGGTTTCCTATGTGTAAAACAAATTTACGAGGAGGTATTTTATGCTGGATCAGTCCTACTACGACAAGGCCGACGAGATCATCGCCTGTCACACCAGAGAAGAGCATTCTCTGATCCCGATCATCCAGGACATACAGACAGCATTTCGGTATCTACCGCCGGAGCTGCTTTCGTATGTGGCAAAAGAAATTGGCATCACCGAGGCAAAGGCTTTCAGTGTAGCCAGCTTTTACGAGAATTTTTCCTTTGAACCCAAGGGAAAATATGTCATCAAGGTCTGCGACGGAACCGCCTGCCATGTGCGGAAATCCGTTCCCATTTTAGAGCGGATCTTAAGCGATCTGGGTCTGACCGGGGAACAGCGGACCACCGCGGACATGCTGTTTACGGTGGAGACGGTTTCCTGTCTGGGCGCCTGCGGCCTTGCGCCGGTTGTAACGGTGAACGACGAGGTACACCCCGCCATGACCCCTGCCGCCGCCACGGAGCTTTTGAAAAAATTAAAGGAGGAGGCTGCAAATGAGAATTGAGAATCGTGATCAGCTAAATGAAATCAGCAGTCGCATGGCCTCCCATATGGAGCAGACCACCCACCGCATTCTGATCTGCGCCGGAACGGGCTGTCTCTCCGGCGGTTCTGCCAAAATTTATGAAAAAATGATGGCTTTGGCCAAGGAATGTCCCCAGGTGGAAATCGAATTCGGCCCTGAGGTTGCCCACGGGAAAGAAACCGTCGGCATCAAAAAAAGCGGCTGCCACGGATTCTGCGAGATGGGTCCCTTAGTCCGTATCGAGCCGGCCGGCATTCTCTACACCAAGGTAAAACCCGAGGACTGCGAAGAAATTTTTGAAAAGACCGTGCTGGGGAATGAACTGGTGGACCGTCTTCTGTACAAACAGGAAGGCGTCACCTACCCCACCCAGGACGAGATACCTTTCTATAAGAAGCAAACCCGGCTAGTCCTTAAAAACTGCGGTCACATTGACGCGGAGAACATTGAGGAATCCATCGCCAAGGGCGGCTACCAAGCCCTGGCCAAAGTACTCTTTGACATGACGCCGGAGGAGGTTGTGGACCTGGTGGAAGAATCCAACCTGCGTGGCCGGGGAGGCGGCGGTTTCCAGACCGGCTATAAATGGCGCCAGGTGGCCCGTCAGAAGGAAAAGGTCCGGTACGTGGTCTGTAACGGAGACGAGGGCGACCCGGGAGCCTTCATGGACCGCTCCATCATGGAGGGCGACCCTCACAAGATGATTGAAGGTATTCTGATTGCCGCCTACGCAGTCAGCGCCCAGGAGGGTTATATCTATGTACGGGCGGAGTATCCCCTGGCCATCGAGCGGCTGAAAAATGCCATTGCCCAAGCGGAGGAGCGGGGCCTTTTGGGAGAGCGCATCCTGGGAACGGTTTTTTCCTTCCGGTTACATATCAACCGGGGCGCAGGCGCTTTCGTCTGCGGTGAGGGCAGCGCCCTTACGGCTTCCATTGAGGGCAAGCGCGGTATGCCCCGTGTAAAACCGCCCCGCACCGTGGAGCAGGGCCTCTTTGAAAAGCCCACGGTCTTAAACAACGTGGAAACCTACGCCAACGTGCCCATGATCATCACAAACGGCGCGGAATGGTTTAAGAGTATCGGACCCGAGGGAAGTCCCGGCACCAAGGCCTTCGCCTTGACGGGCAGCGTGAAAAATACCGGCCTCATCGAGGTTCCCATGGGGACCTCCCTTCGGGAAGTTATCTACGATATCGGCGGCGGCATCAAAGACGACCAGGAGTTCAAGGCCGTTCAGATCGGCGGTCCCTCCGGTGGATGTCTGATTCAAACGGATCTGAACATCAACCTGGATTTTGACTCGCTGAAAAAGAGAGGCGCCATGATTGGTTCCGGCGGCCTGGTGGTCATGGACCGCCACACCTGTATGGTAGAGGTTGCCCGGTTCTTTATGAATTTTACCCAGCGGGAAAGCTGCGGCAAGTGCGTCCCCTGCCGGGAGGGCACCAAGCGTATGCTGGATATCCTGGAGCGTATCGTGGACGGCAAAGGCCAGGAAGACGACATGGAGCATCTGGCAACCCTGGCCGACATGATTCAGAACACGGCTCTGTGCGGCCTTGGAAAGAGCGCTCCCCTTCCGGTGGTCAGCACCATGCAGGCCTTCCCCGAGGAGTATAAGGAGCACATTTTCGAGAAAAAATGCCGTGCCGGCGTCTGTCAGAGCATGCGGACCTACGTCATTGACAAGGAGAAATGTAAGGGCTGTTCCAAGTGCGCCAGAAACTGTCCTGTAGAGGCCATCCACGGGGAGATCCGAAAGCCCTTTACCATCGACTCCACGGTTTGTATCAAGTGCGGAAGCTGTGTGGATAACTGTCCCTTCGGCGCAATTTCTATCGCCGGTCAGGAGGTGTAATCATGGGATTTATTACCATCGACGGAAGAAAAGTAAAATTTACGGATGAGCCCAATATCCTTTCCATCATCCGCAGGGAAGGCATCGACCTTCCCACCCTGTGCTATCACTCCGAGCTTTCGGTGTACGGCGCTTGCCGCCTGTGTACGGTGGAGGACAACCGGGGCCGGACCTTCGCGTCCTGCTCCGAGCAGCCTCGGGACGGCATGGTGATCTACACCAACACGCCCCGGCTGATGAAATACCGGAAAATGATCGTGCAGCTGCTTCTGGCGGCCCACGACCGGGATTGTACCACCTGTATCAAGAACGGCGACTGCACCCTGCAGTCCCTGGCCAGACGTCTGGGCGTTCTGGATGTGCCCTTTGAGAACCGCAAGACCAGCTACCCGGTGGATTTTTCCTCCCCGGCCATTGTGAGAAATCCCAACAAGTGTATTCTCTGCGGCGACTGCGTCCGGGTCTGCGACAACGTACAGAACGTCAACGCCATTGATTTTGCCTACCGGGGCACGGAGGCCATGGTGACGCCTGCCTTCCAGAAGACCCTGGCAGAGACCGATTGTGTCAACTGCGGTCAGTGCCGGGCTGTCTGTCCCACCGGAGCTATCAGTATTCACACCAACAAGACCCCTGTCTGGGCCGCACTGAACGACCCCGACACCCGGGTGGTGGCGCAGATTGCGCCGGCGGTGCGTATTGCTCTGGGCGACGCTCTGGGGATTCCCCACGGGGAGAATGTCACGGGCAAGCTGGTAGCCGCCCTGCACCGCATGGGCTTCGACGAGGTGTACGACACCACCGTGGGCGCGGACCTCACCATCATGGAGGAGAGCAAGGAATTTTTAGAGAGACTTAAGTCCGGCGAAAAGCTGCCCCTCTTTACCTCCTGCTGCCCGGGATGGGTCACCTACTGCGAGAACCGCCACCCGGAGCTTGTGCAGAATATTTCCACCTGCCGCTCCCCCATGCAAATGCTGGGCGCTGTGATCCGGGAATATTTTAAGGATCCGGAAAAGAACGAGGGCAAAAAGCTGGTGTCCGTAGCCATCATGCCCTGTACCGCCAAGAAGGGTGAGATCTTACGGCCCGAGTCCATGACGGACGGAATCCAGGATGTGGATTATGTTCTGACCACCACCGAGGTGGCCAACATGATCCAGACCGCCGGCTTCAAATTTGATATGCTGGAGGCGGAATCCTGTGACATGCCCTTCGGTATCGGCTCCGGCGCCGGTGTCATTTTCGGAAACACCGGCGGCGTTATGGAAGCGGTACTGCGCCGTCTGGCCCAGACCAGCAAGCGCACGGAGATTGATGTCATCCGCCAGAGCGGCGTGCGTGGGGACAACGAATGCAAGGTCCTTACCTTCGACTATCACGGCCGCCAGGTGCGTGCCGCTGTGGTCAACGGCCTTCGAAACGCCGAAGAGCTGATTCAGAAGATTGAGTCCGGGGAGGAAACCTTCGATATCGTGGAGGTGATGGCCTGCCGTCGTGGCTGTATCATGGGAGGCGGCCAGCCCCTGGGCGCCGGTCCCAGAACCAAGGCTGCACGGGCCAAGGGTCTGTACGACGCGGACAATGATATCCAGATCAAGAAGTCGGACGACAACCCCATTGTGACGAATCTGTACCAGACGTTGCTGAAGGGGAAGGAGCATAAGCTGCTGCACCGGAATTTTGGGGAGCATTCGAACTGCTAAACTATAGGAAACGGCAAATTTATTTGTCGTTTCCTATAGTATTTTCGGTAAACGTGGCTGGGGGAGGCGCAAAAAAGAGACATTTCATGGGTTAATGAGGAAGCTGCCTCCCCCTTTTTCTTCTTGCTCTGACGCATAACAACGGTTTTCAGAATTATAATGATTCGTCTACAAACGCCATCTTGATTTGTTGTCTTTGCGCATCCACTGCTTTTATCCGAATCATGGCTGTCCCTCATGTCTATAAATTTTTTCTTTTTAAGACCGCAAGCCCTCCGAGAGATAACGCAGCGCTTAGTAACAGACAAACGCAAATATGCAGGACAGCATTGCCGTTAAGCATGATCATCCGGAAAAATCCGGCCAGGATGGCGCGCAATGGCGCGATCGGCGTAAAAATACAGATAATTGCAGCTAACACTGCGTCCGTCAGCCACCCATACCAATGTGTCTGCATGGATAACAGCACATGAAGGAAAACCATAACAAGCAGTAAAAAGAACATTTGCTGTAATCCGGCAACGAGAATCCCGTTTTCCGTCCATTTACACACGTCCATCATATTGATAACGGTCCGCGCCGGATATCTGGGGTCAATCAACAGATGTATGACTGTGTTGACAAGAGAAATGCCAAACGCCAGCAGCCCATAGCTGATGAGGCAGCCGAAATAGTAATCTTTTTTGCTGGCTCCCAAATGCATTAACTTTGTGAAATCATAAAACACAAAAAAGAATGGGGTTAAAACAGCAAGCAGCCAGGTATAATTTCCGTTGCTCAAAACAACATCACCGGAAGATGTGGCACAAAGTACCACAAGGGCCGTAAGGATAAAACTGATCTTATTGCTTGCAAGCAAGCGTTTTACGATTGCAAAAATAGCTTTCATCGTGTGATACCTCCCTTATGCCCCACCATTTGTATAAAGAAATCTTGCAAAGGCATTTCAACCGATTGCAAAGTATCAAAGAAGAGGATGTTTCCTTTATCGATAATGATCAGCTTTTGAATGGTTTTTGCGATTTCTTCAATGATGTGGGTGGATACGATAATAATCCGCGGGTGTTTCTGAAAACTCTCAGAGAGCATATCGTAAAACTCCACCCGCATAATTGCGTCGAAGCCCAGGACCGGTTCGTCTAAAAGAATGACCTCTTTATTACTTGCCAGACAGATGATCGTGGAAACCATGGTTTTCATGCCAAGAGAAAGATGATGAAACTTCTTTTTTCC
>CALWLN010000069.1 GCA_944381535.1 uncultured Lachnospiraceae bacterium
TAGGTTTTTTGATTGGAACTTACTTAATCCTGCTGGGCATCGACAGTATCGTTATAGCTGTCAGCGATATTGGTTCAAAATGGTGAAAAGGAAACCGGCATAGGATAAAAAAAGGGAACGGAGCAAAAACCGTTCCCTCTATTTTTAAAGCTTTTCCTGATATTTTTGCGCATGGCGCTTCATTGCTTCAAAGGTCTCATCGCTGATATAGTGCTCCATTTTACAGGCGTCTTTTGTGGCCTGTTCTTCGTTCACACCCAGGCGTATCAGAAAGTCTGTCAGCATGGTGTGCCGTTCATAGATTTTCCGGGCAACCTCAAGACCGCTTTCGGTAAGGGACAGATATCCCTCCCTGTCGGATGTGACAAAGCCGTTCTTTTTTAAAATACTGACGGCGCGGCTTACGCTGGGCTTGGAGTACCCCATATATTCACCTACATCAATGGAGCGGACAAAGCTGCTCTGTCTGGACAAAATATAGATGGTTTCCAGATACATCTCCCCGGATTCCTGCATGGGCATAACAGATTCCTCCTTCTGATCTGAGGTTGTAAACAAAATGTGCTAAGGTCAAGCGATAGCATACCATAAATATGCCCGAAAATCAAGATTTTATAGATTTAAAAAAAACTATTGACAAAACCACAGGGCAAGATTATAATGATAGTTGGTTAGCAAGAGCTAACCTATGTTTTGAACCAATGGTTAGCAAATGCTAATTAATATGTGCTTCAAGGAAGGTGGAAACATGATGCCGCTTACACTTGCAGAAGTTGGAGAAGAAAAGATCATCAAGAAAATCGGAGGAAAACAGGAGGTCAAAGCACATCTTGAGAACCTTGGGTTTGTGGTGGGAGGGGCCGTCACCGTGGTCAACGCCATGGGCGGCAATGTCATTGTGAATGTGAAGGACTCCCGCATTGCAGTCAGTAAGGAAATGGCGCAGAAGATCATGATCTGATTTTCTACGGCAGTTACACTTAAAATTATGTTTCAAGGAGGGAACGGGAATGAAGACGCTGAAACAGGCAAATATCGGTGACACGGTCAGAGTGGTAAAGCTCCACGGCGAAGGAGCCGTCAAACGCCGTATCATGGATATGGGGCTGACAAAGGGCACGGAGGTACATATCCGCAAGGTTGCGCCTCTGGGAGATCCCATCGAAGTGACGGTCCGCGGCTATGAGCTTTCGCTTCGCAAAGCCGATGCGGAAATGATCGAAGTCGAGTGAGAACGCATGGTCATAAAGGGGGATACTTCCCCCATATATTTAGAACATTGGTTAGCAAATGCTAATTGAGAAAGTGAGGAAATGATTATGGATTTGCGAATTGCCCTTGCGGGTAACCCGAATAGCGGTAAGACGACCCTGTTCAACGCGCTGACCGGTTCCAACCAGTTTGTGGGAAACTGGCCGGGAGTTACGGTGGAGAAGAAGGAAGGCAAGCTGAAGAAGCATGACGGCGTCATCATCACCGACCTTCCCGGTATTTATTCCCTTTCTCCGTATACACTGGAGGAAGTGGTGGCCAGAAATTATCTGATCACCGAGCGCCCTGACGCGATTTTGAATATCATTGACGGTACCAACCTTGAGCGGAACCTGTATCTGACCACGCAGCTCACGGAGCTGGGCATTCCTGTTGTCGTCGCCATCAATATGATGGATGTGGTTCGGAAAAATGGCGATAAGATCAACTCTGCCGAACTTGCAAAGGCGCTGGGATGTAAGGTGGTTGAAATCTCCGCGCTGAAAGGCACCGGTATTATGGAAGCCGCGGAGAGTGCCATTGACGCAGCCAAAAACGGGAAGACGGTTCCCATGCACACCTTCTCCGGCGTTGTGGAGCATGCCATTGCCCACATTGAAGAGGCTGCCGTACATCATATGCCGGAGGAACAGCAGCGCTGGTACGCCATCAAAATTTTTGAGCGGGACGAAAAAGTGCTGGAGCAGCTGAAGCTGAATCAGGACGTTCTGGCTCATATCGAGACGGATATCAAGGCTGCGGAAAAGGAGCTGGATGACGACGCTGAGTCCATAATCACCAACGAGCGCTATGTCTACATCGGAGAACTGATCAAGCGGTGCTATAAGAAGAGATCCGTCGGCAAGCTTACCACTTCCGATAAGATTGATAAGGTTGTGACGAACCGCTGGCTGGGACTGCCCATCTTTGCGGTGATCATGTTCCTGGTTTATTACATCTCCATGGTGACGGTGGGGACCGCCGCTACCGATTGGGCCAATGATGGATTGTTCGGTGACGGCTGGCACCTGTTTGGTATCGGAAGCGCTGAATATGAGGAAGTGAGCGGTGATCATACTGCGGCCATGCAGGCGGTGGAGGCCTTTGTGGGCATTGACACCGAGGCGGAGGACTTTGACGCTGATGCTGCTCTGGCAGAACTTCAGGCCTTTACTTCTTCTTCCGATTCTGCTATCGTAGAGGTGGAAGACGAGGAGACGCTGGCAATCAATGAGATGACGGCTTATTACAGTGAGATTCCTGAGGTTGCCGATGAGGAGACCACCGTTCCCATGACCTATCTGGACGCAGTGAGTTACCTTGAGGAGAACGGTTTTGAGGAGCCGGATCCCGCCGACTATGGCGTATGGGTACCGGGTATTCCCGTGCTGGTAGGGAACGGTCTGGAAGCAGCCGGCGCGGCTGACTGGCTTGCCGGATTGATTAACGACGGTATCGTGGCCGGTGTGGGCGCTGTCCTTGGCTTTGTGCCTCAGATGCTGGTGCTGTTCCTGCTGCTGGCGATTTTGGAGGCCTGCGGTTATATGGCCCGTATCGCCTTTGTGCTGGACCGGATCTTCCGCAAATTCGGTCTCTCCGGTAAGAGCTTTATTCCCATGCTTGTGGGTACCGGCTGCGGCGTGCCGGGAATCATGGCCTCCCGTACCATTGAAAATGAGAGAGACCGCCGCATGACGATCATGACCACCACCTTCATCCCCTGCGGAGCAAAGGTTCCCTTTATCGCCATGATCGCGGGCGCTATTTTCGGCGGCAGCGCATGGGTGGCAACCTCCGCTTACTTTATCGGTATGGCTGCTATCATCGTTTCCGGTATCATGCTGAAGAAGACCAGAATGTTTGCCGGCGACCCGGCTCCCTTCGTCATGGAGCTGCCTGCCTACCACCTCCCCACCGTGGGCAATGTGCTCCGCTCCATGTGGGAGCGCGGCTGGAGCTTCATCAAGAAGGCGGGAACCATCATTCTGCTGTCCACGATCGTCATCTGGTTTACGACCTACTTCGGTTTTGTAGACGGCACGTTCCGGATGTTGTCCGAGGAAGAGATCGATTCCTCCATCCTGGCAGCTATCGGCAGCGTTCTTGCCTGGATTTTCAGACCTCTGGGTTGGGGCAACTGGCAGGCCGCTGTGGCTTCCATCACCGGTCTGGTGGCCAAGGAAAATATTGTGGGAACCATGGGAATTCTTTACAGCGGCGGCGACGGTACGGTTTATCAGAACCTGGCTACCGCGTTTACAGGAATCACCGGATATTCCTTCCTGGTATTTAACCTGCTCTGCGCTCCCTGCTTTGCGGCAATCGGCGCCATCAAGCGGGAGATGAACTCCGCAAAGTGGACCTGGTTTGCCATCGGTTATCAGTGTGTGTTCGCCTATGCAGTTGCGTTGATGGTTTATCAGTTTGGCTCCGTCTTTACCGGAAATGTCAATGTCATCGGTCTGATCGTGGCCATTGCGGTACTGATTTTGATACTGTATATGCTCCTCAGGCCTTATAAAGAGTCTACCAGGCTGACCAAAACCGTTAAGGTGACGAAAAAGGCGGTCAATTAATATGTAATGAAAGCCGTTAAGGGTACAGATAAAGCGGCTAATGAATATTTTATCAAGAACAGGAGGGATGGAAATGCTTACATGGATTTCTGAAAATATAGCAACGATAATTGTCTGCGTGATATTGATCGCCGTGGTTGCGGCTGTCATTGTCAGCATGGTCCGTGATAAGAAGAAAGGAAAATCCTCCTGTGGAGGCGGGTGCGGGAATTGCCCCATGAGTGGCTCCTGCCATCCGAAGAAATAAACCTTTTTAGGGAGACGTAAGCTTCCATCCTGCGTCTCCCTGTTTCTTTATCTGGCGGTTAGCAATGACTAATCATGAGGATTTACAGACGGAGGAATGGGAGGGCCGGTCTCCGATGATGTAATTGAGATTCACCACTGCCGGGAAGGACGTATGGAATGCAATTTCAGGGAGGAATTCTGCTATATTGCCCCCGGTGACCTTCTGATCGCAAGGGCTTCGGAAATATCCCGGACTGCGTATTTTCCAATGGAACTTTAAGATTAAAATTCTGGAGCTGCTGTTATTTTTAAGTGTGCTGGATACCGGGCAGGATGAGTTTGGCACCCGTACCCTTCCAAAATCCCAGGTAACCCTTGCAAAGGCGGTCAGCCGGTATCTGACCGGACATATGGAAGAGCGGATTACACTGGAACAGTTGTCCGACCACTTTCATGTATCCGGCACCTATATCAAGAACGCCTGCAAGGCGGTATACGGGGTTCCACTCTATGTCTACATCCGTACACAGAAAATGGAATCCGCCGCGTACATGCTGGAATCCACCGACAAATCCATTCTGGAGATAGCCGGGGAACACGGATATGACAACGGAAGCAAATTTGCAAGGGCTTTCCGGGATGTGAAGGGAATGGCGCCGGGTGAATACCGGAAACGGAACGGAAAAGAAAAATATTTTCAACAACGGTTAGCATATGCTAACTTCCGGGAAAGGAGATAAAAAATGAGTGTAGTGATAGTCGGCGGGAACGAATGTATGACTCGCCAATATAAGGACCTGTGCAGCGAGTACAAATGTAAGGCGAAGGTTTATCCGAAAACCACCAGCAGTCTGAAAAATATCGGAACGCCGGAT
>CALWLN010000070.1 GCA_944381535.1 uncultured Lachnospiraceae bacterium
AGAAGCTTACTGTCTGTTTGGCAGATATTTGCGACTTCCAGCTCTGCCGGATAAAAGCTTTGCAGTTCCAGCTTGGTTTCTATATGCATAAAATCCCTCCGATAGATAAGCTTAATAATATCTTACCACATAAACGGGGATATTCAATAGGAAAACGGATAATTGCGGATGAACCCTTATGAGTCGGAATATACAGCTTTCTCCTTCATGTCATAAAACTCCGGGCTTTCCAGGTTGCATAACATATATGGCAACCAGTTCCAGCTACTGATTTCCCAGCAATTCGTCAATGATACATTTGGGGACGGTGATGGTTACCAACGGCAGCAGCCCCGCTAGCAGCTGATTTAGCACATTCAAAAAAATATATGATTTATTCTCTTTCCAACTGAATTTTAAGAAGAAGGATAATCCTCGAAACATGTTTTCACCTCATTTAAATCTTCCATCTTCCCTTCGGCTTCCTCAATCCGCTGCTCAATATCCTCCAAATTTGAGAACAGTTCCTCTACCCGCTCCTCTGCATCTTCAATCTGTCTGCAGTCAGCAGCTAAAACATCTCCCATTGTGCAATTTGAAATCTCCAGGGTGCAGTGATCAAGTATCAAATCACCCATTGGATTATGCTGAAAAATAATCTGTGAATTGCTGATTTTTAACATTTCAACAAAATTTTCCAGTTCCGCTATGCGGTTTTCTAATTCTTCTATTTTCTCTTTATCTGACGTCATAACGTTTTCCTCCCTAGTATAATAATGGTGTAGTCAAGAATGACTACTGGTTAATAGTTACAAAGTCTAATCTAATAAATCTATATAGATATAACGGAAGGAGGAACTCCCCCTCCATCAGAAGTTATATGGCAACTTTATTTACCATGTCTGAGGTTTCCTTAATGCGCCAGACAAAATATTGAGGTATAATCACTGAAGGCAGGATCATTGACGTTCTCTCCTTGGGAACCGGCTTCCCGGCTGGTGATACCTCTTAGAAAGTCTGTCAATCCATTCGGTGGTGATTTATGTTTTGGCTGGTTGGGAAGCCCCAGGCTATACCTGTATAAGCCGCTAGGTTGTGTATCCACCTTTTGGAAATGGATACCTGCCGGAAAGGATATTACTATGCATTATCAAAAAGTACTCAAGATGCTCGAAAGCATCCCCTATCTCTCTGTCGGGCTTGATGTCGGCGCGGATTTCACCTGGATGTCCATCATGCTCCCCAATGGCGTTCTCATCGGAAAACCATTTAAGATCTTACACTCTGATCCCCAGTCCCGTGAGCTTGCCGTCTCAAAAATAAAGGAAGCGCAAGAGACGTATTCTCTCGAAAGCCGCTGCTTCCTTGAGTCCACCGGGATCTACCACATCCCGCTCCTGTGCTTCCTTCGTGATAAGGGGTTTGACTGCTCAGTCATTAATCCTATCATTACTAAGAATAGCACAAATATGAACGTAAGGAAACTACATAATGATAAATTTGATTCAAAAAAAGCTGCTAAAGTCGGCCTGGATGCCTCCCTTAAGACTTCCATTGTCCCGGATGACGCAGTCATTGACCTGCGCAATCTCGCGCGTGACTACTATTATTTCAAGGATCTGCAGTCCGCCATCGCGCTGAAGCTTAACGCGGAACTCAAAGTGTCCTTCCCCGCGTACCTGGATGTGTTCAGCAAGGTCACAACCCAGACATCCTTAAAGCTTCTGGAAGCTTACCCCCTCGCGGCGGACATGCTTGCGGCCCCAAAAGACGAACTTGTGGAAACCATCCGCGGCACGGCGCGCTTTGGGGAAAAGTATGCCCTTGCCAAATACGATGCCATATACGCCGCCGCGAAAGACGCCGCTATATTCGGACGCGCTCTTCCCAGCAACGCGCTAAGGATCAGGCTGTACATAAATTCCTACCGGGAGTACCAGAAGCATCTGGACTCCATACTCACGGAGCTGCGCGGAGCCGTGGACAAACTGCAGGGGCAGCCTGTATATGAGCGCGTCTGTCTCCTCCAGTCCCTGCGCGGTGTCGGCTTTTTAAGCGCTGTTGTCCTGATCGCCGAAATGGGTTCCTTTGACCTGTTCCCTTCACCTAAGAAGCTCTTTGCTTACTTTGGGATGGACCCCGGTGTAAATGATTCCGGTAAGTTCAAGGGAGACAGGGTCCACATGTCCAAGCGGGGCTCCAGCCTTGCGCGGCGTATCCTGCATATGATCGCCATAAACAACCTGAAAATGGATAAAGGAACAAAAGCGCCTGTAAACCCGGTCATTTATGACTATTACATCCGTAAATGTGCCAGCAAGAAAAAGATCGTTGCTGTCGGAGCCGTTATGCATAAGATCTGCAACATCATTTTCGCTATGCTCCGGGATAATAAGCCGTTTGAGCTCATTACGCCGGAAGAACACCGTGAACGTTATGCGGCAGAACACCCAGGATCTGTGAACATCGCTGCTTAATGGAGATATGGATCAAATTTTAAAAATCCCATAGTAATGGGTTTATTAAGGTTACCCTTTTTTTGCGTCAACTGCTCGAAAAAAATTTTTTAAACATTTTTTATTTTACCTCTTGACATTTCTTAGCTGGACTTTATTGATACCATTGAGACTGCGCTCGATACATTTTTGCGTAGTGGCCATTCAACTTCATCAACTCTTCGTGGGTGCCGTCTTCAACAATAAAACCGTTATCAAACACTAAGATGCGGTCGATGAAACTCGTGAACCCCAATCGGTGCGAGATCATCAAAGTTGTGCGAGGACCGGTCATCGGTGTAAAATTCCGATAAAGAGTGGCTTCCGCCATAGGATCGAGCGCGGCAGTGGGTTCATCAAGAATAACGATATTGGCCTGATCGCGATACAGCGCACGGGTCAGTGCGACTTTCTGCCATTCGCCGCCCGAGAAGTTACTTGCCTGCTCTGCGAAGGTACCCACCTGTTCATCCAACCCTGCTGGACGTGCTTTGATGGCGTCATACGCGCCGGTCACCTTCGTCAGTGCAAGAATCTCTTCATCTGTCGCTTCTTTCGCGAGATCGGAGACCTTGATGTTATACCGGATACTGTCCTCGTACTTTCCAAAATCCTGAAATACCACAGCCAACGTCTCGCGCACGGCAGGCACGTTTTCCACCAAAGACTTTCCGCCCACTTTAATCTCGCCTCGGTAGGAGTTGTACATCCCACAGAGCAGATTGACAAAGGTGGACTTGCCGGAGCCGTTCTCGCCGACAATAGCGACCTTCTGCCCGTATGGGATTGTTACATTGATGTTGTGCAGCACCTCGTGGTCGGTGTTGGGATAGGCGAAGCTGACGTCCCGGAATGTGATGTCCGGGTTCTCGATCGGTTTGGCATGTTCGTCCGCTTCGTCCATCTCGAGATCATAGAAAGCAAAGAACTCCTCAAAATATTTCACGTTGCCGATGATCTGTGCAGACGACACGAAAATGGTCGTTGCTACTTTCTGGAACTGCGATGCGCCGGTCATCACCAGCATGAACATACCGAGACCAACGGAAGGGTCATCGAAGATTTTCAGTCCTACCACGATCAGCACAAAGACATACACACCGTTGCGCAGGATATCTGCAATAGAGTTATACAGTACGTGCTTCTTTGTCATGGCGTTCTTGGCAGCGATAAAGCGATTGCCCATGTCCCGCCACTTACGGCGGATGTAGTCGTGCAGCCCTTGAAAGCGCACTTCGTTCATGCGATTCTGACGAGTGCCGTCCCAATAGTAATGAATCATCAGCGCCCCCTCTTTCATCCACTTGGTGCGCCTGCGGTAATCATCGTCTTTTTGGAGGTAGGCCAGGATCACGGAGGGGACGGTCGTGACAAGCAGCACCACAACAATCATCCAGTCCACCTGCCAGATCAGCACAAGGAGGCTGACAAAGGTGATGATGCTCTGCAGCACTACGAGGATCTGCTGGATGCTGTTCGCCAACAGCTCACCTGTATTGGTCTTGATAAACTCCGAGCGCTCCTTGAAGTTATCGTAGTTATCAATATACTTATACTGCACACGGCAGCTGATACGAATAAGCTGTTCACGCAGGAACGTATGGATATGGATGGCGTCCACACGATTATAATAGGCAGACAGGGAGTCATATACTGCCTGTCCGGTATACAGCGCGACGAGAATCCCGAAGAGGATTAACGCGGTGCGAAGGGCGGGCACCCCCTCCATGTACAAGGTATACATACTGTCGGTGAAGCCCTGCAGCGACCTGGAAATGAGGGAGGGCAGCAGCGCCGCGGCAAAACCGATCAGGCTGACGGCGATGGATGCCTTTGTCCGCACACGGTAACTCAGTCCCAGGGCCTTCCCGAGCAGGATAATGGCATTTTTCAATGAAATACGTTCTCTGGTGTTCTCATTCTTCATGCGTTTCCCTCCTCTGTACGGTACCACTGTGCCTGTTCCTCAAAGAAGTGCGCGTATAAGCCCTTCTTCGCCATCAGCTCATCGTGTGTGCCGACTTCCGCCAGACGTCCGCCATCCATCATGAAGATACGGTCGGCGAGCCTCGCGAAACCCACGCGGTGGCTGATAAGCACCGCCGTGCGGCCATTCAGCGATTCCTTGATATTCATAAACTGCTGCATCTCGGCGAGCGGGTCAAGCATTGCCGCCGGTTCGTCAAAGATCAGCACCTCCCGGTCGCTCATGTGCGCGCGGGAAACCGCCACGCGCTGATTCTGGCCGCCCGAGAGCACCACACCGCTCTTATCCACGTCGCGGTTGAGCAGTGTTTCGAGACCGTCCGGCATCTTCGCCACAATCTGCTCCGCGCCGCCTTTGCGGATTGCCTCGCGGATCTTCTCCACATTCCCCACGTTTTTCACGTCGCCATAGCCCACGTTTTCCCGCAGTGTGTGATGGAATATGTAAAAATCCTGAAAGAATACGCCAACTAATTCCCGGATATTCTGCCGTGTCACCTCTGTGTATGGTTTGCCATACAGCCACAGCTTGCCTCCAGTCGGTGCAAACATTCCGAGCAGCAACTTCGTCAGTGTTGTCTTTCCCGAACCGTTGCTGCCGACAAGGGCGATAACCTCACCTTTCTTGATCGAGAAATTCAAATCATCAAGAGTCATTTTCTCTGCCGTATAGCCGAAGGTCAGATGCTCTGCGCGGAACACGGTCTCTTCATCAGCCTTCTCAAACGGCTGGTCTCCGTCATCTGACTCGGTGAAGATTGGCATTTCGTAAAACTCCAGCTGGTTTCCGGCAGCCTGCAACCCACGGTTCAGGTACAGGATCTCCCTTGCGAATCCCAGAATCGCCTGATAGATGTTCATACAGAGTGTGTAGAGCACCAGAAACATATCGGCGGTCATGGTATGGTTCGCCACAGCAATTAGGGAATAGACAATGATGACGGCCAGGAACACATAGTAGACGATGCCACTGATAAAGTTACGCTTTTCAACAGCTTTGGCGTGATCCAGGAAATGCCTGTCCACCAGATCATAATTCTGATGCCATTGTTCCACGATTTTCTCTTCATTGTGAAATACCCTGTTTTCTTTCGCAATGCCGGGGGAAAACGGTAGCATTTCATAATACTCAGCACGTCGTTCATACTCCACCACCACGTCCCAGCTAAATTTGTCGTCTTCCGTCAACAGCAGGTTCATCACGAACATCCCCAACACATATAGAAATGTGAGCAGGAAGACGAACACAGACAGGTTAAACGCCACCACGAGCAGCGATGTGATCATCACAAACTTCGTCACAATCTGGCAGGATTCGCTGATGATGTCCGTGATAGAACCGGGGCGCTGGATTGCAAAGCTATACTTGTCCCGGATATCTTTCTTCATTAGGTCTAGAAGCTTGATCTTCGGTACTTGGTCCATCGCCAGTTCCATCATGCCGAGATAATACGTGTCATACATCATCATGTAGACCAGATTATTATTAACACGCGCGGACAAGCCAATGAGGATCATGGTGAAACCGTATGCCAGCAATGACGGCAGTGTGGCAGCGAAGCTACCCGTGCCATCCACGATATACGCGGTCAGCAGTTGCACCACCTGTCGATTGAAGAGCAGGGAGACTGACGGCAAAATCGCCACGATGATACCAAGGCTGTACCAGCCCACTAGTTTTCGCCAGTCAAACTTCCAGGCTAACGAAAACGCCCATCGCAGGGTTTTCCATTTTGAACTTTTCTTTTTCAATTATCTCCCTGTCCTTTCATAAGTTCGTCCTCATTTCCACAGGAGAAAAATCTTTCCCAGAAATTTTTCTTGAACTGATTCTGATCATTGATAGCATCTGATTTAAATGTATTCAAAAAGCTAATATCGTCAATATTTAGTTGTTGTATATATGAAGCTTCGTAGCCATCATTATATACCAGTTGCAAATAGTGCAGCGTTAAATAGAACTGCTTCTCAAGTCGGTGTTTTATAGAAAATGTGAGAGTTCCATCGAGAACCTGCTCCACTTTGTTTCTAAGAATAAATTCACGAATGTCACAAAGCTTTATCAAATTCAAATCTTTGGCTGCCCGAATCGTATCCCCATGCGTTGCCTCATCATAAAAGTGTGTGCACAGGTGCATTAATTCATGTGATGGCGCAAAGAAGTGATGCATCCGGAAAAAATCAACAATTTCATTTACTGGCTCTTTATTGAGTGTATCATCTAACGCAAATCTAAAGTCGAATTCAATTCGATTGCTGACATAAGGCGAATCGACAATTTTTTGATATTTTGGCAAATGACTCATGTACATTTTCCATTTTAGCCCCCTCTCTTCTCTAATTCGTTTCTCAATATTTGTATTTCTTTTTCATATATACCAACAACATGTTTGTTTCCCTCCAAAATAAACATGTAAGTGGATTGGAGAATCTTGGGCATTATTAACTGCTTTGATACTAACTTTTTCAAATTGCTTATGCATAGGGCCAAAGTCTTATGGTATAGTCCATACTTATATACTTCAAACCAATTGAGTTGTTGCGACACGATGGAATTAATCCGTTCTTTTACTTCTTCACAAAATGTTACTCTTGATAATAGGATTACGATCTCTTGTTCTTTTGTTAAAGCATTCGACATACTACGCCTCCCCAAAATATAAAAATATAGTGCAATGACTCGCGGTATAAAGATAATCCAAGTTAACTTTTTTCATAGGAATATCCTCACTGTAATTCATTCACCACTCTATGAATCGACTATACCACAAATTTCCCCCAAAAAACCAACCTGTCCCTCAATTGTCGTTTTTTGACCTCGAATTGTTCACCACAGCAATTCAAAATAAACTACGCCTCAGAAACCCTTCCCCCTTCGACGTGAATGATCTTATTGAAAAAGGTATTCTCAAATCCATGGTGCGCGATGTAGATAATCCTGTCAATACCGCCTATCTCCACCAAATAATCCGCCATAGCCTCCTGAATCGATGCCCTTCCTGTCAATCCATACTTCACCAGCAAAGCCTTTTCCATCCTCCACAATTCCAAAGAGCGCTTCATCAGTTCCGCTGGTCCTTGATACTTCTCATTTCCAAATTCATTCATATACCCCTGCAGAAACGTTGCCGTAGCCCCTCTGGAGCAGCGGATTATATTTAAGTTCCGAAACAATCTCGAATTTGGCACGATTCCCGGTGCAAACTGATGATCTATCTCATCACTCAATGTACGACAATCCCGTATTGCTTCCGAAAAACAAACAAGATCATCAAACATTTTCCGATAATCCACATCCACAAACCATTGATATAGAATCTTCTGTAATACAGCCTGCCGCATCGCCCTGTCATTCAAAACTTTTGGATACCTAAAGCGGACAAGACATTCACACGCAAGATGCATATCGTCCCGGCTAATCCCAAACCGGCTGACCGGATCATCCTTGTGCGTAGTATAATAATAAACAAAATCCTCATCCATTGCCGTTATGATCCGGCCATGCCCCTTTGTATGCGTAGTCTGATATAATCCATTGTAAGCGGTACTCGGGTCATAATATGCATCCATCTGGCAGGCTACATTGGATATCTCCAAAAGCCGGCATAATTTTTTTAAAAACGCGTCTTTATCCTCATCCTTGTCCTCAATATAGGTCTCTATTCCATACACTTGATAAATCGGGTCAATCTCATAAGCGTAAGACAAGGGCTCATAATAAGTCGAAATCGCGTTGCCCAGCAAACTGTCCCTGCCAGGGTCAAAGCTAAAGCCAAAGCTATATGCAAATATCGGATAATACGGGATTCCCGCATGATATAATTCATTTATGGTTAAATTCTTATTGCAGTTACCATATGGATGCCTGATAATATGCTGTCTGTCCATTTCCCCCACCCTTATCCTCCGTCATCTGTAAAACTTTCTATCCATATTATACTTTCCCCTGTAGCCAAACCGCAACCATCGTTTGGTGCTTTTCCCATCCTTTGGTATCATATTTCATGCAGCAATGGTATTTTTGCACAACGCAAGGGGGGGCTTCGTGCTTAAATCTACACGAAACCCCCTGCATGATAGGTATCTGTTCCGCAGTTTCTTCTACAAACTGCTTATTTTAAGCCTAAATTTGCCTTAACATAAGACTCCAGCACCGTCCAAAGTTCATTGGCAATGGCCGCCATCCCTGCGTCTCCGGGATGATTCAATACGCCCTGGTTGATAGAGTCAACCCCAAACGCTTCCTTCAGTGCGTCTGCCTGGCCTTTGTACTGCGCATCCGTCAGATCCGACATATCCACGTAGGGATAACCGTACGCATCTGCGGCCTCGCTGAGAACCGCCTCATTCTCCGCGCTGGTAAGGGGCATGTTGCCCACGATGATCTGGGCGTCCCCGTCCGGATTGAAGTAATCCAGAATTGCCTTGTACTTTTCTTTCGTAAAGGTATAGTCATTCTCGAAGCTGTCGTCTCCCTCATTTGCCCCGTTCTTCACGTTGGCGCCTATGGTGGAGATAATGATATCCGCGTCATAATCGGCATACCTGGCGTAATTTCCCCCGGCCAGATCCAGATCGTAGAAATACTTCTCAAACTCCGAGATATTCACGCCGTACAGCTCCACATTGTCGTTGGCCTCCTGTACCTTTGCCCGCAGAAGATGGATATAATCCTTATCCGGGCTGGTGGCCGCCATTCCCCAGTTGCCATACCAGCCGAGGCTGGCGTTGGGAGAATGCTGTGTGATGGAATTGCCAATGACAAGGATCTTCAACGGCTCTTCCTCCCCCTCCTGAAGCTCCTCTAAAAACTGCACAGAGCCAATGTAGGCCGCTTCATTTTTCAGTTCCTCATTTGCCTGCGTGCCAAAAGGATATACGCACAGGCGGTCCAAAATCACATTTTCTCCAAGCTCGGCACTATCGGAGGACACGTCAAACAGTACTTCCTCATAACCGCCTGTACCGCCGGTATAATTTACAGAATACCGCTTCATCGTTGTCTGATTCGTGCTTGTATCCAGGTACTCCGCCTGCACAACCATTGTCTGGCCTTCCGCTTCTGTTTTGACACGGACACGGATATGGGTCAGATCCGAAGCAGGGATTCCCAGGGAAGCGTAGGATACATAGTCCCCCGACGGCTTCTGGATATTTGCGCTGGTCCAGATACGGGGCTGGCCATCAGTGGTATTGATCAGTTTTACCGCACCGCCGATATTCTCCATGGAAGTTGTTCCTCCAACACACCATCCCTCCGTGCCTGTCTCAAAATAATAACTTCCGAACAGGACACGATATCCTTCCCCGGCAGCTTCACCCTCACCGTCATCCGCATTGGGATCGGCAGGTACTACCGGTTCATCCGGCTCCTCTACGGCCTTCAGGAATTCCACGGAATCGATACAGAAATTTTCCGCATAGCCGGATCCATTATAGGGCCACAGGCACAGGCGCTCCAAATATGTATAATCTCCCCAGTCCTCCTGACTTACGTCGATGAGCACCTCGGCCCAGCCGTCCGCACCTGCCGTAAAGGTGATATTATCAAAAGTCTTCATGAACTCTGTGCCTGTTTCCGTATCTCCCAGCAGTTCCAGCTTAAATGCCGTCTCCTCTACTGCCGCGTCTGTTTTAACCCGTAAGCGGATATGCGTCAAATCCTCCAGGGCAACGTGTATAAACGGTTCCTCCGGTGACCAGAACTTGCTGTTGCCCCCTGTGGATTTGATACTGATATAACCTTCCGAATGGTAATTCACTTCTACCGCATCGGAACCGCCGGCCACCCAGTTCTCGCCGTCCTCCGCAAAGGTATACTCCTTCAGCGTCAGATACCCGTCATCCTCGTCCCGGGACTCTCTTACCAGCTCGATGGAATCAATCTGGGCCGTCTTTCCGATATTGTCCGTATTGATATCCGAGCCAAACGGGAAGACCTCCAGACGGTTGATCACATCATCCGTCGTCCACCGTTCATCCGCAGTCAGGTCGATCAGGATCTCCGCATAACCGTCCACACCGGCTGCCACATATTCCGCGCGATACGTAATATCCTCACCGGTTCTCCGTTCTACCAGCACTGCCAGAGGCGCATCCGTCACATCTGACTTGATGCGGATACGAAGATGTGTCACACTGGCCGTTGCAACTCCCATGGAAGCTTCCGGCGACCAGACTCGAAGCTGCCCGTCTCCGGCTTCCGCATTCAGGGCGCCGTTCAGCCAGCTGCAGACATTGTCCGCTCCTCCCTGCATCCAGCCTTCCATACTGGTGTTAAAATAATAACCATGTACTACTTGATAAGGATCGTCGTTGGGCTTCTCCTCCACATAGAGGATCTTTGCCTCTCCATCCCACTGTACCTGGAAGCCTTCCGCCTCCAACAAACTCATAAGCGGCACATAGATCTTGCCTTTCTCATCCTTATAAGCTCCCTGAGGCACCGTAGTCTCCTGCCCATTGGCGATCATGGTATTGGAGCCATAGGGGAATCTGTAGAAATTGCCGCTTCCCATATAAATCTCCACAGCCGACTTATCCATCCGCTCTCCCCACAGTAAATCTGTGAGCAGTGAAAGCTCATCCACCGGGAACATGAGCGTATCATTGATAAGTTTAATGGGCGTATTGTTATAAACCTTGGTTCCATCCATATAGACAGTAGCGTCTCCGGTACTCTTTCTTGCTCTTGCCATCAGCTCTATCGAATCAATCTCGAAGGAGCCTGCTACCGTAAGAGGATCCAGCCGCAGCCGCGTAATGGTCCCCGCCCAGTTGGCATTACTGCTCACATCAATGAGCACCTCCACATAATCGTCCGCATCAGCCTCACTCTGACTATAGATGGTGGATACGCCATGGGAGCCCACAAACGAGTCCATCCCCTCTGTCGTAAAATACAACTCCACGCCGCTGGAATCCACATCCGCTTTCATCCGAACGCGGATCTGTACGATCTCCATGGCATTCAATGACAATGTATCTAACATGATGGCCGGATCCGCATAGGAACTGTCGCCCTCCGTCGTATGGCCTTTCAGGACGCCGGTATCTCCCCATTCAATCTCCACAGGATGTGCCGGCTTATCCGCAGAGTCCTTCGCAACCTTCCAGCCTTCTAAATCACTGTCAAAATACCAGCCGGACTTCACTTCCAGATCGGTAACTGTCTCCAGATCCACCTTCTTAACTTCTCTGTCCTGCACATACATATGGTTGATGCGTTCCTTCTGGCTCTCATTCGGGCGTGCATCCGTATGAGCGGTACCGTCCCCGAACACCTCACGGATCGCGTCCACATATCCGAACTCATACAGATTTGCGGGCATGATGAAGTGGCCTTCTCCGAACTCATTCCAGTTATCCAGAAGAATCATCTTAGAGCCCAGCGTACCCTCCTGCAGGGTCGGCATAAAGTCGTCTTTGATCCATCTTAAGAGCTCTGTGTAGTCCTCGATGGTACAGTAGCCTCCGCCGTCACGATCCCAGGCTCTGGCGTCCCAGCCCATGCTGGCCACAGGTATGATCTCCGCATCGCTGCCCGCGGCCGCAATGGAATCCCGCATGGCTTCCATCCCGCCCTCCTGGCTTGAAATGACGCTGCAGTTGGGTCCCCAGCTGTATGTGTACTGGCCGTCAAAGCCAGCTGTCTCTATATCATCTACGATGCTGCCGTTGCTGTTGGACATGATTACATAACATCCATCAAAACCGGCATCCACACAGGCCTGCCGCAGATATGCAAGCTCATCCGCCACGTTCTCGGCGCTTCCGCCGAAATAGGACATCAGCATATTGACATTGTACATACCTACTACGGGCTTGTTGTCGATCACCAGATACCGGTCATCCTTGAAATACTGCTCGATCCAGTAGGGCACCACATTTTCCCTAAAGTCCTCCGAACCGGATACCGGGCCGCCTGCGCATTCCCAGGTAATGGCAAATTTCATACCGTCGCTGTAGCGGGCGTTCATGTATCCCTCATGGAGCGCCATACCGTTCCGGTTCGCCTTGATGGGCTCGTCGTTGCTGCCCTGGGGGCGATACCAGCAGAACAGCTCATAGTCGATCCCGTGGTCGATCTTCCACTTCAGCTCCCAGTCAGCCGCCTCCGGGGTCATCTCATCGTAGTAACCCATCAGAGAGGTTCTCTCATCCCACTGGGTCAGCCAGTCATAGCCGAAATGCGTTCCCTCTACCCAGAGGTTGCAGCTCTGTACGCCCACAAGCACGTCGTCCTCAGATTTCTCCACGGGCACCGGCTCCGGAACGTAGTCCTCGGGATAAGGAATCCAGTCTTTCAAAAGGATATCATCCAGATAAGCCTGTCCATTCCCGGCCTCAAAAGTCAGCTTTGTAAATTTCTCAAAGGGCAGTTCAATCCCTTCCCCTTTCAACTTATGGTTCAGATACAACATGCCGCCCTCGTCCGTCTGCTTGAGCATCACATGATACCAGAGGTTCGTCTGACACTCATACAGCGGCTCAAAAGTGCCGTCTGCCTTGTAATACCCGAATTGATTTCCCTTCGTTGCCACCTTGAAGGCGTTTCCATCCGCGTCCTCCAGGATCATGGCGAATTCATCCATGCTCTCCGGGATCAAGAGTTGATATTCCAACCATGCGCCGTCTTCTTCATAGGACACCTCTCTTGTAACGGACGCGCCGTTTTCCATCAGAAGGCTGTAAGAATCGGGGCCCTGGGTACCTGTCTTATAGGCTGGAGCCGCGCTTCCGGTCACCGTCCACTCATCAGAGACCTTACCATTGTCCGCATTTAAGAATTTCTCGTTTACATAATAGCCGGTATAGATGCGCAGCGTCTGGATCGTGACGGTTCCAATCCCTTCCTCCGTCGTCTGTATATACATTCTATCCAGAGCCTGACACTCGTTCAGGAACTTCAGATTCTCAGCCACCGTATCGCCATCCGCGATCACGGTGTAAGTTCCGTTTGCGGGGCTGACCAGAACCTTCAGAGTGCTGAAACGTCCGTTAGTAACCTCGCACAGTGCAGTCTCTCCCTCCGGCGTCACGGCCTTCAGCATCCCTTCATCCAGAAGGAACCGGATACCCACCGTATCTTCATATCTCAGATCAACAGTCATGCCGCTTAATCCGGTATCTGCCTTCAACGGGAATTCCCAGACAAAATCATCGGAAATCTCATTAAACTGTCTCTGCATGTGCGCGTCCGAATATTGGCTGGCATCCGTATAGGAAGCGCCTCCGTTGGTATGCGCCGGAATAGATGTCGGTGTAGAAACATCCCAGCTACTGTAACCCTGTACGCTGTTGGAATTGGCGCTCACCATGGTGAAATCATCCCATACCACATAATAGCCGGTCTCATCCGATGCCTGCGGGGTATCGGGATCATCCGGATCTGCCGGATCATCGGGATCTACCGGGTCATCCGGATCTACCGGGTCATCCGGATCTACCGGAGTGTCGGTAGTTACAATATCATAACTAATGTCGGCAGATATCACAACGTCCTGATCGCCAACCTTCACATTCTTCGTCACCGAGAATTCGCCCCGCTCGGAAGCCGCCAGTGCCGAAGCCGGCAGCATCGTGGCGATCATGCATACCGCTACTAACAGAGAAAGCAGCGCGCTTCCTTTCACCTTTCGGTTTCTCACGAAGAACACGCCCAGACCGCCTGCCGACGCGAGCATCAAAAGAATCCATACGCCTAACAGCCCGTCTCCTGTCTTGGGAGTCGTGCTGCCTGTACCTGTAATGGCTTTCATTGCCAAAAGCACTGTATCACCAGTCCTGGAAGCTCCGGGAGCCAGTGTAAAGCTATCCATGGTCACGCTGCCGGACACAGCCTCCATTCCCTCCGGCACATGGATCACCGTACGGATATTTTGAATATCCTTATCCCCCTTATTGGTTACCGTAAGAGTAACATCCACCTTCTCATCCGCAGCATATGCTGCTTTTGATGTGTTCAAAACCGCTTCCAGACCGTCCTTAGAGTTCGTCCCTAAGTCCGCCGCTCTCACGTTTGCAAAGGCCATGCAGCTGGAAAATACCAGCACCAGCGCAAGCGCAAGCGGAAGCCAATATTTTTTCACTTTTTTCATTCTGCTTCTCCTTTTTTAATTATTTCTGTTTTGCCCGATATGGCCGTCCTGATAGGTAACGCTTCCCCAGCCGTCAAAATCCAGCTGGACCGTATCGGTAGTAATGACACCGCTCCCCCATTTTGAATGCACACAGGGGCTGTCATAGGTCTCATAGGGAAATGCCACAGGCTTTTCGTCAATCCATCTTCCCTGACGGTTCATCTTCAGATTCCCGTAGGTCAGAGCCATGCTCTCGCTGTCAAAGACGGGCTGATTCGCCTTCACCATTTCCTGAAATTTTTCAAAACTTCCACATTCCTCTTTTGTCGCGACAGTGCACACAACACCATGCTTACTGCCATAGCTTCTGACTTCCACATCCTTCAGATCCGGCCTTCCCTCCGAAATACCTTCCGAGCACCACAGGACAGCGTAAACCCTGTCCTTATAATTCATCCAGAGAAACTTGTCCTCCAACTGTGTCTCAAGCTTCTGAAAAGGAACGCTGGCATGGATAAACTGCTCCTCCTTGGGCGGAATGTCATAAGTCGCCATTGCCACATTTCTGTCACTGAAAAACTGGCCGCAGCAGCAGAACAGATCCCCGGTCCAATATCCGTGCTCCTTCCCCTCCGGCCCTGTGCTGCCCGGATGATGCGTAAAGATACGGACATCCGGCTCCGGAAGGATCGTCAGCTCCCATTCGTGCTGCTGATGATGCGCGTACCAGGCCGCTTCACTTCCCTTTGGATAATCATCCTGCCAGGCAACGCCGCCAATTATATAATCCGGCGTCACAAGGGTGCGCTTGTTAATATTTCCCGGCACCTGTGGGACCTGTCTGTGGGGCGTCTCATAAGTAATGCTGTGCAGATGCTTGCACTCCCGGTTCTCCCAAACATCCGGCCTTCCATTTAACACCTCATACACATAGTCTGCCGGAACAAAATCGCTTGCGGCCGCCTCTAAGAACTGGCCGTCCGGCAGATCCTCTCCAAAATACAGCTGGTAAATGACATACATCCCGCTCTTTCTATGGTCAAACACCGTATCCTCATAGATTCTGCCGTGGGCTCCGCCATAATACCCCTGCTTGGAGCAGTCCATGATCATATCAAGAAGCATCACATTCGCGGACATCTCCGCGTATTTTTTCATCTGAGGCTCCCCGAAATCATACAGACTTAATAAGACGTTGAAAACCTCTGCGCCATAGCCATAGGAGTCGAACTCCGCCCAGCCTCTCTGTGCCCGGAACCGGATGAATTCCTGAAGGAAATCACGGTCCGCCTCCACCACCTCCTTTGCATTCATACCGTACTGTTGAAATACAGTATCGGGATATTTCAATCCATACAAATACCTGGATGTATGGAAAAAAAACATGTGGTTCTCTGACTTATATTTACTTTCAAAATTCCATTGCGTAAAAAATCTGTGAATAAGCTTCCTTGTCTCTTCCGGGAGTTTCTCTTCCACACTGTAGCAGGCTCTCACAAGCTTATGGGCCACAAAGTCCGGCTCTCCTGTAAGATCCCTTCCCGGATTCGTGGGATGGGGAAGTTCAAACCATCTCGCAATGCGGTTTATCCTCTCGATTGCCGCCGTTTCTTCCGCTTCTCCGGCTCCAAACACCAGTCTTGCAACACTCGGACCGCCATAAGCGTCCTTTTCCAAATCACTTTCCAACAAACCGGAAATCATTTTTTCACGCAGCCGCTGATTCATTTTTTCTCTCCTCCAGTAAAGCCCCATATTCCGCTCCCGCCGCTAAGATAACGCCGGTGCCATGGTCGTCATTGATGATCGTCGGTATTGAAAAATAATATTCTGCTTCCATCTGACATCCGGAGCCCATACAGACGCCGTACACGTTGCCCTCTCTGTCCACGCTGTGGGTAAGGAGCCCCAGCCATGCTCTTTGTATCGTTTCCAGGAAATCTTCCTTCAGCCAGCCATACTTCACACCTCTTGTAAAAGCCAGCAAAAACATCCCTGTACAGGAGGTTTCCAGATAAGAGCCTTCCTCCGTCCGGTTCAATACCTGATGCCACAAACCGCTCTCGTCCTGTAAGCTCTGAATCCCTTTCGCCATCTCGCAGAAAAGTTCTTTTTCCCTGGACAGGTCTACCTTCCCGTCCCCGTACATCAGAAGCTCGGAGAGGGTCCACATCACCCAGCCATTGCCCCTTCCCCAGGGTACGCGGTTCGCCTTACCCAAATCCGGAAAATAGATGTGGGAAAAAAGATGTTCTTCTTCCATATACAACCGTTTCCGAAATCCCTGTATCTGCGCGGCCGCTTTCAAATACCAGGAAGTATCCCCTGTCAGGACTCCCATACGGATCAAAAACGGACAGCTCATATACAGATCGTCCGCCCACATGGTATCTTCCCGGTAATACGTTCCATCCTCCAACCTGGGAATCGTCTCCTCCGCTTGATAACGAATGCGTTCAATAACAGGAAGAAGCGCTTTATCACTGGAGTCCAGATAAGCGTCAATGAAATTCATCCCCATGGTTCCGATATTGTCCAGCACATTCATAGCGAAGATCCGCGGCATAAACGCAGGCATCACATGCTTCTCTATGTCGTATTCGATATAGTCAAAATACCTGGCCAGAAATCTCATATTTTTCACAAAAAGGCTCTGACGCGCCCCATCTTCCAGATAACATGCGGCAGCCCGGATTCCATAGAACCCCACCATCAGAGCGTAAAACCACTGTCCGAAGAAAATACTGTCCAGATAGATACGCAGCCTGCTGCCATCGCAGAATCCCCAGTAGAGCTTCTGGCCTCTCCGGTTCACAAAAACACTGGCAAGGTCCCAGCCATACTCCGGGCCGTGACGCCAAACGCCAAAAAAAGGCCCCACATACATTGCCTTGGCACCTGCGGCTCTGGCCGTAGACAAAAAAGATAAGGTCAGATTCGAGGTATCCAGCCATAGTTTCCATTCCTTCTGGCCCCTTCTTACCCGAAACAATACCTTATCGCCGGCGCTCAGCTTCAGGCAGCCCTGCCTGCATGATCCCTGCCTGGCCGAATCAGACGCCTTTTCCTCTGCCGGACACTCTTTTTGATTTACGTAAATGCGCTCCACATTTCCCCGATAGGCAAGCATATGGTCGCAGAGAGCCTCCGTATAGACGTAGCTGACATCCCCCTCACCGCATAACATATTGAAATCAAAGGTCTCGTCCTCTGAAAGCTTTGGGGGCCACTGCCAGTCCACCCTTTCATATTCCTTTTTCGGCTCCGCCAGTTCTGAAGCTTTCAACAGATGGGAAATTGCTACGCCTTCCTCACCGGACATTCCCTTCTGGGGCAATACCGCCCTTGCCCAGAACAGATAATCGTTCGCCCACATAAAAGGATAGCGTTTCACAGAAATCAGAAACTCAAACGAAAATGCTCTGTCCGCCCGCCTGACGCAAAGGATCCTTACCCCATTCTCCCCATCCTTTTTCACCAGGATCGGCAGATGTATCTTATCCTCTCCTCCCAGCGCCCTCTGCAGCGTTTCGCCGGTATTGACGCTTCCTTCTATCCCATCATAAATACAGATACCGTTATACCAGACTTTTACACCCGCGCTGACATTGAGATATATCTCCTCTGTCTGAGAACATGCGATGTAAAAATCCACAAACGCTCCGTCTCCGGCCTCCGCTTCCGGATACATCTTGCCCAGATCCACTTTCTGGCTGGACAAGGTACCGGTATAGCCCACATATTCACAGGGTTTAAACGGACGGTAGTACACCTTTTCCTCCGGCCTGGTAAGCAGTGCATGCTCCATAACAGTGGAAATTACCTGTTTTGGCTCCCGCATTTCTGCGATCATCTCCCGGCCTTTTTCCATTTTCTCATTCATTTTATAGGAATCCTCTCATTCCTGCCTGTAAATATTTAATTGGGAAAAGGGGACGGCGACAGCCGCCCCCTCTCCATCTTAGCAAAACCTGCCCGCTTATTTATTTTCTTCCAGCCAGGCGTCCAACTGAGACTGATACTCTTCCTTTATCTTGGAAAGTCCGGCGGTCTCCGCCTTCTCCATGAACTCCTCATAGTAAGCGTCCCAGCCAGCTTCTCCCAGCGTTCCGCTTTCCAGAGTTTCCTTGTACTCCGTAACAACTGCGTTCAGCTGTTCGATCTCTGTGGCCACATTGGTCGAGGAAACCGTGAAGCCAATGATGGAGGAAGCAACCGTATCCTCAGACTCATTCATCTCTTTGATGCGCTCGTACTGTCCATCCAGAACCGCCTGATTCTTGTATGCATAAAAGCTGTTTCCAAGGATCCACTTCAGTCCGGCGTAGCTGGTATCGGCTCCGCCCTGAGAGCTGTCATACTCAAGGGTCGTGATTCTGTTGGGATCCGACGGATCCTTCTCGTAGTGCTCGCCTTCCAGTCCGAATACCATGGTATTATAAATCTCTTTGCCCAGGTCCGTACCAGTGGTCAGAGCCTCGATAAATTTGCAGGCCTCCTCGGGATGCTCACAGGTGGAGGAAATTCCGTTTCCGCCTGCAGCCCAGGTATTCTGGATATAGTTATACTCCTGGGTGGGAATGGCCACTACCTCAAAGCCCCAGTCCGCGGAATAAATTTCTGCAACCTGCTCCGGTGTCCCTACCTGCTCCTTACCGGAGAAAGCACAGGAGGTATCATTCAGCATATTTCCAAAATTGTAATCCGTATAGCTTGTGGTAACGCCGTCCGGCGCATACAGGCCCATGTCATACCAGGTAGCATATCCCTTGGCAATATCCTTCCAACCCTCAAGTTCAAACAGGAACTTCACCTCATTGGACTTATCGGGTACCACAAAATTATTTCCCAGATTGTCCTGGGGTGTGATGTAGGCAAAGCCCAGGGTACCCTCCTGGTTCTGAACGATCGGCGCGCAGTACTTGTTTCCGCCCTCGCCCTCATTCACTGCCTTCACATAATCCGCCAGGCACTGTACCTTCTCGGAATAATCCCCATCCCAGTCCGTCAAGATCTCATACATGGCATCATAATCCCCGTACTTGTCCATGTACTCCTTGGGGAAGAACAGGAAGTTGGCATTAAAGGCGTTCTGATAGTTGGGAACCATGTAGACATGGCCGTCTCTGGTACCCATCTCCCACAGCCAGTCGGGAAGCTCCGCCCGCAGATCATCGGAGATATAATCCTCCATGGGCATCCAGTATCCATCCTCCACACCCTGGTTGAAATCAAGACTCACGGTATTTAAGATGTCAATCTGTGCCCCCGATGCCTGGGCCGTCGTCACCTGCGTGGGATAATCCTCCGTGGGGAAGCAGTTGATGTTGATGCTGACATGCTCCAGGCCCGGATACTCCTTCAAGAGTTCATTGACTCTGGCCTCCACCTTGTCCGTGTCCTCCTGCTGCCCGTTTCCTCTGTAGTACCACTCCAGAAGAACCGGTTCCTTCTCCTCGGTCTCCCCGCTTTCGGAGCTTCCGCCCCCGCCGGTGGTTTCTTTGCCGTCTTCTCCGCAGGCCGCAAGTCCCATGACCATAGCCGCCGCAAGTCCAAGTGCCAACCATTTCTTCGTGTTTTTCATAATGATTCTCCTTTTCTATATAAATATTACTCTATTAGAGCCAGCTTTACCCCTTGACGCCTCCCAGTGTCATACCCTTCGTAAAGTATTTCTGGAAGTAAGGGAAGATTACAAGTACCGGGCCCGCCGCCACAATGGCCATGGCAAACCGCATGGTCTCCGTAGGCATCAGTTCGCTGGACATCCCCAGGCCCGTATAGTTTTTCAGGGCATCTGCTTCCCGCAGAAGCTTCTGTAGCAAATACTGCAGGGAATACAGATCCGGGTTCCGTATATACAGCATGGAGGTCATCCAGTCGTTCCACTTCTCCACCAAAAACAGGAAGGCCACAGATGCGATGCTTGCCTTACTCAACGGAATGATGATCTTAAAACAGATAAACAGCTCCTTGGCGCCGTCAATCTTGGCCGCCTCCACCAGCTCGTCCGGTATGGCCCGGTAGCTGGTACGGATGATCATCACGTAATAGGCGCTCACCAGTCCCGGAAGGATATAAACCAGTATGGTGTTATCGATGTGCAGCACGTTCCGTATCAACAGGTAGGAAGGAACCATACCGCCGGAAAACAACATGGTAAAGTAAACAAAGAAGTTCAACTGCTTTCTCCAGATAAAATTCGGTCTCGACAGCGGGTATGCCAAGAGAGACATCACCACGGTGGACAGAAGCGTAGCTGCCAGCGTGAACGTGATGGTCACTCCGTAGGCCCGTATCATCTTCATGGGCGTACGGAACACCGTTTTGTAGGCCTCCAGGCTGAATTTTGACGGTAACAGGCTGTACCCGTTCTGGACCAGCGCCGTCTCATCCGTAAAGGAACTGGCCACAAGACATACAAAGGGTAGAATGTATGCCACCATCAGCAGCAGGAACACGATATGCAGGACGATCTGGCCCTTGCTCTTCTTCTTTCTCATATAGACACCTCCTAAAACAACGTATTCTCCGGGCTTACCTTCTTAATGATGGCATTGGTGCCAACCACCATGATAAGCCCCGCCACCGACTGGAACAGCCCCACCGCCGTGGAGCGGGCCAGGTTGCCGTCCATCAGGGCCCGGAAGGTATAGGTATTGATAATATCGGTCGTGGGATACAAAAGCCCCTGGTCCTGCGGCACCTGATAGAACAGTCCGAAATCTCCGGTAAACAGTTGCCCGATATTGAGGATTACTTGTATAATAATTACCGGCGTCAGATGAGGGAGCATCACATGCCAGATCCGCTTTACGAGATTTGCCCCGTCCAGCTGCGCCGCTTCCAGCAGTTCTCCGTCCAGCGACATCAGAGAGGCATAATAAATCATGCTGCTGACGCCCACACTTCCCCACATCTTCGTAATGGTCAGAATAAAGGGCCATGCAGCAGGCTGGGTATACCAGTCGGGGCCGGTTCCTCCCAGGGCGCTGATCAGATGATTCAGCAGGCCGAACCTGTAGTTCAGGAAAATCTCAACCAGGAATGCCAGAATAACGGCTGACAGGAATTTCGGCATGATGATCACCGTATTGTAAACCTTTAGCGCCCTTCTGCTTCGCAGATGATAGAACAGCAGGGCCAGGCCCACGGAAGCCATGGTACCGAACACGATGAAGCCGATATTGTAACACAGTGTGTTGCGTATGGTCCGCACTGCGTCCTGGGATGTGAAGAAGAACTTGAAATTATCCCACCCGCACCATTCGCTTCCGAGAATGCCTTTCAGGGGCTTGTAGTCTTTAAACGCGATCACAATACCAAACATCGGTATATAATTAAAAACCAACAGCAGAATGATACCCGGCACTGCCAGCAGGCCCATACTCATGCTTTCCCGATAAGTCTTTTTTGAATATTTTCGTCTTTTTGTTGCTTTTGCTCTCAAGGACCGTACCTCCTGTAACTTTTTTATTAATTATACCTGATAGACTCAAGCATTTTCAATCGTCGTTTGGTGCTTTTCCCTTCGTTTGGTATCATCTTTTTCTCCACATCCCAAAATTTTCTTGTACAATCAGACTTTTTATTTTATTATTTTAATAAGTAGTTTTATGGAAATCGCAAACTTTTGACAAGGAGATTACTGATTATGTATCGTATTATGATTGTAGATGATGAAAAAGCTGCCCAGGATACCATCCGCAAGTATATAGAAGCCAGGCTGCCGGAATTTGAAATCTGTGCGGTGGCCAACAACGGGCCGGAAGCTATCAAGACTTTTCTGCATACACCGGCGGACATTGTTTTCGTGGATATTCGCATGCCAATCATGGACGGTCTGACTCTGATCGGAGAGTTGAATAAGATAACCAGAAATTATATTCCTATTATTGTCAGTAGCTACGGAGAATTTGAATACGCCAAAACCGCCATACAATTAGGTGTATCCCGCTATCTGCTAAAACCTATTGACTTTGATGAAATGACCGAATCGCTCAAGAGCGCCTGTGAGACTCTGAAGAATTACCGCAGACTCACCCCTCCCATAGCCGCCTCTGCTGATGAATATGAGACCTGGTTCATCAATCTGCTGACCGGGAAATATTCCGAAGCCAGAACCGCCGTGGCCGACTTTTCAACGCTGGGTCTGCCCTTTACATATGATGACAGCGCCGGTATCTGTATCCAGGTTACCATAGCTCCGAATACCCTGTGGTCCTATGACGCGGATTCCCTGTACACAGCCATCAGCAACCTGATACGCCTAATCTACAGGCCTCAGTTCCTGCTTCTTCTCTGTACAAAACAAAACAGCTGCGATTTCCTTCTTGTAGACCCTACGCTGACCCATTCGTCCTGGGAGGAACTTCGCACACAGGCCTACCAGATACTGAACGTTTCTCTATCCGTGCGTCCCCTGTTTACCTTCTCCTCCATGGAGAAGTTGCGCACCGAAACTTCCTTTCGCGAAGTTATAGGACTTACGGACACAAACCTCAAAAATTCTCTTTCGTCCGATGAGACCGCCGATTCTCTGTCCGGCATTGAGTCAGCCATCGCATATATGAAAGAACATTACGCAGAAGACCTGACCAGGGATGCCATTGCCAGTCAGTTCTATATGTCCGGCTCCCATTTCAGCCGTTGCTTTAAAATGGTGACCAACACTTCCTACTCCGACTACTTAATCGAACTGCGCATGCAAAAGGCCATGGAGCTTCTAAAAACGGACCTCAGTATCCAGGAGGTCGCCAAACGGGTAGGCTACACCAACGCCAATCGATTTACTATTAACTTCCGGCACTACACTTCCTGTACCCCCAAGGAGTATCGCGCCAATTTACGGAAAAGAGGATAAATTATGAAAATAAAGAAACTGGTCCGCAATGGTTTTGTACAAAAATGGTTTTTTACGCTTCTGGTACTGATTTCTGCTCTTTTTGTGGGCTTTATCCTATATACACGCTCCAATTCCGAGAAGGTTCTTCAGACCGAGCATACAGCTTACGGCGAATTACAGACGGACCGGCTCACCAGCCAGCTGGACGACAACTTCTCCGGCTCCTCTCAGATTCCCATACTTTTACAGACCAACCAATGGGCGCGGCTTTTTATGCTCAGCGAGGAACCCAACCTTCTTTTTTCCGATATATATGACCAGCTGAATACACAACTGGTCGCATACAAGACCGCATTTTCAGCCCTGGATTCCATCTATCTCTATTCCGCCGCAAGCGACAGCTTCTTCCATTACGACAGCGACTTCCCCTGCTCCTACCAGCTTCTGGGGGATGAGAACTGTCTTACCGTGGAAGAGATCCCGGATGAGCCCCTGTACATCTACCGCCGGAAAAACGACCTCTACCCCTACCTGATTACCCTCTATTACCCTGTCTTCCTCTACAATACGAAGAATATGATTGTCGTAAATATTGACATATCCAAATTATCCGCCCTGCAGGAAAATCAAGGAAATTCCATGCAAAGCATTTATATTATCTCTGACGATGGACAACTGCTCTATCGGAAAAACCAGGAAAATATGCCGGAAAGTATTGACAGAATAACGGAACTTACTTATTTTGATATCAATCAGGACTTTTACAGCCGCTACGTAAATGATGCGGAACCGTATGTCTATGTCCAGCAGCACTCCGAAAAATATCCCTGGTATTATGTAACCGTCACAGAAACTCAAAACTATTTTGGCAAATCCGTCAATCTTTATGACTCGCTGCTGACTGCTATTCCATGGCTGATTCTACTGGCATTGCTGATCATTATATGGCTGGTGCTTCTGGCTACCCACCCAATCCGCACCATCTCGGAATTTCTGGAAAATCCCCTTTCCCAGATGCCGGAGAACATTCCCGATTCGGAGACTCAGAGCATCATCCGGAAATTTCTGAACTATATGCAGGCCAATCAGACCCTTTCTGAGGAATTACAAAAACAGGTGCAGCAACAAAACGAGGCTACTTTCTGGGCACTACAGTCCCAGATCAATCCTCATTTTCTTCTCAATACCTTGAATCTTATCCGGAATGCGGAGCTTGATACCCTGGGCTATGACCACAGCGCACCCAAGCTGACTCTTGCTTTGAGCCGGCTACTTCAGTATGCCCTTGATTCCACCAATCTGGTACCATTGAAAACGGAATTTCATTATACTAATTTATTCCTGCATATTCTGAATCTGCGCTACGAAAACAAGCTGCACATTGATATTCAAAAGGATGATGCTGTTGATGAGGTTTTAGTTCCAAAGCTGATTCTTCAACCCTTAATTGAAAACGCAGTTTTCCACGGCTGTTCTCCCCAGCTTCATATCAGTAACCAGATTGTTGTAACCGCGAAAGCAAAGGAGGACCTTTGCCAAATCACCGTTCAGGACAACGGCGTAGGCATGCCGCCAGAACAATTGGAAGCTCTGCGCAGTGCAGTGGCTAATCTTAACGACATTCCCAGTGACTCCATCGGTCTTAAGAATGTAGCGCTGCGTATGCACCTGACATATGGAGAGCATTTTACCTTTCACATTGACAGTCATCTGAACGAAGGAACCCTTATCACACTCACCTTTCCTTTTCCGGGACAATAAATGCAGTCCGGTGCCGCGCATACTGTCAATGAAGCAACGCAAGTAATTTTTCCGTTCCCCGGGAAACAGAATACTCCTTTTGAAATACGCTGGAAGACCCCACCACAAACATATCCGCCCCTGCTTCATACATCCTTGGAACGTTTTCAAAAGAACAGTTCCCGTCCACCTCAATGGCGATATCATTCTGCCCGGCTCCATCCAGCATTTTCCTAAGACGCCTGATTTTATCAATACTGGCCGGTATCATTTTCTGTCCCGCAAATCCCGGATTTACGGTCATCACAAGTACCATGGATACATCCTCCAGCACCTCCCCCAAAGCTTCCACAGGGGTAGCCGGGTTGATTGCCACCGCCGCTTTGGCTCCACGCTCCTTCACAAGAGCAAGCACACGCTGTAAATGAGGGGTACTTTCGTAGTGTATCGATACAATATCCTTTTCCTGAAGCTTCAGTTGTTCGATAACCGTATCCGGATTCTCTGCCATGATATGAAAATCAAAGGGCAGGTCCGTGATTTCCCGCAGCCTGTTTAGCATCTCCGGCGGAAGCATCAGATTCGGTACAAAATGATTGTCCATAATATCACAATGCACATACTGGATGCCTGCCTTTTCGATTTCCTCCAGTGCCTTTTTTAGATCACACAGATCCGCACACATAATGGAGGCCGAGAGCTGTGGCTTCCTTTTCTCTTCCTTCGGAACCAGCGCCGCCCCGTAGAGGGGTGAAAATTCCCCTAACCTGGCCCTGGCAATCTTAGGTATCTGCCCTATAGAATAACAATGGGTCCTGATGTAATCAATCAGAGGATTCAGATACAACTTCTCCTGGCCGCTGAGTCCGCCGCTGAACAACAGGCACTCCGGTGAAATGAAATTCACTACGGATACCAGAACGCTGCCAAGGATTTCCACCGCTCTTTGGATCTCCGTCTGGGCTTTTTCATTTCCGGCCTGTGCAGCTTCAAACAGATCTTCGGCTGTTTTCCCTTTCCCCAGCAATTCACGGGCTGTAATCGCAAGGCCGCCTCCGGCCGCATATTTTTCCAGACAGCCCCGCTTTCCACAGCCGCAGCTGCGCCCGTTTTCCTTCACGGGTGTATGTCCGATTTCCCCAGCGCACCCCAAATCTCCCGCATAAATCTGCCCGTTCAGAACGATTCCGGTACCGATTCCCGTTCCGAGCGTAAAACAAATGACACTTTTCATCTCCTGACCGGCTCCGCACAGATATTCTCCCCAGGCCGCAGCACGGGAATCCTGTATCAGTGACACGGGGATCTCAAGCAATCCTTCCATTCGTTCTGCCATATTTTGAGGCAGGATGGCAATATTCGGCGCATGCAGCAGGGACCTTCCGTCCCTGCTGACCGTCCCCGGAACACCGATACCACAGGAAACGATGTCTTGATAACAGATATCGTTCTCCCGGCACAGCAGTTCTATTTCACGCCTTAAATCTTCCGGCAGATTCCTCATATCCCTTACATAGACTTTTTTATGGCAGACCATGTTCTTTTCCGCGTCCAGAATACCGATATGAATCTTCGTTCCACCGATATCAATTCCTAATCTGAACATGAAAATCTACCCTCCTCGATATCCGAAATCATGTCAATCCGCCTTTGGTGTCTCCCACCTTCATATTCTGCTATCAGAAACGCGTCCACAATCATTTCCGCAGTCGCCTCCCCGATGACACGGGCCCCAAAGGCGACGATATTGGCATTATTATGCTCCCGCGCCAGCTTCGCAGAGTATGGCTCAGAACAGACAACGGCCCGGATTCCCTTCACTTTATTTGCTGCTATGGAAATGCCGACGCCCGTCCCACAGATTAAGACCCCCAGCTCGCAGGCTCCGCCCGCAACAGCGTCCGCCACCTTTTTTCCGTAAATGGGATAGTCAGTACGGACGGAGGAGTCCGTCCCAAGGTCGATGACCTCATGCCCCTTTTCTTCCAGATACGCCTTGATATGATATTTCATCTGTAACGCCACATGGTCGTTTCCGATTGCGATTCTCATATAACACCTCTGATCGTACTCTTCGTATAGCCCTTGTATGAACCTTCCTCTCCCTGTTGTTCCTGTTCTCTACTCTACAATATACGGTTCTCCATCCTCCCAGGTTTCGTTCTTACACAGAGCAGCCATCAATGGTATACTCTTCCACTATAATCTTCGTTTCGTGCTTTCTCCTTCGTTTGGTATCATTTTTATTTTTACAATTCATAATTTTCTTGTATCATCGGACTTTTTCTTTTATTATTGAAATTAGGATGTTTATCAAACTTAAACAAGGAGGTAAAAATCAAAGATGAAACAACAAGAAATTTTTAAAAACGCCCTGTGGCTCGGCGCAGCCGCAGACCGGGAAGGCGACAAGCAAGCGCCTCTCTTCCCGGTTCTACGCGGCCATTTTTCTGTGAAACAAGTACAGAAAGCAACGCTTTATGTACTGGGACTTGGCTTTTTTCACTGCTATATCAACGGAAGGCGCGTTGGAGACGATTTGTTCCTGCCTCTCTCCACCGATTATGAGGCACGCAAAAATTTTCCGCCCCAGGAAACGCTGACCGGGCACCGCATTTATGTCCCCGCCTATGACATTACCTCCCTGCTCACGGAGGGCGAAAATGTCATCGCCATCCATTTCGGCGGCGGCTGGTATACCTTTCCTGACGCAAAGTTCGGAGAACCCAAAGCCATATGGCGGATTTTCGGGGAATCCACGGAGGGAGCCTTTGAATTTGTATCCTCCGAGATGGACCGGATCGGGGACAGCTTTGTAAAAGAATACTATTTTCCCTGCCAGGAAACCCATGATTATACCGCCCTCACCGATGTTCTTTTCCAGACGTCGTTGACCGGCCCATCCGGCGGCATACCCCTGGAAACCTCTGATCTGATATTCCGGAAAAATTTCAACGACGGCAACTGGCCCCACGCCGTCCCCGCCCCTCCCCTTCATACGGATTACCTGTTCAGCGACTGTCCCGCCGACCGGGTGTGCGAAACCCTGACACCGGTTCTGCTGCACCGGACAGAAGCCTCCGCCACTTATGACGCCACAAGAAATATCAGCGGCTATCCGGTTCTTGCCCTTTCGGCCAGAAAAGGAGAACCGGTGGAGGTTCTTTTCTCCGAGGAGCTTACTCCCGACGGCAGTCTCGACGAACGTCACAGCTATCAGCAGCGCTTTCTGATAGTGTCCGACGGAACCGGACGTCTGGTCCGTCCACTGTTCACCTGGTTTGGGTTCCGGTATTTTACCGTCACCGGCGCTGCCGTACCGGTAGGGGTGGAGGTGGTCCACAGCCAGGTAACGCAGACCTCTCATTTTAAGTCTGACAATGGGCTGTTAAACTGGATTCACGACGCCTATGTGAATACCCAGCTAACCAATATGCATGCCGGAATTCCCTCGGACTGTCCTCATATCGAGCGCCGGGGCTACACCGGCGATGGTCAGTTGACCTGTCATGCCGCCATGAACATCCTGGACGCCAGGCGCTTTTATCAAAAATGGATCCAGGATATTCTGGACTGCCAGGACATAAACTCCGGCCATATTCAATATACAGCCCCCTACACCCGCTGCGGGGGAGGTCCCGGGGGCTGGGGCTGCGCCATCGTGGAGGTGCCCTATCAGTATTATATGCACTATGGAGATGTGGAAATCCTGAAAGCCGCCTACCCGGGCATGTGCCGGTATTTCGATTATCTGGAGGACCATTCCTACGGCAAGCTGGTGACAAGGGACAAGGAGGGCGAATGGTGTCTCGGAGATTGGTGTACTCCCACCTCCATAGCCCTTCCGGCCCCCTTTGTAAACAATTATTTCTACATCAAGTCCCTGTCACGGACCATTGAGATAGCAAAGATAATCGACAGGGAAGCGGATATTCCTCTCTTTACCCGTCGCATACAGGAGCGCAGGGAGGCCCTTATAGCCTGCTATTACAACAGTTGGGACGGCAACTTTATCGGGAATCTCCAGGGAGCCAACGCCTTTGCCGTGGACCTTGGGCTGGGAGATGAACGGACCTACCAGAACCTTGTGGCGTACTATCGGAAGCTGGGGCATTTTGATACCGGTATCTTTGGCACAGATGTGTTGACAAGGGTCTTATTTGAGCACGGCGACGGTCAGACCGCGGTGAACCTGCTGCTGTCGAAGGATATCATTTCCTATGACGGCATGAGGCGCTCAGGTGCCACCACCATCTGGGAATACTGGCCCTGTTCCCTGAGAGACCGCTCCAGAAATCACCCCATGTTCGGAGCGATTGCCGCCTACCTGTACGATTATCTTCTGGGCATACGAAACAAGGAGGGCAGCGTCGCCTACCGGGATATTGTGATTGCACCCGTACTGGTGGAGGGAATCAACCGCTTGGAAGGGGACCGTCTGCTGCCCGGGGGAACCGTTTCCACAGCCTACGAGAAGGAGGGGAGCCTTGTATCCTTCCACATTACCATTCCTGAGGGCCAGAAGGCAGAGTTTGTCTGCCAGGATAGGGTTTACCCCCTTGTGGCCGGGGAGAATCAGTTCCGTATCTGCCTGTAAATTCCGTCTTACCATACCGCTTAAAGGCTGCTGCCCCAAAAGCGCAAAAACATACTGCCTCCCAGGTGACAGGCTTTCCTTCCATTTTGTCTGTCCACCCGGGAGGCAGCATAATCCCTGCCGGCAAATTCCCTTTACAGTCTTACCTTATGATAAAGCTCACAGCAGATAATCCTCGATGTCCCCTCTTCGATACAACTCCAGAACGCTTTCGGCTTCCCCGCTCTCCTCCATAATTCCTTTCTTCGTGACTTTCACTTTTTTCACACCGGCTGCGTTCTTCTTCACACCGGTTCCAGGCTCCTTTTCCCCGCCGGCCCCCTTCTTCTTCCGTGGCTCCATCTGAAGGAACTCCAGAAGATCCATATCCAGAGCCTCCAGAAGTCTTGCCATAATATCCATATCCGCCTTGTTACTGTCCCGCTTAATCATTGCGTATAAGGTCTGGGCCGAAACCCCGGCCTCCCGGGAAAGCTGGTTTACATTCATCTGCCTCTCATCCAGGATCTGTTTTAATCTGCTCCCAATATTCATTCTTCTTCTCCTGTGTATCCCGCACCGCACGCCCTCTTCTCTTTAAGCCCTTGCGCGCCTGGCGTTTTTACTCTGTTATTTATTTAAAGCGCCTTAATCCGCTCCAGGGCCGCCACCGTGTTCTCATAGCTTCCGAAAGCCGTCAGACGGAAATACCCCTCTCCGCTGGGCCCGAAGCCAGCGCCGGGAGTTCCCACCACATTGGCGGTTTCCAATAAATAGTCGAAGAATTCCCAGCTTCCCATCCTCTCCGGGGTTTTCAGCCAGATGTAGGGGGCATTGACGCCGCCAAATACCGTATAACCGGCCTCCTTCAAACCTTCCAGAATGACCCTGGCGTTGTTCATATAGTAAGCTACCTGCTGCTTTAGCTGAGCTTTCCCCTCCGGTGAGTACACTGCCTCCCCGGCACGCTGGATGATGTATGGCGCGCCGTTGAATTTGGTTCCGTGGCGTCTGGCCCACATGCCGTGCAGAGACACTCCTTCATAGGACAGATCCTTGGGCACCACGGTATAGCCCAGGCGGACGCCGGTAAAGCCGGCATTTTTGGAAAAGCTCTTAATCTCAATGGCGCAGGTTCTTGCCCCCTCACATTCATAGATGGAATGGGCCACATTCTCCTCGGAAATGTATGCCTCATAGGCGCCGTCGTAGATGATCAGAGCGCCGTTTTTATTGGCGTAATTGACCCACTCCTGGAGCTGGGCTTTGGTGATGGTAGTTCCAGTGGGATTGTTGGGCAGGCACAGATAGATCACGTCCGGCGTCTCCTTTGGAAATTCCGGCACGAAATGATTCTCCATGGCGCAAGGCATATAAATCACATCGCTCCACATACCGGTATTTTCATCGTAGGTCCCGGTTCTTCCGGCCATCACGTTGGAATCCACATACACCGGATATACCGGGTCGCAAACGGCGATTTTCGCGTCGGCGGAAAAAAGCTCCTGGATGTTGCCGGAATCGGATTTTGCTCCGTCGGAGACAAAAATCTCGTCGGCGCTGATATCACAGCCCCGGGCCTTATAGTCATTATCCGCAATGGCGTTTCTCAAAAATTCATAGCCCAAATCCGGCGCATAGCCGTGGAAGGTCTCCGTCGCCCCCATCTCGTCCACCGCCTTGTGCATGGCTGCAATGATGGCCGGTGCCAACGGCTGGGTCACGTCTCCGATTCCAAGACGGATGATCTTTTTATCTGGGTTTGCCTCCGAATAGGCCGCCACCTTTTTAGCGATGGTGCTGAACAGATAGCTCCCCGGCAGTTTCTGAAAATTGTCATTTACTTTTAACATATGCTTCCTCCTGCTTTAGTCTTTTGTTTCTTCCATATATAGTAAACCTTATTGCCGCAAATATTGCAATACTTTTTTGAACTCCATCTTCCCCCCAAAAATATCCAAGGCGCTGCCGATGGTGACGTTCAGTTTATTTTTCCCAAGGCGTTTTAATTCTTCCAGGTCCCGGAAGCTTCCCACGCCTCCGGCGTAGGTGATGGGTATCCTGCCCCAGTCTCCCAGTAAAGCCGTAAGCTCGCCCTCGATTCCCAGGGCCTGCCCTTCCACATCCACAGCATGTACCAGAAATTCATCCGCATATCCCATCAGCTTCTCCAATAATGCCTCATTCACCACTTCCCCGGTAAATCTCTGCCACCGGTCCGTCACCACATAATAACAGCCCTCCCGCTTTCTGCAGCTTACATCCAGCACCAGATGGTCCCGGCCCACCGTCTCCGCCATTTTCCTGAGATTGGCAAAATCTACCCTGCCCTCCCGGAACACATAGGAGGTGACAATGACATGGCTGGCTCCCGCCTCCAGAAAGACTTTCGCGTTCTCCGGATTTATCCCGCCGCCCACCTGCATCCCTCCGGGATAGGTTTTGAGGGCCAGGAGCGCCTGCTCCCTGGTGGCCGGATAATAGGGAGAACTCACCGGATTCAACAGGATGACATGACCGCCCTTAAGGCCTTCCCTCTGATACAGCCTTGCGTAGAAGGAGGCGTCCCTTTCGGATACAAAATTCTCCGCCGCCGAATCCCCCGTGTCCCGTAAGCTGCCTCCCACAATCTGCTTTACCTTTCCGTTGTGAATGTCAATACAGGGTCTGAATTCCATGGTTTGTCTTTCCCTCCCGGACAAATGATTTTCTTCTACTATGATATAGGAAACCCGCTCAAAATACAAGCGTTAAAATGGCGCAAAATTCGATTTTTTCATTGACAGAAGGTTTGCTTTTTGCTAAAATTGGAAACTAACAATTAGAATAATCAAAGAAAGAGAGGATACGAAAATGGGTACAATTATCGGCGAAGGAATTACATTTGACGACGTATTATTAGTTCCCGCTTACTCGGAAGTGACCCCAAACATGGTTGACCTGTCCACCCGCCTGACCAACAAGGTTCGCCTCAACATTCCAATGATGAGCGCAAGCATGGACACCGTAACCGAACACAGAATGGCAATCGCCATGGCCAGACAGGGCGGTATCGGCATCATTCACAAGAATATGTCCGTGGAGGCTCAGGCCGAGGAAGTTGACAAGGTAAAGCGTTCGGAAAACGGGGTTATCACCGATCCATTTTCGCTTTCCCCCGAGCATACCCTGCAGGACGCAGACGAACTGATGAGCAAGTTCCGCATCTCCGGTGTTCCCATTACCGAGAATGGCAAGCTGGTAGGCATCATCACCAACCGCGACTTAAAATTCGAAGAAGACTTTTCTAAAAAAATCAAAGAATCCATGACCTCCGAGGGGCTGATTACCGCAAAGGAAGGCATCACCTTAGAGGAAGCCAAGAAAATTCTGGGCAAGGCCAGAAAAGAAAAGCTGCCTATCGTGGATGACAACTTCAATCTGAAGGGCTTAATCACCATCAAAGATATCGAAAAACAGATTAAATATCCGCTCTCTGCCAAGGATGAACAGGGACGTCTCCTCTGCGGCGCCGGTGTGGGTATCACCTCCAACATGATGGAGCGTGTGGGCGCTCTGGTGGACGCTCATGTGGATGTTATCGTGGTGGATTCCGCCCACGGTCATTCCGCAAATATCTTAAAGGCAGTCCGGGACATCAAGGCGAAATATCCGGATTTACAGGTGATTGCGGGAAATATCGCCACAGGCGCCGCCGCCAGGGCGCTCATTGAGGCCGGCGCAGACGCCATCAAGGTGGGTATCGGCCCCGGCTCCATCTGCACCACCCGTGTGGTTGCGGGTATCGGCGTTCCTCAGATTACCGCCATCATGGACTGCTACCAGGTGGCAAAGGAGTACAACATTCCTCTGATTGCGGACGGCGGTATCAAGTATTCCGGCGACATCACCAAGGCCATCGCCGCCGGCGCCAACGTATGCATGATGGGAAGCATTCTGGCCGGCTGTGACGAGAGCCCGGGAACCTTCGAGCTGTATCAGGGAAGAAAATACAAGGTATACCGGGGCATGGGCTCCCTAGCCGCCATGGAGAACGGCAGTAAGGACCGCTATTTCCAGCAGGACGCCAAGAAACTGGTACCCGAGGGCGTAGAGGGCCGTGTGGCCTACAAGGGAAGCGTGGAGGATACCATCTTCCAGTTAATCGGCGGCCTTCGTTCCGGTATGGGCTACTGCGGCGCGCCTACCATTGACGATCTGATCGAGAAGGGGCAGTTTGTAAAAATTTCCGCCGCTTCTTTGAAGGAGAGTCATCCCCATGATATTCATATCACAAAGGAAGCTCCCAACTATAGTATTGATGAGTAAGGTACTTCCCATTCATACCGAAACAGCGTCCCCTCCCGAGGTCGCTGTTTCGGCCATAAGGAAAACCTTCCCGGAGGGCTATAGTAAACAGCAAATTTATTTGTCGTTTACTATAGTTTTTCGATTTTTATTTTCAATTGTCCATCAAATATTTTCACAGGTACTTCGTCCCACATTCCATAAATCGTCGGCAGGAACCCATCTCCCTTAAAGTAACAGATTACACGCTCTCCCTCCGTGTCCACGATCCAGTATTCCCGGACACCGGCGGCAGTATATTTTCGAAATTTTATATCTCCATCACGAAGCCGGGTAGAAGGTGACAAAATCTCCACCACAAAATCCGGAGCGCCGTAAATACGTTTCTCTGTAATCTTTCCCCTGTCACAGACGATGAGAAAATCCGGCTGTACCATGGTATATTCATCGCAATTAAGTTGTACGTCCACAGGAGACGGAAACGGCACACAATCGCCTCCCTTTTGCTTTATGTACATCATGCTCTGGAACACCAGATTACTGATAATCATCTGATGGGTCGTAGTCGGCGCTTCCATATAAAAGACCTTTCCGTCAATCAATTCCACCCTCGCATCCTTCGGAAACGAATAATAATCCTCCAGCGTGTATACCTTGTCATCTCTGCCATACTTATAAGCGGAAGTCTCCCGGACAAAAAGTTCTTTTTCTTCCTCCTCCCCAAAAGCAGCCTCCAGAGCGTCCATGGTATCGTAACGGGGCGACTTTGTTTCTCCCCGCAAAATCTTATTGATGGTGCCGACCGGCACCCCGCTTCGCATGGCCAGTTCCTCGGTAGTCCAGCCCTGTTCTTCCTTTTTCTTTTTCAGAAAATCCGCATACATGACAAAACCTCCCTCCGATAAGAGTATAGATATTTACCCTTTTTATTATAACCGTTATTCGGTTATTTTTCAATCTATCTTTACCCGTTTTCGGTTAGTTATTTTTAAATCAATTATTATAAAAAAGAAAACTCTGTCAATCCACGGATTTCTCTTTTTCGCTACCTAATTTGATGTTTCCTATAAAAAGGGGCGATATCACCAGATAGCGTCCCCTTTTACAATTCTTTATTCTATTCATTCAATTCCATGCCGCTAGTCCATTACAGCATGCCAGCGTACGTTATCGCGTTCCCGTTCCTGTGCCGGTTCCGTTGGTGGTTCCGTTGCCATTATTGTTGGTGCCTGTCCCATTGGTGCCTGTCCCGTTGCCGGTTCCATTATCAGTCCCATTGGTTCCGGTTCCATTGGTGCCGTTGTCATTCACAGCATTGTCCACGCCGTTTTCCACGTCATTGCCGATATTCTCCACGCCATCCACAATGTCCTCACCCACGTCGTTGATCAAGCCGTCATTCGTTCCGTTGTCGCCGCCGGTGGTATCATCCACATTTACGCCGTCCGTACCATTGTTGGTGTTGGTTCCATTGTTATTGGTTCCGTTTGTATTGTTGTTCTTGTCATTGTTTGTGGTATCATTTGTCTCATTCTTATTGGTTCCGTTTGTTCCGTTTTTGTCGTTGTTAGTCCCGCAGGCGGTCAGTCCGCTCAGTGCCAGAACCAAAGCACATGCCAAGATTACTTTTTTTAACTTTCTCATAATAAAATCTCCTTTTATTAAAAAATTTGTCATTACTAATATCTGCCGAAAAAAGGGGCTTTATACCTGCTATTTCTATTTTTTTATTTATTCGGAAGAATATACTACAGGAGCAGACTATTTTTTCATTTTCGGCTGAAACACCAGGCTGGCCAGATAACCGAAAATCAAAGCCGCGCTGATTCCCACCGCGCTGGCCGTAAAGCCTCCCATGAAAATGCCCAGAAAGCCGTCGCTGTCCACCGCCTTCTGCACGCCCTTCCACAGCACATTACCAAAGCCCAAAAGAGGTACCGAGGCGCCGGCCCCCGCAAAATTCTGGAAGGGCTCATAGATCTGTACCGCACCCAGTATTGCGCCCCCACAGACCAGAAGCACCATGATCCGTCCCGGCATTAGTTTTGTCTTTTCCATCAGAATCTGCACCAGCGCGCAGATCAGCCCCCCTACCCAAAAGGCATTCACATAATCCATCCAATTACTCCTTTCTTACCCATGCTCTATCACCACGCCGTGGGCAATTCCCGGCACCGTCTGTCCCTCGTTAAAGCTTACCGTGGACAACAGCGCCCCCGTAGGCACGAAGAGAATTCTCCGATAGGCTCCTTTTTCCACCTGGGGCAGAATATGAGCGCTTAAGGTCACCGCCGAGCAGCCGCAGCCGCTGCCTCCGGCGTGGGTATCCTGGGCCTGTCTGTCATAAATCTCAATACCGCAGTCCATATGCTCCGATGTGATATCGAAACCCTTTTCCTTCAGCAGTTTTATCAAAATCTCCTGTCCCACATACCCCAGGTCCCCGGTCACGATCTTATCGTAATCCTGGGGACCACGCCCGAAATCCAGAAAGTTCCGGTAAATGGTATCACAGGCTGCCGGAGCCATGGCGGCGCCCATATTCATGGAATCCTTCACGCCGTAATCCATCACTCTTCCTGTGGTGATGCCTGTAATCCGTGCCCCGCTTTTCTTTCCCGCTGCCGGACACGCCTCACTGTCCTTGTTCCCTGCCTCAGAGGCACCGGGGCGCTTGTGTCCCACCACAAAGGCTCCGCCTCCCGTCACCGTCCAACAGGCCGACAGAGGCCTCTGATTGGCGTACTCTAAGGGAAACCGGAACTGCTTCTCGGCACTGGCAAAATGGCTGGAGGTCACCGCCAGCACCTGGTCCCCATATCCCGCCGCCACCGTCATAGCCGCCAGAGACAGGGATTCCCCGGCCGTGGAACAGGCTCCGTACAGGCCAAACAGAGGGATATTCAACTCCATCAGCCCAAACGTGGTGGCAATGGACTGTCCCAGCAGATCCCCGCCAAAAATATAGCGGATATCTCCCTTCACCAGTCCCGCCTTCCCCATTGCCAGGGTGGCCGCCTCCTTCTGAAGGGTACTCTCCGCCTCCTCCCAGGTCTGCTCTCCAAACTGATCGTCCTTTCCCACCACATCAAATTTCTTTCCCAGGGGCCCTTCTCCCTCTTTCGTTCCCACAATACTGGCCGAACTTAAGATATAGGGCGCTTCCTCAAACTGTATACTCTGGGTTCCCAACTGCGCCATAAGCTACTTCCTTTCCAAAGATTTCTCTTAGCCTATAGTTTCTGCCGAAACCCGGAATTTTATTCCCGAACTCCGCCCCGTTTTCAGAGGACTTTCATTTCATGGAAAGTTGGGAGAATTTTCCTATGGAATAAGAAAAAATACCGGATAAATAGTCCCCTTCCCTCAGTGAAACCGGTACCTCCGTCAGTTTTTCCATAGTCCGCAAATCAAATTTTCCAATGCTGTCCCGGTCCATAACATAAAGGGCATCATCCTGTACCGCAATCTGCCCGGGCCACATCCCCAGGTCATGGAAGGTAATCTCTCCCGTTGACCTGTCATAGACCGACAACGCCGTGCCCTCCCCTGTCACCAGATTTCCGTGTGTCACATATAACTTGTCCTCCTCCGGCAAAATATGTCCCACGGGCTCCCGGAACTCAATAAAACCAACTTCACCCGTTGACATCTCATAGGTCCCCACCTTATGATTCTGACCGCCTTCCATGGTTTCCAGCGGCGCAAAGTACAACGTATCTTCCGCTCCCGCCGCAGAATAGACGACGCTTCCCAATTCAGAGATATCCACGCTGTCTATTTCTTTCAGAGTACCCGGCTCCATACGGCGCAATGTGCTTTTTCTCTCGGAATCCGTGCCTTGTTCCGCAAAAGCATACACTTTATCCTGCCAGACATACACAGTGGAAATATAGCAGTCATCATAGCTGACCGTTCTGACCGTCTCATTTTTCCGGTCAATCCTGCTCACAAAAGACTGGCCGTTTAAATTACTGGCTGCGTATATGGCGGAAGAATCCACGCTTACGCCATAGATGGCAATCTGGTCTAAGGCATATTCTTTTTGCTCAAAAGTTTCCAAATCCTGTTTCAGAATCCTTCTTAAATCTTTTCTGTTTGCCTGTCCCTGGGGTACAATATACAGCGATCCGTCATATACCACAGGGGCATAAAAAATCTCTCCCATCGTGGCATAAGGATAATGCATGGACCCTGTCTGCTCTAAATTTTCATCAAAATACAGAATGTCGCTGCTGTTCCTGGAACCACTGGTACGGACCAAACCGACGGTAAAATCCTCCGGCACGCGCTGCTCTATGCCGCAGCCCAGGCCGCAGCCGCAGAGGGTCAACAGGCACAGCACACCCACAAAAAAATATCTCCCTCTCATTTTCTTCTCCACCCTTCCGTTACGCTTTTCCTTCCGATGAACTTTCAATGGAAGCCCTGTTGCTTTTGTTTCTTCTTTGAGGCGGCATGCCGCAGAAGGCTGCCGACAGCCATTCCCAGGCCGGCGCTTAGAATTCCCGGCAGCATACCCACAAGATCGGGGGCATTGAATTTATCAAAGGCGATCATATTGCTCAGAGAAAATGTCACATAGGGCGCCAGCATATTCATAAACCCGAAGAAAAGAAGCATGAGCCATTTTCCATGGGCCCAGCCCTCGTCTCTGCCGATGAAAATGGAGACAACCATCGTGGAGATTGGTAAAACCAGGTAAAAGTTGACAATGGAATACCCCATGGCGTCTGATCTTCCCCCAAGCCAGAATACGATGATCGACAGCGACCAGATCAGCAGATACGACACCACCACGATCAGCTTCGAAAACCGCTGTCTGCTCTTTACCACATCCGTACTTTTTTCCAAATGGTCTAACATTTTTTCATCCCCCTTGAGCAGTTCATCCAGGCTGACAGCGTATAAATCGCTGAGCGCTATCACACTGATGATGTCAGGATAAGACCGGTCATTTTCCCAATTTGATATGGTCTGCCGGCTCACCCCGATCTGTTCTGCTACTTTTTCCTGTGTCAGGGCCGCCTCGGCGCGGGCGTCCTTTAATTTTTTCCCTATATTCATCTTTTCGCTTCTCCTTGATTTAGTATGGACAAAAAAACGGCAGCTGTCTATCAAACCGCTTTTACAATGCGGATTTTCACTGTCAAAATGCTTTTACATGGCCATTTTCCCGGAAAATCAAAGCGAATTACAAAAGGCAGAATCCTTCTCTAAGAATTCTGCCTTTTCACAGACAGGAAATTCAGGTAATTCCCTGCTCCGTAAACTTTCTATAAATTCGGCACCGGGGGCCGCTCCGGGTCAATGATTGCCGCAGCGTCAAACAGATCGGACAGGTTATCCTGCTCCCCGATGGCATTCTTGTAAATCCGGTATCCGTCCAGATTCCGCCGGCCCTGGCGCATATAGTCCTGACCCAGATACGTCATATACGGGGCGGAACCGTCCACATTACAGAAGATGGTATACCCCTGCTCCCGCAGGTACTGGTATTTTTCATTACTTGCGTCATACGCGCCCCAGCCGCCCAGATCCTCGCCGTGGGCAAAGATAATGGTATCGGTGGCCCCCACAATAGGCTCCACATTTTCCCGCCATTTCTGGGTATCCGTCTGCAGACGTTCCAGGCTGACAGTTCCCACCTTGAGATGTCCCCAGGTATGGCTGGCAAACTCCCAGCCCTTGGCCTTCATGGCGTCCGCCACCTTCTTGGCTCCTGCCCGCTCCTCCTCCAGATTAAAATCCGGATTTTCCTTCAGCCACTGCTTCTTATCCGCGTTCAAATCGTCGTAGGCCGCAGGATCCGCATAGCTGCTGTCCGTGCGGTAGCCAAAGATTCCGTTGTAGCCGGTCAACGCCACAATACCCTTGGCTCCCCGGTAGGAGGCGTCCGGGTGCTCCTCGATAAACTTATCCATGAGAGGTACCACATCATAATCCCCGTACACAACGGTACCGTCAGCCTGTATATATTCGTTATACAGATTTCCCTCCTCATCCACAAGCAGCTTGGAAGCAAAGCCATAACCGTCATAGCTGTGGTAATAACACAGATCATCCAGTGACAGCACAAAGGCCTTCTTCCCCGGAGGAAGCATGATGGTTCCCGGCTTGTATACGGTATTTCCGTTTTCATCGGTGGTAACCTCCAGCAGATCATGGATACTCACCAGAACATAGCCCCGGTTGTACATCTCCTGGGTAATATTGTTAAATTCAGTAATAGTAGTCATCCACTGGCTGTTGCCCGCTGTCTGGGGATCGCTGGTATCGTCAAAAGCCCGGTGAGGATCCACCACCAGAGAATGATAAAAAATATGCGTCACCTCATTGATATCCACCGGCTGGCAGGAATCCCGGGTAGTTTCATATTCCGTGATCTTTGCCTGAATCTCCTCATCTAGATCGTAGCCCTCCAGGGTCTTTAAGAGCTCAATTGCCGCGTCATAGTCGTAGCTTAACGCCAGCCGCTGCGCCTCATCCATCACTGTCTGCCGCTGCTGTTCCTTCTCCGCCTCGGCCAAAGCCTCTTGCTCCTGTTCCTCTTTGGTGGACTGATTTCCCTGCTCGTCTTCCCCGGCCGGGTCGGCATTGGCCGCCACAGAGTCGTCCGGCTCCTCCATGATTCCCTGCTTCTCCAGCACCAGCTTCACACCTGCGATAACCGCAACCACAATTACCAATGCACCGATAGCAAACAGCGCATTCCGAATACTTCTTTTCTTCCGTCGTCTTCTCATTGTTCTATACGCTCCATCTATTTATTCCTTACCCACTATCATAGCGGTTCTCGACAAAATAATCAATCTCTTCGACGCATTTTTTTCTTAATAATCGCTAATTTTTTCTTTACAATTTTGTTAAGAAGTTCCTTTGCCTCATTTACCCTTGGAGCAGGCATACAGAAAAGCCATTATTTCATGGGCGATCATGGGGAAGGAGGCCAGTATGATCAGCCGGAACCATTCCGCGGCGCCCAGACGCGCCGTCCCGAAAGCTTCCACCAGAAAGGGATGGCTGGTTACCGCAAACTGCAGCAAAAAGCCCACGATACAGGCCGCTGTCATCCAGAGATTTTCCCGGTGATTCATTAAAAATACGGAACGCCGGATATTGCGCATCCCCACCGCATGGAACAGCTGTGAGATTCCAAGCACCGTAAAGGCGTAGGTCTGGGCTCTTGCCAGAAGCAGCGGATTCTCCAAAACACCCAAAATGCTTGCGAGATTCACCGGGATCGCCCTGCCGGCAAGTATTTCATAGGGTACCAGCAAAAAGGCGGTAAGGCTGATGGCCGCAATGAGAATGCCGTAGAAGCAGGTGCAGGCCAGGCCCCCGCCGGCAAAAAGGCTTTCCTTCACGCCCCTGGGCGGACGGCGCATCAGACTGTCCCCGTTGTTTTTGTCCATTCCCAGGGCCAGGGCCGGAAGGGAGTCGGTAATCAGATTGATCCATAAAATATGGCTGGACTTTAAAGGGGAGGCCAGACCTAAAAGGACCGCCGTAAACATGGTCATGATCTCCCCCAGGTTGGAGGACAACAGGAAAATCACGGACTTTCTGATATTCTCATAAACGCCCCGTCCCTCCTCCATGGCTTTCTCGATGGTGGCAAAATTGTCGTCCGTGAGAATCATGTGGGAAGCCTGCCTGGCCACATCAGTGCCGGTCATTCCCATGGCGATCCCCACGTCGGCAGCTTTTAGAGAGGGGGCGTCATTTACCCCGTCCCCGGTCATGGCCACAATGTGCCCCGCCTCCTTGAAGCCTCTGACAATCTTCACCTTGTGCTCCGGGGATACTCGGGCAAATACCCGCGTGTTTTTCAGCCGCTCCCTCCATTCTTCTTTGGACAGGAGGTTTAACTCCTCCCCGGACATACACTGGCTCCGGTGACTGGCAATGCCAAGCTGACTGGCAATGGCAAAGGCCGTGTTTACATGGTCTCCGGTTATCATCACGGTGCTGACCCCCGCGGACTTGAATTTTTCCACCGCCTCCGCCGCCTCTGGCCGGGCCGGGTCCTCCATGCCCACCATACCGATAAAAGTCAGGCGTTCCTCCACCGGACCGCTTCCTCCCTCCCGACTGGCCAGGGCCAGGGTCCTTAAGGCTTCTCCGGACATGGCAAGCTGCGCCTTGCGGATTGCTTCCCGGTGCAGGGCTGTGATGGGAAGAACCGCACCGTTTCGTAAAATGCTGACGCACCGCTTGATGACCTCATCCGGCGCTCCTTTGGTATAGGTAACTGTCCCCTGTGTCCCCCGGTGATAAGTGGACATCATTTTCCGCTGAGAATCAAAGGCCAGTTCCTTCCTGCGCGGAAGCTTCATCTCCAATGACTCCCGGTATATCCCATGCTGCTTGGCCAGGTCCAGAAGGGCCAGCTCCGTGGCGTCTCCGATTCTGCTGTCCCGGGTGAGGACCCCGTCGTTGCAGAGCGTCATGCTTTCCAGCAATTCTCTGTGCTGTTCGGGGTTCAGCCGGTTGATCTCCATCAACTGCCCGTTCATAAAGAAACCGGTCACCGTCATTTTATTCTGGGTCAGAGTTCCGGTTTTGTCGGAACATACCACACTGACGGCTCCCAAAGTCTCCACCGAGGGAAGCCGGCGGACAATGGCGTTGATCTTCACCATGCGGGTGACACTCAACGCCAGACAGATAGTCACCACCGCAGGAAGCCCCTCAGGCACCGCCGCAACAGCCAGGGATATGGCGGTGATCAGCATTTCGAAAATATTCCGTTTCTGAACCATGGCGATACAAAAAAGCAGCACGCAAAGTCCCAGGGAGAGAAAGCTTAAGAGCTTCCCCAGTTCTCCCAGCCGCCGCTGCAGCGGGGTCATCTCTGTGGGACTTTCATTTATCAGCGCGGCGATACGGCCAATCTCGGTATCCATACCCACGGCGGTCACCAGTCCCAGCCCCCGGCCATAGGTGACAATGGTGGACATATAGGCCATATTCCGGCGGTCTCCCAGAGGGATTTCTTTCCCCGGGCTTCCTCCCGGCAAAAATTCCGCGTCCTTTTCCTGGGCCAGGGATTCTCCCGTAAGGGCCGATTCCTCGATTTTCAGATTACTGGATTTTACCAGGCGCAGGTCCGCAGGAACCTGGGAGCCGGCCTCCAAGCAAACCAGATCCCCCGCCACCAGCTGCTCTGCCGGGATTTCTGTCTCCTTCCCGCCCCGGATGACGTAGGCTTTGGGGCTGGTCAGTTTTTTCAAGGCGTCCAGTGCCCGCTGGGCCTTGCCCTCCTGTATCAGACCCACGATCCCGTTCATCAGCACCACCACCAGGATGATGACTGCGTCGCTGCCCTCATGCAGAAACAGGGAAACAGCCGCGGCCGCCAGCAGGACATAGATGAGCGGATCGTTCAACTGCTCAAAAAAAGCTGCCGGAAGGCTCCTTTTCGGTGGCTCCTTCAAGCGGTTTGGTCCCTGCGCCGCCAGACGTTTCCTGGCCTTCTCCTCCGTCAGTCCCCGGGTCTCATCGCTGTCCAATGCAGCTACAGCGTCCTGTATGCTCTTATATTCAAACATAAAAATCCCACTCCTTTATGGCAATTTGTCCTAGAACAAGCTTATGCCTCGTGAAGTGGGATTATGTTTCCGTTTTGTTTATATACCCAACTGCCGCCGGATGTTCTCCTGTTCGCCGGACAGATCTCCCATCTCCCCAGCGATTTCCTCCATCTTCTGTCTTTGCGCTTCGGCCTTTTTTGTATCGCCATTTTCCAGATACATTTTATAGTAGGACGCCGCCTCATAGTACCTTGCAACGGCGTAACATTCCTCTTTCTCCCTGTCCTTCGGATCCTGCCGGTCCGTCTCGGCATAATACAGCTCCACAAGTTCCGCGTAGCGTCCCTCCTCGATGCGGTAATAATAGGTATCCACGGAATAAATGTCCTCATAGGCCTCCCGAAAGGAGGAAATGGCATAGTACAGGGAAAAGAGTACCGCCAATACCAGGATCGCAATGACGATATCCAGAATCAGCCGCCTGGGATCCTTTAATATCTCTCTGCCTCTATTCTTCATCCAACATCGCCTCCTCAATCAAAACCGCCCGTCTGGCCGAGGACAACTCCTTTAAGCTCTCCGCTTCCTCCCGGCTCAGCCCCAGATAAGTCGTCAGCATAAGCCTGACATTTTCCTCCATCTCCGTTAAGGCCTTGTCATTGATTTCCCAATCTATGGTATCGTAGTATTCATACCTTTCAAACTCCAGGCTCCCGTAAAAATACTCCAGATACTCCGTCACCCGCTGGGCATACACTTCCGCCTCCTGGGCATATTCTCCAGGGTATGCCGCGTCCAATATGCTGATATACAGCCATCCGTAGTTCTGAGCGACCCGAATGGCCGGAAGATATTTTTCATAAGGGTCATCATAACCGCTGATATAATGCTCCTGGCAGAAGGCCTGAAACTCCATAAAGTTCCCTTCCGCAAGGCACTCCTCCATATATGCGCAGTAGCTTTGCGCATTCCGCTCCGCCCTGCCCTGTTCCAGGCTTCTTCGAAGGGAATAGGCTTTGCTGCCCACGATCACCAAGAAAACGGCTGTGATAAAGAGAATGGCGATCGTCACCACCTGTACCGTAGTTCTGGTGTGCCTTCTGGCAGCCTCGTAGACGTCTTTTTTCGTGTGCTCATAGTCCCCCTTGTAGCGGCGCATATCCCGGATATGCTGTCTGGCCTGCTCGTTTACCATGCCGCAGTGGGGACAATATTCATCCTCCAGGGAAAGGTTTCCTCCGCAAAATTTACATTTCATCCCGCATTACTCCTTTGTATCCATCCATTCTTCTATATACGCCTCACATTCCTCATAGGAGGCAAACCGCTCATATTCCTCCGGGTCCAGGTTCCACCGGCTCTCATACTCCTTGCGCGCCGTTTCCACAAAGGGAGCGAGAATTTCCTTTTCCTCCTCGTTTAATTCCTCGTTGGAGGGGATTGCCAGGACTGCGCTCTCATCAAACAGAAAGGCTGCGTAATCCTCCCGGTCCGTCAGTTCTCCCGCCGCTTCCGCCTCTCTCCAGTCCTCCACCAGGAGTACGCCCGCGTATTCCAGGCAAAATTCCGCATGTTCCCACTCCCAGACAGGCTTGTCCTCGTCGGAGGCATCCAGATAAACCGCTACCAGCTCTTCATATTGACCGGCTTCATACAATTCCTCCATATAGGGAAAATTCTCCTGCTTCCAGAAATAGTCCTGCCTGCTGTCCCGCTCATCCCCGCGGCTCAACCAGTAAAACAAGGCTGCCAGCGCAACAACCACAAGCCCGACTGCCACAAGAACCTTCCGCAGGAAATGGCCCTGCCGCCGGATCTCTTTCTTCACTTCCTCCTTCGGAACCTCCTCCAGTTCCTTAAGATCCTCCCGGATGTCCGAAAGCTTCTCCATATATTCCCGCTCTGCCCCCTTGTAGTTCATGGTGCCGCAGTAGGGGCATTTGGGCAGGGTATCCTCAAACTCGGCCCCGCAGGAGCCGCAGATGACCGTCTGTTTCACCAGTGATATTCCTCCTCATGAAATCCTAAATTTCTTTTACACACCAAAAATATCACAATTTGACCATTTTCACAAGAGCTATTACACATAGGCTATAGTAAACGGCAAATTCATTTGTCGTTTACTAGAAAAAGAGCCCTCCGCAAACGAATTTGCAGGAGCTCTTTCCTATACTTCTCATTTTTCAAAGGGGAACCTCTGGGTTACTTCTCCCCTTCTTTACTATGATTCAAAATTTACCACTTTCTTCTGCTCCGCGGATTCAAAGATCGCCTCCATCAGCTTCATCACCCGCATAACCTCCGGCAGCTTGATTCTGGGGGCTTCCTTCCCTTCAATCACAGCCATCACATTCTGATAGAACTCCCGGATATCGCTCTTCACCTTGGGCAGCGCTTCCCGGTGAATGGTGTCCTCTCTCCGGGGAGCCATGGTCTTGGTCAATCCTGCCGCCGTCTTCACCGGAACCACATCCTTCTCGTCTTTACCTCTGGCGCTTACGATTTCTCCGTTCAAATCCCAGTCCTCAATCACAGCCGTGCCGTTACTGCCCAGCACATACCATCGGGGCAGATTGACAAAATTGCTGGTTCCCACTTCCACCAGTACCTGCTGCTTGTCCGCAAAGGTGAGAATCGCCGTAAACCCGTCGTCCACCACCTGGTTTGTCACGTGGTCCAGGGTGGCATAGACCTGGCTCAGCTTCACATCACCTTTCATCTGCAAGATCTGGTCAAGAAGATGAACGCCCCAGTCCAGAACCATGCCGCCGCCTTTTTCCTTTTCCTGGCGCCAGTCCCCCGGAATCCCCCGGGAACCATGTACTCTGGACTCAATGCGGAAAACCTCGCCCAATTTGCCTTCCTCCAAAATCTTGCAAACCGTGCGGTAATCCTCGTCCCATCTGCGATTCTGATGTACGGTTAAGAATTTCCCGGTCTCTTCGGAAACGGCTGTCATCTCCGCCAGTTCCTGTGAAGACAACGCCACCGGCTTTTCACAGATAACGTGCTTTCCCGCACGCATGGCTTCAATGGCGATGGGGCGGTGAAAATCGTTGGGGGTGGCCACCAATACAAAGGTGATGTCCCCATCCGCCAGCAGGTCCTGCTGGCTTTCGTATACCTTTACGCCCTCCTCCACCGCTTTCTGGCGGGCCTCCGGCTTAATATCCCAGATACCGGCCAGCTCAAGGCCGTCGATCTGCCCGATCATTTCCTTGTGCCAATGGGCCATACCGCCATAGCCGATAATTCCCATTTTCATTTTTGCAGTCCTCCCATTCTCCTCTTATTCAAAAAATACAGGCGCATTTTCCCGGGCAGATTTGTAAATTGCCTCCAGGATTTGCGTCACTACCAGGGCCTGCTCCGGCTTTACGGTCAGCTCCGTGCCTTTGGTGATGGCGTCCATGAAAACGCGCTGCTCCACATCCTGGGGCTCCAAGCCCACGCCGTCATAGAAGGCCACGCCGCCCGCCTTAAGATCCGGCTTCTCCACAATCTGCTTGTTATACTTCACCTTATTGATACGAAGGCCGTCCTTCATGTCCGCGCCGGCCAGAGTACCGCAGAGGGAGGTCTTTGCCTCGTCCACATCCAGGGTATTTAAAGCCCAGCTGCTTTCCAGATAGATGGTGGCTCCATTTTTCATTTTTACAAATCCGAAGGCGGAATCCTCCACCGTAAATTTCTCTTTGTCCCAATCGCCCCAGGCATTGCCGGTCTCCGTCTGGTCCCCCAGCTTCTTATATACGGAACCAACCGCCATTGCGGGCTCATAGTTATCCATCATCCACAGAGTCAGATCCAGCGCATGGGTACCGATATCGATCAAGGGTCCGCCGCCCTGTTCTTCCTCGTTGAGGAACACGCCCCAGGTGGGCACTGCTCTTCTGCGGATGGCATGGGCCTTGGCATAATAGATATCTCCCAGCTCTCCGGCCTGGCATGCGCGCTTCAGATAAGTGGAATCCGCACGGTAGCGATTCTGATAACCGATGGTCAGAATTTTCCCGGTCTCTTTGGCTGTCTCCACCATTTGTTTGGCTTCCTCATAGGATTTTGCCATGGGCTTCTCGCACATCACATGCTTTCCCGCCTTCATGGCCGCAATGGAGATCACGCTGTGGGATTTGTTGGGAGTCAGCACATAAATAGCTTCAATCTCTGTCTCCGCCTCCAAAAGCGCCTTATAATCGGTATACACTCTGCTGTCCTTAGTACCGTACTCCTCCTTCGCCTTCTGTGCCCGCTCCTCGATCAAGTCGCAAAATGCTACAATTTCAGCTCTGCCCAATTTTTTAATGGCGGGAAGATGCTTACCGTTTGCGATTCCTCCGCAGCCAATCACGCCAACTTTTACTTTTTCCATGTCTGTTCTCCTCTCGTCTGTGTAAAATGTTCTGCTTTTGTTGACTTTTCTTTATCTGCATTATATAATCATAAAAAATACGGCGCTATATTTTTTTTGCCGATTCCTCATACGATTCTGCTATTTTATTGACAAAGGAGGACACCGATGAAGGATCCCAGGTTATACGAGCACATTGTTTTAAGCGATAAGGAATTTCCCGCCCGGCTTTCGCAAAATCACATCGAGGACCGGAGGATTTTCTTTCCCTACCACTGGCACGAGCATCTGGAGCTTCACTATGTCCTCCGGGGGGAGGGCTTTATCTTCTGCAACCGGGAGCAGTACCGCCTAAGCCCCGGCAGCCTGGTGATCGTCAACAGCAACGAACTCCACCAGGGCCAGTGCACCCAACCGGTTCTGGACACACTGGTGCTGATTTTCGATATGGATGATTTTTCCATGGAGACAGCCGGTCATCATCTGCTGTTTCAGCCGTTGATCCAGAGGGATGTGACCATCGGAAGCCTGTTTTTCTCCCTGTTTCAGGAAAATACCTGCCAGGAGCTGGGCTATAAGATTTCCATGAAGGGGAAGATCTACGATTTGATCGCCTATCTCATGCGCAATTATGTGGCGAAAAATCTGACGGAGCAGGAGAGCCGCCACCGCAGGAGAGATCTGGAGCGTTTAAATCAGGTGCTGGATTTTATGGAGACCAATTACCAGAATCCTGCCATCAATACAGAGGAGATGGCGGAGCTTATTAATTTGAGCCCCGGCCGTTTCGCCCACATTTTCAAGGACTTAACGGGCCAGAGCCCCGTTTCCTATCTGAACCAGCTGCGCTTAAAGAAAGCTCACACCCTGCTCAGGCAGGGGAATCTTACCAGCACGGAAGTGGCTTTCTCCGTGGGATTTACGGATTACAACAACTTTGGCCGGCAGTTTCGGCGGCAGTATAAGATTGCGCCCTCCCAGGTGCCGCTGCAGGGGGAGTGAGGGAGGCTACGAAGCGGTCAGATTCTCTGTAATCTGTTTAAAAGCATATTACCTCCTATAACCAGTTCAACACTTTTTCCTTTATTTTTGCGTACCATTCCTTCTCATCTTTTGATACCTTTGCCTGTTCCATAGAATACTCAAATATTCCTTTTACTTGTTCTGGATTTGGAACGTATCCTGCTCTATATGACTGTTCCACCATATGAATAAATACATCCAACTCCAACGGAACTATTACAGATTTTCCTCCATAAAACGCAATATTCATAGTATGCAATGCATAAAAATACGCAATACATGACTCATTTATTTTAGGTGCTATGAACAAACAAAATGCTTCTTTTCCGGTTTCCTTTTTTAATTTTGCAAGATGTCTTGATACTGGTTCTCCTTCCATTTCGTACTGCTTTTGTCCTGATTGCATCGTAACTTCAACTGCCAATCCAAAATCGCCATAGTCACATACTATATCTGCAATATTACCTGCTGCTGTTGACATAGGTTGTCCTTTGTCGTCAAGTTTCAGATTTGCCTTAATATCTCCACCATCAAGCATATTCATAGCTCGCCAAGTATTCCATTCCAGCATAAGCGGCACATCATAAAACGCGTTTTTCTTAATATCATCAAAGACAGTCATTACATCTGCATAATCCTTATATTCTTTCAATGCTCTAATCTGTTCATTTACAATCGCTGTTTTCTTTGTAGCGATAACATTTTCAAGAATATCTTTCAATTTTTCTGTTGTTTCACCAGATAAGTCTCTGGTTATTCCAGACACCTCTGCAACTTGTTTTAATAACCTTTCTCTATCATCTGAATACAACACAGGAAATGTCGTATCAAAAAGATACTCCTTATATCTCTACTTCCTCTGTTCTTTTCCCGCAAATCAATGTCTCACCTGGCTCTGTCAACTTAATAACTGGCTTTAAATCAACAAATCCAAGAGCCTTGGGTGCCCGATTGATTCTGTCTCTTGCGCTTAATGCCCTATCTTTGTCCGAGCCTTGTCCTTCAAAATCACTGCCTTCGGCCAATTTCTTTATAAAAGCGACCTGCGTGTCTGTATTCCATATTTTCCCTTCAAAATTATTATGTAAAACCTCTATCTCCGGAATCATCTTTAACGGAGAACGAGGTGATGTTGTGAAAAAAAGTGTCTTGCTTTTTAAATATGCCATTTGATGTCCTCCTAGCAAACCATACTTTATATGGCCAGACCGGATACTGCGGAACATTTTATGTGTCTTATGAATATTGTGCTAATAATTCGTCACTATAATATGTTTTGCATCTGCTTTAAAACGGTTTCTGATGTTAACTGCATAAGACTTTTCATATTCTTCAACAATATTCGCCCCATACAACTCTTCTGTTAATGGAGTTTTTCCAATAACTAAAAGGGCTTTACATGACAAATTCATAAAGTCATTTGCTAATCTTCTATGCTCTTCCTCTCCAAAACCATTTTTATATGCTTCATTTCCATAATCACTAAAAATACAATCGTATGGCGGATCCAAAAAGACAAAGTCATCTGTCTGAGCCATATTAAATATTTCTGAATAGTCACAATTATATATATCTGTACGTCTTAATAGTTTATAATGCTCATCCGTAATTAACTTTGTATTCAAATTCTTGTATCTGCCAAACGGAACATTAAATTCACCATTGGTATTATATCTTATCATTCCTGAATATGCCGTTTTATTAATAAAAAAATAAATTACCGAATCCAAATACTCCGGCTCTGTCTTCTTATTAAACATATCTCTTATATTATAGTACAATTCTTCATTTTTATTCTCTATTCTTTCTTCTGGATGTTGTCTTTTTTGTTCTTCGTATTCCTTTTGATTGTTCTCATATATTTTCTGCAGCTCATCAAGCTGAATTCTAGCTTTGGGATAATCTTCCTTCATTTCTTGATAAAATAAATATAATTTTCTATTTACATCATTAATGATTGCTCTGTCTGGCTCCAGAAAAAAGTACAGTGCGCCACCACCAAAAAAGGGCTCGATATATCTATTATATTCGGATGGCATATTACTCACAAAATGAGATACTTCCTTAGACTTACCACCTCTATACTTAATCATTGGATTCATCGCAATCCTCCCTTACACTTATGCAGCTAACCCCGTTTTCCCGGCATCTCTAATGTTGATAAATATTCCGTATCGTGCTTTCTTATACTACCTACTATTATATTCATTTATCTGAACAAATGCAAGTACTTTTTGCAAACATTTGTTCTTGTCATAAATTGTATCTGCTTCATACTGTTGAAGCATTTGCTCTATCATATTGTTCATAGGTCACCTCACTAGCTTTTGCAGCATTTTCAAATTTGTGCAGTGATATAGTTTACTTAATTCCAGTAAATCTTCACGATTCAGTTTTCCAAATTCCGTCTCATCTACTCGTAAATCCTCAAACAATAAGCTGCGTAACTCCTTTTTATTTCTGACGGGAGATATGCTATATAGCTTGTCACACAGTGCTTTTTCCGGTGTTGCTATCTGATATGCATAACTCCCCTCCTTTACCAATTGAATTCCCAACGGATATGCCTCTGAAGGTATATCTCTATAGGTAAAGGTTCCAAATGGAGTAACATATTTCTTTGTTTTCTTCTTTTCAAATGTCGCTGATGTAAATACATATACCGCTTCCGGTATCAGACCGTAGCGCGAAAGCGCAAAATCAAAAGACAAATAGGATGGACCATAGATACTCCCCGCCAATAAATACCCCGGAGTTGTCTTCTCTGTCTCATAAAGTCCCTTCACCACCGGGATACATAAATTATCTTTTACCATTCTGGCCAATTTATTAGCCGGTGCACTGTAATCAGCCAATTCTTCCATCAGCATTGCATACGTTTTTATCATATTTTCACCTCATATTCACATTATATTACATTTTCTGGAGAAAATCCATCATTTTTTATTCTATAGGGAAGTTCGAAGAACTTCCCTATAGAATAAAAAAGTGCCAGAGCACGCCATATCCACGTTTTCTGACACTTTACTCTTCATACAATTATACCGGAAGTCTGGCCGTCACGGTCCCGCGCCGGCTCTGGGAGGGTACTGTCCGCCTCCCCCTCTTACTGCTCCATAGTTCCGCCGTCCGCCAGCCGCACCAGCTCCAGAAACTCCGCCACTTCCTCGTTTCCGCCATACTGCGCGCCGCTCCACAGCTCCAGAATCTGCCCGTAGGAAGCGCTGCCCTTCCACTGGCTGTCCCTCAGCAGCATTCCGAATTCCGCCACGGAAGCCTCCAGAAGCATATTGGCACTGACCACATTTTCCTTGTAAATCTCCGGGCCAAAGGGTCTTTCCAGCTCCTTGCTTGCGGAAGCCCCCGGGTCCTTATAGCGGATTTTCAGCGTTGCCCATTCCTGCATGGCTTCCCCCTGGGCCGGCTCCCTGGTCTGGTATTTCAGGTCGATGCCGCCGTCACCGTCCTCCTGTCCGGCCCACACCACCTCATACAGAACCGTCACGGTATGTCCGGCCCCTACTTCACCGGCGTCCTTGGTATCGTCCGTAAAATCCTCCGCGTTCAGAAGCCGGTTCTCATATCCCAGCAGCCGGTATTCCCCGATCCACGCCGGATTGAATTCCACCTGGAACTTCACATCCTCCGCCACCGTCACCAGGGTGCTGCCCAGTTCATCCACCAGTACCCGTTTTGCTTCCATCAGAGAATCAATGTAGGAATAAGTTCCATTTCCGTTATCCGCCAGGGTTTCCAGCTTATTGTCCTTCAGATTACCCTCCCCAAAGCCCAGAACCGACAGATAGATACCGCTTTTCCTTTTGGTCTCCACCAGATTCTTCAGCTCGCTCTCGCTGGTCACTCCGATATTCAGATCCCCGTCGGTGGCCAGGATAACGCGGTTGTTACCGCCCGGGATAAAACGCTCCTCCGCCAGGGCGTAGGCCGTCTCGATTCCGGCGCTTCCGTTGGTTCCGCCGCCGGCTTCCAGGAAGTTTATGGCTTCCAGGATTGCGCCCTTCTCATTGCCTCTGGCCCCGTCCAGTACCACCGCTTCCGTCCCCGCATAGGTCACAATGGACACCCGGTCCTTCTCCCCAAGATTTTCCGTCAGCATAGCAAAGGCCTGCTTTAGCAGAGGCAGCTTGTTCGGCTCGTCCATGGAGCCCGATACATCCAGCAAAAACACCAGATTCGATTTCGGAGATTGGGAAAAATCAATATCCTGGGTACGGATTCCGATACGCAGAAGTCCATGTTCTTCATTCCAGGGACAATCAGCGCCGTCGATGGAGATTCCGAATACCTCCCCGTCCTCTGGGCTCTCGTAATCATAATGGAAATAATTCAGCATTTCCTCAATGCGGACGGCCCCCTCGGGGATGTCCTCCGGCCGTTCTCCCTGCTTCAGCATTCTGCGCACATTGCTGTAGGACGCCGTATCCACATCTGCCGAAAAGGTGGACAGGGGCTGCAGCGAAACCTGTGTAAATCCGTTTTCCGTGATGGCACTGTACTCCTCCGTGTCCATGGGGAGCATTTCTTGCTCTTCCTCCGCAACTGCCATATCATAGGATATACTATCGTTTTCGCTGCTCTGAACCAAGTCTTCCGAAGTGTTTCCTCCATGAAAGGTGTCTTTGCTTCCCATGCCGCACCCCATAAGAGTTCCTGTCAACAATGCCGCCGTCAATACAAAAGAAGTCATGTGTAGTCTCTTTTTCATAGAAAAATTCCTCCCTTTCTGCTTTTCTATAAAGGATACGCACAACTTCCTGTGAATTTATGGCAAAATCTCCAATAATTTTAAATTTTCTTCCTCCTTTTGCAGGCGAAGCCGTAAGGTCCCCTGAAAATCCTCTTTCTGATAGGCTTTTTCATCATATTCATAGGATATGTGAAGCTGTTCTCCCGGCTGATACCCGCTGTCCTCTGCCTCCGTAACCTCTGCCAGAATCAACAGACCGTTCTCCGCTTCCTGCACCTGCTGAATCAGAACCATCAGTGTTACCTGGCTCTGGGCTTCCTGTTCCTCCTCAATATCCTCTTCCGCCTGCGCCTGGTCGTTGGTCTGCTCCTCCGTTTCTCCCCAGCCATCATTTGACGTGGCGGAATTTACACTGTTATCCGCAGCGGAATTCTCATAGGCCATATCCCCGGATTTGGATTGGCGTATGCTCCGTACCACGGGCACCAACAGCAACACCACCGCCACAACTGCCGCAAGAGAGGCGATGGGCCGGATGGGTATCACCTTTTTTTGCTTTTTCGGCGCAAGATTTCTCTCAATACTTTTCCACATGTCCGGGACATCCGTCATTTTCAAGTTTCTATATTCATCTTCAAGTTCTTTTTCAGATAATTCCCTCATTCCTGCACCTCCTGTTCCGATTTATGATATCTTCGCAATTTCCGGATTCCCTGGCGGTACAGCCAGGTTACGGTTCCCATGGGCTTCTTTAACAGCGCCGCAATCTCCTGGAAGGTAAAACCGCCCAGCACCTTTAAGTCCAGGACCTCCTGCTCTGCCGGCTTTAACAGCTTCATGGCCTCCCGGAAGCTTAGATTTCCCACCACTTCCACCGCCACATCCTCCGTCTCCTGTCCCAGTTCCGGCAGCTCCTCCATGGGCAGCTCACGCCTCTGCTTCCGCAGAAAGTCAATGGTCATGTTCCGGGCGATGGTCATCATCCACGCCTTATGCTTTCCCCCGAACCGGTAGGTATCGGCCCGGTCCCAGAGCCGTATAAAAAATTCCGAGGTAAGATCCTGGGCGTCCTCCTTCTGTCCTGTCATATCGTAGATCACGGAATAAATCAGCCCCACATATGCCTGGTAAATCTGCTTCAGCCCTTCCTTATCGCCCTTTCGGATTCGCCGGATACAGCCTTCAAATTCAAAATCCTCCAACTTCTCCCCTCCTGAATATAGATACGATATTGCTTCTCTTTTTTATGGTATGTCGCAAAAAAACTTCCTTTATTTCTCTACTACTATAGCATACTTTCTCCTGTCTCCACCAACACGAAAGCACCTTTCCATATTGGGTACTCCTCAGAACGTTCCTCACAGCCTCCTAATTACCGCATGAGACATCTACTTCAAATACTGCTCCAATTCCTCAACCAGTTCATATACACGTGTTGCCGGAACCATTGCAGCCATGCTGCTCTCTCCTGCCTCCAAAAATTCTTCATACATTTTTCTGGCACGTCGTTTTGCAGCTTCTAATGAGCCCTTGTCCATCATGATACTCTTGGAAATGAAGCAAAAACCACAATTCTATACTCTCATTAGACCAAGCGACCGCCATCTTAGGGGCTGTTCTTGCTTCTGCTTCAAACTGGGTATTATCAAAATTATCCAACGGAAAATCATCTTTATCAAACACAAGCCAAAACTTTTTAAAATGTTCCCACTGGCCGTTAGCAATCATCTTGTCCACAAACCGAATTAATCCCTGCGTATTTCTTGCGGTTCCATATACTTGTATGTGCGGCTCTTTGGTGATATGTTTATATTTTTCATTAATTTTAGCTGCAAAGCCTTTCAAATATAAAGGTTCTGTCTTTATTCCTTCACTTACAATCATTGTATATGGTGGAAGTTTATTCATAGTATCCATTCTGCTAGCTTTCACTTTCATTTTCTCTTTCAGCTTCTGTATATCACTATGCTTTTTAGGTTTTAAGCTCAATCGACTACCTCCCAATTTTTAAGCTGTCTTAAATAAGGATCGGCGCCATAACGACCTTCCAGATACTGCTTGTTATAATTTTCATCATTACGCGGCCTGCTTCCACCTTCCTTACGAAAATCTACCAACGAATATAAAACGGACTCGTCATAACCATTAATCGCTGAAAACCAAATCTCATCTCTTCTAAATACCTCCTTACACATAGTCGTAAGGTCATGAGACGTAAACAGCAACTGCGCAGTTCCTCTATTAATTTCCTTATCAGTAAATAGCTCAATTATTTTTCGTAGAAGCAATGGATGAAGCTTTGCATCCAATTCATCAATCAAGAATAAACTGTTTTGGTCGATTCCCTTTAAAATAGCGGGAATGATACTGATAATCTTTCTGGTTCCACTAGACTCTTCTGAAAGACAAAGTCTTCTTTCTTCTCCATTACTCAGCTTATGAGTTGTGTAAACTTCATTAACAGATCCATCCTCCTTGTATTCAATTTCTATATCGCAGATATCAATTCCCATAGACTGAATGACATTGCAAATTCTATCTTTATCTTTTTCTATCTGCTTTACCAAAATTCCCCGATCTAAATTTGGTTTATCAAAATTCATTACTCTGGTTTGCATAAAAAAGCTCATTGCTCTGTCAATCACTTCAAGATTTTTAAACATGGATATATAGGATAAAAGAGGCAGACTCTCATTCATATTTTCAATATCCAGTCCCTCCAAATCATCACACAGATACACGCCTTCCACATCTCGCTCAAATAGCACTTCTATACTGTCTTCTGTCTCAAGATAGAGATTTTCTTCCAGAATCGATTCATTATAGCAAGAGATTTCATAACGGTATTTAAACGCATCCACCTGAAACAATATGCTATAATTTGTCGGCTTTTCTTTACTCTCTTCATCCCACTTATAAAAAGTTGATGTGATATGTTTATCAGTCAAGCCATCTTGCAACTGCGCAATCGTAGTTTCTCCTAACTGCTCATTCTTTTTCTTCATATACGCCAGCTGTATAATTGGCTCGATTACAATATTCCGCAATGAATGTAGTGCCATCAAAACACTGCTCTTACCGCCTCCATTAGGGCCATAAATTGCGCAAACCGGCAACAATTTCACACCGCCCTTAGCATGAATCAGCGACTTTTCAAATTCATGGATTGGCTTAGCTGTAAAATCAATAGTCGCCTCATTCTTATAGGAACGAAAATTATGAAATTTAAATTCATAAATCATGTCTTTACCTCCGTGAGATTTTTTCTCATAGATAATATATATCATAAAAGTTAAAAATTCACAAGCATCTGCGAGAAAATTTCTCACCAATTTCACCGCAAAACAATTTATATAAAGAGTTCCGCTTGTGGAACTCGCGCACCAAGTTTCTCCTGTCCGGAAGGCTTTTTTCTATGGGATGTTCGAATAACTTCCCATAGAAAAAGAGCGGCTCGCGCCGCTCTATCCCTGCCATTTTCCGATTTTGTTTACCAGTTCCTCCATCTCCGCTTTGGAACTCACCCGGCCCGCTCTCTGAAGCCAGCTTCTCCGTTCTTCTTCTCCCATGCTGCTATAGTGCCCCATTGCCTGTTCATTCATTGCCAGGCTCAGCCCGAAGCCAATGGGCACATTCTCTGCTCCCTCGCCGATGTTTGGCTGGTTATATCCATTTTTCTGTTCCATCTTTTTCATCTCCATTCTCTCGTCCCGTACCTACGTTTCCCATTTCCGGCAGTCCCTGTCCGGCCCGCCATACAGTTTCTAAAACCATCCAAAGCTTTTCCCGATCCAATACCCCAGTCCCAGCAGCCAGCTTGTGAAAATCCCGTACAGGATCACCGGCCCCGCAATTGTAAAAATTTTACAGCCAATCCCGAAGACCTGGCCTTCCGCTTGTGTCAAGTAAACACTAAAAAATTTTATTTTCTCTACTGATCAAGATTGTTCTTAAAATATCCTTTACCAATCCATACGCTTTTAATTTCCTCTCCTCACGGATTATTCTAAATTATAACCAAAAAAACCATTTCTATTCAGATGGATGGCAGATCTCTGCCAGGCTTTTTGCTTTGATATATTCTGACACTGCTACACCCATCAACTCACAGGCGGATTCCACACTGCCAACCTTTTTAGCCGCATTTTCAACATGTGTTACTATTAGCTTGGCTTTCTCTTTTTCCACGTATTCTTTAATTATCTGACACATAGCTCTCTCCTTCCTTCTCTCGCTTAAAATAGCTTACTCTGTCCGCCAGCTTTAAGAACAGGTCAGACCTGGTAAGGTATACCATATATAAATTAGGTATTTCTCTGAAATTTGTTCCCGATTCCGTAACATTTGCCACATTGCAGCCGGTATAAAACCGAGCACGTATGCAAAATGTTATGTATTTTCCAGCTTATCCGTCAGATATTTTACTTTTTGATACGCATCCTGCTTTATACGCATCTCTTCCTCGCCATCTTCAATATTTAAAAATGCTACAATATCTACCGGTCCTGCATGCTCTACAGATGCAAATTTTTCTTTCAATTTCTTACACATTTCCTGTATAAGCTCTTTTTCTCTATAAGGGAACCACACCTTGGACAGATACCGTTTTCACAAATGTAAAATACTTTTCCGCATGTCTGCGATATCCATTTTGCTGTAGCAATCTCTTAATCGTTTTATAACTTTCAGCCTTTTTGATCTGCAGTTGATTTAGTAACACATCCACATCAATCGATCCAATATGTTCTTTCCCAGGATATAGCAGTGACGGGACCCAGCCACCTATTATCCTGATATTTTCTGAAAATTCATTGAGTAGATTCACAATATCCCCCAAGATCATATAGGCAGCTTCCTTCTGCCCCTGTGAATAATCAATCACCTGCTTTAAGTTTTCATCTTTTATCATTATCGTCTCCCAAATCAAATTCTTTCAGTATGATTGCAGCCGCCGCTTCTTCCCCTCTCCCACCTCCTGTCAGAAGATCAATTACCGTTTGAACCGGAGAAGTCACAACATCCCCATTGATTTTATTCGGAAACATGCAAGGTGTTTCATCATGAGGAATTGTAATTATCACATTACCGCCAGATGCCACCTGTTTCAAGTTTAAGTCCGCAATAAATTCTTCAAAATCCTGCTGTTCCACATATACATGAACTTTATTATATCGCACTACCGGAGCATATCTGACTGCTGCGGAGAAAGACCCTAATACAGCACTTGCGCCATGTTTATCATTCCATTTTGCTATGGCCGACTCTATTTCCGGGATGCTATCAAGCGAATAATACTCAAATAATCGAGAATCTTTTTTCTGGTAATCCTTTGCCCAATCATACAGCATTTCTCTTACATTGCATACTCTGAATCCCCCTGGAAGTTCTTCTATCCATGCATGATCCAACAAGAAACTTTTTACATTTGAAACAGTTCCTATTGCTTTTCCCGTTATGTTCGACAATTCTTTCACCTGCCAGGTTTTTTGGTAATCATCCAGGATAGTACGCATTATCACAGATGCTGCTGAAGCACTTTTAGAAAAATAATTTTTCTTTGTTCTCAATTCTACATATTTATTTTGTTTACCGGTAATATAAATCATGATACGTTTTGTCAGTATATAACAATTTCCTGACAAATCCATATATCCATATTTTTTTTCACGCATAGCCTCTGCAGAAGCCTCTGAAATATATGGTGCCATAAACATATAAAAAGAACCATCAACATGCTGCGATGCCATCAGCATAAACTTATTAACAAAACGTCTTTCACCTCTCGGCTCTACTTCGATACAAAATTTAATTGTTTCTTCATTATCCGCAAAATAAATAACGGCATGAAAATCTCCAAAACCTCGCTGTAAACCTGTTGATATAATCTCTATATCTGATACAAATGGTACCTCTTTAAGTATCTGACAAAACTTTTCCTTCGCAAGCTGTACATATTGTTTTTCCGTGTAATTTAGTTTCATCATTTCACCTCTTTTCACCTTATCGGTGAAACCATTATATTCGCTGAATCGCCAATTGTCAATATATTTGAGAGATTTATATAATGTCCATTTTACGGTTTTATGCAATTATAATCCGTTCCATCATTCCATATTCATCCACATATACACAATCCACATATTGTATTGCCAATTTTCTTGTCAGTCCATCTGCCGTCTGCACCTCCTCAGCAAACACATGATTCTTTAACCACTTAAAAACACTGTCATCCAATTCGTTCACCGAAACCTTATGCGGTGTACATCCACCCTTTCTCTTGTTCGTCCCGCACATGTAATAACAGTATTTCCGGCCTCTGGATGAGGTCGACCTCTCGACCATCAGGCTGCCACATTCCGCGCACCTTGCAATTCCAATCAACGGACTGATTTCTATTTTTCCATCTGTAACTCTCGTATTGATCGTTAACATTTTTTGAGCGATTGCGAACTCTCGTTTCGATATCACTCTATATGTTTCACTCACATAAACTTCATTTTGTAGGATTTTCTTCACTTCTGCCATAGACCATTTCACTTCTGTTTCTTTCTTATACTTTGCCCTATACGTTACATTCTGTTGATTTACATATTCCGTTATCTGGCCCAAACTCCTTCCGCTGATACAAAGTTGAAATATCTTTCGTACTAAATCGATATGTTTTTTGTACGGACGCAACACTGTTGATTTCTCTACATGCTGCATAAAGCCAAGCGGCGTCACTTCCCGAATTTCATATGCTTCATCAATATCGTGTGTTCTCCACTTCTCTGACATTTCATCTTTCCCCCTTTTATTATCAGTGAATATCTCTAGGTATCTTTTTATATAAAAAAGTGAGCATCCTTACAACGCCCACTTTAGTAGCTCTTATCTCCATAAACATCTATTTTTTTAATCTGACTGCATTTCACCCCTTTTTGAGTCCATTTTGCTCTGTTTTAACCAACAATTCCCATTAATTTTAACACCCAATAAATCAGTCCTAGCACCCAACTGCTGAATATTCCGTACAAAATCACCGGTCCTGCTATTGTAAATATCTTGCAGCCTATTCCAAAAATTTGCCCCTCTTTTTGGAACTCGATAGCCGGGGCTGCCACCGAGTTGGCAAAACCGGTGATGGGCACCAGCGCCCCGGCGCCGCCCCAGTTGGCCACCGAGGGGTAAAGGTTCATGCCCGTCAGCAGAACGCTGAAAAGCACCAGCAGCATGCTGGTCCAGGAGCCTGCCGTCTCTTTGTCCAGGCCCATGTTACCGGCTACATTCAATATAACCTGCCCCAGACAGCAGATAGCTCCCCCTACCAGAAAAGCCTTTAACATATTGGCCCACAGGGAGTGGGTGGGCGTCACCTGCTTTACATAATCGTTGTAGTCCTGCTGTTGTCTCTCTTTATCTTCCTTTGTTGTGGTTTCTCTGGTTAATCTCATAATAATCTCCTCTATTGTCCCATACGATTGATATAAAAGTAAAATGCCCCGGCCATCTTCCCCAGAGCCATGGCAATCAGCACCCATTCCTGTCCCACCTTCATTCTGGTTCTGCGGAACATGATGGGAAAGGTGTTGATAATCTCTGCCAGGGCCACGGCCAGGCAGCCGATGTAAATCCCTGCTGACAACCCGAAGGCCCCCAAAAGTCCCTGTCCAATCCAACCGGCAAGGGGAATTTTCATATGAAAAATGGACATCAGCGCGCCGAAAATGCCGCCCCAGAAAATAGCCGTCTCATAGGAGAGCACCCGGCTCACCGTGTGGGTTTTTCCGGCGAAACGGGGAACCACACCCAGGGTCACCACAAAGGCAAACACCCCCGCCGCCACCCCGAATCCGCTGGCCAGCCCGATAAAGCCCAGAAATATTTCCCTAATCCACATCTACATTTGTGCCCTTCCTGCTACAATTTTCAATAAAAGTGGTATCCACATCCTGCTCATACTTTCTCATTTGCACCTGCATGGGCGTGGGGTCGTGGGTCACCTTCTTCCGCCCAATATGATTAAAGAAAATCAAAATCCCCAGGCCCAGTCCCACGCAATAACAAACCTCCAGGGTGGTGAAGCCGCTGGATTTTCGTCCCATCACCTGGGCATAAAATTTTTGAAACACATCCGACACGCCCACATCATTGTTGAAGGTCATAATGGTAAAGGCGGAGCCGAAAAATACCAGAATACAGATAACAGCCGCCTTGAGGATTCCCAGCCATTTCGGTTCTTCCTTGGGCACATATTCCAGCACAAAATCCTTCTCCCCCAGGTTCTCAATGGCGAGAGCTGGATATTCTTTTCCGATGTCCTCGATGATTTTCAGGATGGAAAAAACTTCTATCTGCTGTTTTTTCTGCTTTTTCCCCACCGGGTGGTGGAAGGTGTGTATCTTCATGGTCTTTAATTTGTGTACAATATCCGCGTTAGTACAGGTAAGGCCGGCGATATCCTTAAGGACTACGCCTGGCTTATGCACCAGAACATTCCGGTCAATCTTGATATAAAGTGTATCGCTCATAGATAGGCTCCCCAGAATTCCTGGCCATCCTCCTCACCCGGTCCCCGGTGCAGCGTATTGCCTGACTCCTTCAGCTCCCGGGACGCATACGCCCCCGAGGCTTTCGTTTTCACGGATTGAAATGGACAGAACGATTTCAATCTTTGCAATACGGACGCGCCTTGGGTTTCCGATTCCCCGTCTCTTCCCACCAACGTTCCCTCGGTGATATCCGACTTATCCTTCACATAATTCAAGTAATAGAAAATGCCTCCCACAATGGCGAGAATCACCACTGACAAAAGGCAGATTCGATAAATTTTATGATTCATGCTCTCACTTCCTTTCCAGATTCTTTTGGAAGTAGTATGAGTATTTTTCAAAATATTATGCAACAAGATTTTGTGACGATACCCAGAGGCTCGTCATAGGCTGCCCGAATAACTGCGTATTTTATACCGCCAGCCTCCGCAGCCGAAGCAGGATTTTTTTTTCCAGACGGCTGACCTGCACCTGGCTGATGCCAAGCTTTAACGCCACCTGAGCCTGGGTTTTATCCTGAAAATAGCGCTGTTCGATCAATTCCCGCTCCATCTCCTCCAGCTGCGCCAAAAGCTGACCCAGCAGCATGTGATTCAGCAATATTTCATTCTGGTCTTTTTTCTCCGGCAACCTGTCCGCCAGACAGATGTCATTTCCGTCGGCCTGATAAATGGATTTGTAAATGGATTCCACCTCCACGCTGGCTTCCAGAGCCATCACAATTTCCTCCCGTGGAATGCCGGTGGCCCCGGTGAGCTCCGATAAGGTCACCTCCCGCCCCAGCTCCTTTTGAAGCCTCGCTTCCGCCGCCCGTATCCTGGCCGCGTTTTCCTTTAAGCTGCGGCTCACCTTTATCATGCCGTCATCCCGCAAAAAGCGTTTGATCTCTCCGGTGATCATGGGGACGGCATAGGTGGAAAACCGCACCTCATAGGTGATATCAAATTTGTCAATGGCTTTCATAAGACCGATACTGCCAATCTGAAACAGATCCTCCATCTCGTATCCCCGGTTGTCGAACCTTCGCACAATGCTCCATACCAATCCAAGATTTCCCTGTACCAGCCTGTCCCTCGCTTCTTTATCCCCATGGTGTGACTGCTCGATTAAAGCGATGGTTTCATCCATGTCCTTATGCCTTTCCGATTCTCTTTCTCATGGTGACCCGGGTTCCCTCGCCCACCCGGGAGGCCACCCATACCTCGTCCATAAAGGCCTCCATAAAGGTAAAGCCCATGCCGGACCGCTCCAACTCCGGCCGGGTGGTGTATAAAGGCTCCTTAGCCTTCTCAATATCCGCAATTCCGCAGCCGGTGTCAATAACGCAGATTTCCACCTGATTCTCCGCCACCTGACAGGTGATAAAAATCTTGCCCTCCTTCTGGTCATAGCCGTGAATGATGGCATTGGTCACCGCCTCGGACACCGCCGTCTTCACGTCCGCCAGCTCGTCCACCGTAGGATTTAAGCCCGCAATAAAAGCCCCCACGGCCACTCTGGCAAATCCCTCGTTCTCGGACTGGGATGTAAATTCCATTTTCATTTCTTTTCGCACCATTGCCTCCTCCTTATAACTCCACGTCAATTACTTTATGTAAACCGGAAATCTGAAATATTTTCTGAATCTGCCGGTTTAAGTGAATGGCCCTTGTCCGTCCCCCCGCAAACCTCAGATTCCGGCACCGGCCCAGAATCACGCCGATGCCGGAGCTGTCCATAAAGACGGTATCCCGAAAATCGAATACCAGGCCCCGCACCGGGTAGCGGCCCATCAGCGCCTCCGTTTCCTGCTTTAACTGGCCGGAGGAATGATGATCCACCTCCCTTGGCATGCGAACGATCAACTGCCCGGTGGCCTGTTCAAATCTATGCTCCATCTGTCATCTTCCTTTCTCCACGGAAAAAGACGCCCCCCTTATGGTTGACGTCTTTTGTGTGTTTTTTATAAATACCGGAGTTACTCCTGTGCGGTGTTCCCCGCTGTGTTCGTCCCTCCAAGCTCCTGCACGTATTGCTCCGCGGTTCTGGCCCGCTGGGTTCCGGGAACAATTTCCATCACCCGCTGATAATAGGTGACAGCCTGCTCGTTCTGCCCAAGCTGCCGGTAGGACTGAGCCAGGTAATAAACCGCATAGCCATTTTCATAGGTCTCATCGGTATCTACCACCCGCTGGAGATTGTTAACAGCCTCTTGGTAATTGCCACTCTGGTAGGCTTCTTCTCCCTGCTGATATAAAATTCCGATATACTGCTGGTTCACCTGGGCGCTTAAATCCTGATAAATCTGTGCTGTCGTTCCGGTAAAGACCGACCCGTCGAGGCTCTCCAGGGTTGTGGCTGCTCCCGCCACGTCCCCGCTGACAAAAGCGCTATAGGCCGTCAATAGCTGCTCATACCTGCCAATGGTATCCTGAGTGCTGCTCTCGTTAGCCTCATACTCCGATATCTGGGTCTCCAGGTTGCTGACCTGCTCCTCCAGAGTATCGATGGTCTGGTTCCTGGCGCTGATGATATCGTTGGCCTCCCGCACCGCCTGGTTGCTCTCGCTGACCACGCTCTGACGCACACCGGGCACCACCAGAAACCAGGTAATCAGCACGCCAATCACCACGCCCACCACAATATTCAAGACAATGCTGAGGGCAGAATTATCCTTAAAAGCCACCGGGCGGATGATGGTCTCATTGCCGCTCTGGTAGGTCACCAGCTCCTCCTTCTCTTTCTCCTTCCGCTCACCCTTCCTGGTGTTCTGCTCCCCGTGCAGCTGACGGTTTACCTCTCTGAGATAACGAAGGGTAGTGGTGTTATTGGCATCAATTCTGCCCGCATTGCGCAGGGCCTTTTTCGCCAGATCATACTTACCTTCCTCCATGTATAAAAGGGCCAAAAGCTGATGTCCTTTCACCAGTCGGGGGTTCAAATTCAGCACCTTTTTCAGCTGAATCACCGCCAGATCCCTGCTGCCCTGTCTGCAGTACAGGAGAGCCTGATTATATTTCTTGATGGTCTGATTCAGGGAATCCAGCTTGTTTCCGTTGGACTGAACGGAAGAGAGATACCCTTCAGCCGGGTTCTCCTCCGGCTTTAAGCTTTTGCTGATGACCCACTCGCCGAGGGCGTCCACCGTCTCTCCCATCTCAAAGTAGACAAGTCCCAGGAGATTCCTGGCCGGTATATTCATTTTATAATATTTCAGGCTCCTTCTTAAAGCATCCGCCGCGCCGGACAGGTCACGCACCTTGGCCCGTTCCAGTCCTTTATTATAATAATAATTGGAGCCATGTATAATTTTCTTATATATTTTTACATCCGCGCCGCAGGCCGGGCAATAGTCCTCCCGCCCCAGGGCCGCACCGCACTTATAACATTCCATCCATATATCCTTTCTGGTCCCGGGCAATTACTGACTTTTTCTGACTTCCTTAAGCATTTCCTGCAAAATATCCGTCATGTCCGTCAGGTCATGATTATATATGGCTTCCTCTGCCTCTTCCACTTCCAGGCTGGGTTGAAATTTCTTTAATTCTTCTTCAAAATCAATCATCCTTATAACCTCCTGCTATTTTCTTCAATTCCCCGACAAGATACAGAGAGCCTGCGCAAAACAGCTTCTGTCCCGGCTTCTTATGGGCCAGAGCCGTAGAAAAGGCCTCCTGGGGTTCCTTTATAGCTGACACTTTTATGTTCGATTTTACTGCTTCCTTCACACGCTGCTTTAGCAGGGACAGGGGCAATGCCCTGGGAGTACCGCTGATCTGGGTGAGAATGATTTCCTCCCAGCAGTCCTCCATAAGAATCAGATCCAGGACCTCCTGCTCCCGCTTTCCCTTCACCATGGAAAAGAGCAGAATGGACGGCTGAGACGCCATCTTACCGGCAGCCTGCAAAAAAGCCTGTATGCCGGACACATTATGGGCTCCGTCCAGATACACCTCCGGGTACAATTCCTCCATCCTTCCCGGCCAGACGGTGTGCCAAAATCCGTCCCGAATGGTCTCATCCGTAATGGGAAAATGTTCCTTCAACCGGTTGACCGCCGCCAGCGCCAGAGCGCCGTTCATAGCCTGATATTCCGCCGGAAAGGGAATCCGTACCCTAGTAACATCATACTGGCTCTCCATGGAAAAATCAAGGCATTTTCCATCGTTTAATAAAAACTTAATGTTCTCGGGAGAAATTTTTTCATAAGGAGCTCCCAGCGCCTCCGCAGCCTTTATTATCACCGTCTCCGCCCTCGGTTCACTTCCGTCGAAGATCACCGGCACACCGGGCTTTAAAATCCCCGCCTTTTCTCCCGCAATGGCCTCGATAGTGTCTCCTAAAATCTCCGTATGTTCCAGACTGATGGAGGTGATGATCGTAAGCAGAGGGTGTCTTACCACGTTGGTGGCATCCAACCGCCCTCCCAGTCCCGTCTCCAGCACTACGCATTCCGCCTTCTGCCAGGCAAACAGCACCATGCCCAACGCAAAGATGTATTCAAAAAAGGTAGGGTGGGCAAAGCCCTCTTTCACCATGGTCTCCACGACGCTTTGAACCTTTTGCTCCGCCTCCATGAATTGTTCTTTGGAGCAGGGCTCCCCATTTACGCGGAAGCGCTCCCGGATGCTTACAAGATGGGGGGAGGTAAACAGGCCGGTGCGGACGCCGCTTTCGGTCAGGACGCTGCTGATAAAAGCGCAGACGCTGCCCTTGCCGTTGCTGCCCGCCACATGGATCACCGGGAACTGCTCCTGCGGGCTTCCCAGACGGCGCAGTAGCTCCCGGGTATGGTTGAGGTCGTTTTTCGTTGTAAATTTGGGTATATCAAGAATATGCGCTACCGTCTCTTCGTAAGTCAAAAAAATCACCACTCTATTATTTTTATAGGAAACGTCATAAATGTTTTCTTTATGACGTTTCCTGCGCCGATTTTTGCTGCGTGTAAACGCAGAATTTTCCTCACAAAAATCGTGCGCATCCCCCGGAGGGCTATAGTAAACGGCAAATTTATTTGTCGTTTACTATAGTACCTTTATCCATTATAATAGAGTGGTGATTTTATGCAAGAATTTTTTAGCGGAAACGGGATATTTTCACCGCAAAAGGTGTGAAAATACGACATTTGAGTATGGAAACGTATGACATGCCTGCCACCTTATCCCCTGCTGTCTTTCCCGAAAATCGATTGTATTTCTATTTCAACTGTTCCAGCCGCTGGCAGACCTGAGCCATCATCTGCTGATACTTGGCCAGCTTTTCCTTTTCCTCCTGGATTTTGCTCTCGGGAGCTCTGCTGATGAACTTCTCGTTGTTCAGCATGCCGTTAGAGCGGGCCAGTTCTTTTTCAAGACGCTCTTTTTCTTTCGTCAGGCGTTCCCGTTCTTTTTCAAAATCCACCAGGTCCTCCAGAGGAATATAGAGAACAGCCGCGCCTGTCACTGCGGAGACAGCGTCCTGCGCAATACCGGTTTTATCCTTCTGTACCTGTACCTGGCTTGCGCCCATAAGGCCTGCATAGGTACTCTCCAGAGTCCGGAAGGTCTCCGCATGCCCGGCCTCCTCACAGACAACGTAAATGTGCGCCTTTTTGCTGGGGGGAACATCCATCTCGGAGCGCAGATTACGCACAGCGCGGACCGCCTCCTTGACAATGTCTATCATTTCCTCCTCCCTGGGATAATTTCTGCTCTCCATATACACCGGCCAGTCAGAAAGCATAACTGTTTCCTCTTTCCTGCCGGATGGCATACAGGTATCCCCGGAGGGGGTTTCCTCTTTTCTGCCGAATGGCATACAGGTATCCCCGGAGGGGGCCTCTTCTTCAGACTGTAGAGTACAGAAAATCTCCTCGGTGATAAAAGGCATGAAGGGGTGCAGCAGCTTCAAGGCCTGAATCAGCACGGTCTTTAAGGTCCAGAGGGCCGCGTTGGCGGAAGCGGGATTCTCCTCCTTCTTGTAGGTGCGTGTCTTGGCCATCTCGATGTACCAGTCACAGAATTCATCCCAGATGAAGTCATAAACCTTCTGTACCGCGATTCCCAGTTCAAACTTATCCATGTTCTCGGTTACATCTTTTGCCAACGTGTTGGCCTTAGAGAGTATCCACTTGTCGGCGGCCTCCAGGTCGGACTCTTCCGGCTCCGTCACGGTCATGCCCTCAAGGTTCATCAGAATAAAGCGGGAGGCGTTCCACACCTTGTTGGCAAAATTGCGGCTGGCCTCCACCCGCTCCCAGTAGAAGCGCATATCGTTGCCCGGAGCATTTCCGGTAATCAGTGTAAGCCGCAGGGCGTCGGCGCCATATTTGTCAATCACCTCCAGAGGGTCAATGCCGTTTCCTAAGGATTTGCTCATCTTACGGCCCTGGGAGTCGCGCACCAGGCCGTGGAACAGAACCGTATGGAATGGCGCCTCTCCCATCTGCTCATAGCCGGAGAAAATCATGCGGATAACCCAGAAGAAAATAATATCATATCCGGTCACCAGCACGTCATTGGGATAAAAATAGTCCAGATCCTCGGTCTTATCCGGCCAGCCCAGTGTGGAGAAAGGCCACAGAGCGGAGGAAAACCAGGTGTCTAAGGTATCCTCGTCCTGAGTCATGGTGGTACAGCCGCATTTGGGGCATTTGCCCGGATTCTCCCTGGCTACCACCATTTCCCCGCAATCTGCGCAGTAGTAGGCGGGAATGCGGTGTCCCCACCAAAGCTGCCGGGAAATACACCAGTCCCGGATGTTGTCGGTCCAGTTGAAGTAAATCTTCTCCATGCGCTCCGGCAGCAGCTTGATCTGACCATTTTTTACGCCCTCCACAGCGGGCTTGATGAGCTCGTCCATTTTCACGAACCACTGCTGCTTAACCAAAGGTTCCACCGTGGTCTTGCACCGGTCATGGGTGCCTACGTTGTGGGCGTGTGGAACGATTTTTACCAAAAGTCCCTGTTCCTTTAAATCCTCCACGATTCTGGCTCTGGCCTCGTAGCGGTCCATGCCCTCATATTTACCGCCGTTCTGGTTGATGGTGGCGTCGTCGTTCATCACGTTGATTTCCGGCAGGTTATGGCGTTTCCCCACCTCGAAATCGTTGGGATCGTGGGCCGGGGTAATTTTCACGCAGCCAGTCCCAAATTCCTTGTCCACGTAGTGGTCGGCAATGACCGGGATTTCCCGGCCCACCAGGGGAAGAATCAAGGTCTTTCCAATCAAATCCTGATAGCGCTCGTCCTCAGGGTTTACAGCCACCGCAGTATCGCCCAGAAGGGTTTCGGGACGGGTGGTTGCGATCTCCACGAAACGGCCCTCTTCCCCTTTCACCGGATAATTGATATGCCAGAAGCATCCTTCCTGCTCTTCATGCTCCACCTCGGCATCGGAGATGGAGGTCTTACATACGGGACACCAGTTGATGATACGGGAGCCCTTGTAAATCAATCCCTTTTCATAGAGCTTGATAAATACCTCCTGTACGGCTTTGGAGCAGCCTTCGTCCATGGTGAACCGTTCCCGGTCCCAGTCGGCGGAGGAACCCAGCTTCTTCAACTGGTTGATGATGCGGCCACCGTATTCTTCCTTCCATTCCCAGGCTTTCTTCAGGAAGCCTTCCCGGCCCAGTTCCTTTTTGTCGATACCCTGTTCCTTTAATGCCTCGGTGACCTTAACCTCCGTGGCGATGGAGGCGTGGTCGGTGCCGGGCTGCCAGAGGGCATTGTAACCCTGCATGCGTTTGTAGCGGATTAAAATATCCTGCATGGTGTTGTCCAGGGCATGGCCCATATGAAGCTGCCCCGTGATGTTGGGCGGGGGCATCACAATGGTGAAAGGCTTTCGTGTGCGGTCTACCTCGGCGTGGAAATATTTGTTGTCCTCCCATTTCTTGTAGAGGCGGTCCTCCAGGCCCTTGGGGTCGTAGGTCTTGGCCAGTTCTTTTTTCATGATCTTAATCTCCTTTTTGGGGTGAAAGCAGCGATATAGAGGAAGCAGCAAACAGGTTTCCGCCTGTAAAACCAGGGCACCGCCAGACCTATCTTTTTAATTCATGTTCGGAGAATTTTGAATTAAAAAGCCCTTTGCAGCAAAAGCTGCAAAGGGCGTGTCAGCGCGGTACCACCTTTGTTGCAGAAGCGTTTTCACGGCTTCTGCCTCTCATTGGCCCTTAACGGGGGCAAAACGTGACCTTCTACTGAAAAGTTCCTTATCTCACGCTCCTTCCCTGTGAGGGAATTCCTTCGTTGCGCAAAAACTTTCGTTCAGACGTCCGGTTCAAAAGCTACCTTCCACAATTCCTTCTTGAAACGGTCTTACAGCCAGTGGACCGCTCTCTCTGGCAAGGGTGATTGTGTACTCCTCTCTCTCACTACCTTTTTCTTATAAGCTTCTTATGAAGTATATATTAGTGAATATCCGGCAGGTTGTCAAGAGGAAACCAATAATGTTTTCTGATTCTTTCCTGCCTCCGCATCCTGAAAAGCTTGATTTATTTCTTCTACCTTATAACAACGGGCTGTTTGTAAAATAGTTTCATGAAAGTGAGGGTTCTCTTCCAAAAATTTCAAGTATGCATGCACATCAGAAATAGAATACTGTGAGGAGCCGATAATATGCAATGCGTTAAACGTAATCAACTGAGGCTGTATTTCAACACCGCCACTATTTGAATACTGTCCCGGTATCAGATAAAGCCCCCTATTTCTTAGCAGACTCATTCCCTGCGCAACTGCAATCGGTGCACCGGATGCCTCAAACACAAGATCCGCTCCCATATCATTATTTAATTCATGAATGTGATGACAGATATTCTCCATCCCCAGTTTATGAATACTTAAAACCTCCGTTGCTCCCAGTTTTTTCGCAAGTTCCGCCTTTTCCGGTCTGCGTTCTGTATCAGGCACAAGCACGATAACATTCGGAATACCCAAAGATGACAGATACATAATTGCAAAAAGAGCTACCGGTCCTGCCCCCTGTACTACAGCCACGTTGGCTCTTTCCACATGCTCGTTTGCGTCTTTTGCCAAACGAAATGCGTGCAAAGTAGTAGGGCCGGCACAAGAAAAAATACTTGTCATCTTTGCATCCAGAGTGTCCGGAATCTTCACCAAATTGGAAACCGGCGAATAATTATACTCTCCATACCCACCATAGAAATGAGGCGCAACCTCTACGTTACCACCATTTGTAACACTCATATGCACGCAATTGGCGTCATCGCCATTCTGGCATAGAAGGCATTCCCCGCAGGGACACGCAATATCTACTATCACTCTGTCGCCAATTTTAATCCCGCTTTCCACGCTGTCTTTTTCTGAAATGTTAACAACTTCACCTACGAATTCATGACCAATCGTTGCCGGAAGCGCTACCGGAATTTTCCCGCGATGAATATGGATATCTGTTCCGCACACGCCACTGGCAATTAACTTCATCTGAGCCATACCTTCTTCCGGTATCGTCAACGGATACTCACGAATTTCAAAAGGCTCATTTATTCCGACCATTACTGCTACTTTTGCTGTTTCCATTTTGCATTTCCTCCTGAATTTTTTATTTCTGGCAGAATAACCTGCCTGATCAATTCTGCATAAATCGCATGCCCGCGTTCATTTGGATGCCAGTTATCATCAAAGAAATAGGTCCATGCTGTTTTTTCATCAAGACCATTCAGACAAAGACTCATAATTGTATTGGCATCGCATATTTTAATATCCGCATCAACTGCCGCTTTCCTGCTCATCTCCACATAAGCACTATATGGCACAGGATTTTCATCTAAAATCTCGTGTCCAAGTATTGGCGAAACTGTCAGAAGCAATACTTTTGCTCCAAGCGATTTATAACGTTCAAGCAATTCCGCAAGATTCTGCCGATACTCCTCCAACGTCTCCCCTGTTAACCAATCATTAATCGTATGTGCTTCCGCAATTACGATAGCCGGCTCCACCTGTGCAACATGATCGCTCCAAAATTCCTCATAATACCGTTTAGCCGGACAGCTTCCTACACCACTGTTCATGACTGCACACGCACCGCCATAACTTTCCACTTTATAAAGCAACACCTTCCCTTCCACTGCCCGGATAGATACTGTATGCTTTCCTTCTTCAACCAAGAACGTAAACAAACGATACACATTTTCACTCTGAGCAGCACCCAACTGCGGCACGTCTCTGGGTACCTGATCGATAAGTATTTCCGGTCTCATAATACAATCGCTTAATTGTACCTCTAAACGCAGCACACTGCCTTCAAAAATAATTTCAATTCCCTCATTTTCAATCACTGCACAGGGTTTAGCATACTTTACTTGATAAATATTGGCTATATCCTGTGCATACAATTCTTGCGAATAAGAATCTGTTATGTTTTCCACTACTCTTCTTAAAACATTTACATAACCATTGCTTTTGAAACTGGCCAGGCGCAAATCTCCGGCAACTACCGGTGGATCAAATTCCTCCAAAATTCCCGGAACCCCCTGCCCCCAAGTATGTGAATCTCCCGTGCATAAAATACGAATCATCCTCCGCCTCCATTTTAACCACCCACTGCTACTTCAAACCCATTTTCACGAAAAATTGCCAGCAGGTCTTTCATTTGCTCCGGTCTCATCGTTGCTATATCCTTATATTGATAGTTTTTTCCCAGCGCAGTATACTTACTGCTGCCCAGCCTGTGAAAAGGCAATAAATCGACTCTTTTTATCTCAATCCCTGCCAGTACGCGCGTCATTTGCTCTGCTGAACCAACACTATCATTAAAGCCCGGAATAATCGGTATTCTGACTACGGTAGGAACCCCCGCTGCAACTACTGCGCCCATATTATCAATCGTCCACTGCAAATCCCCGCCAACCTGTGCATAACCGGTTTCTGTTCCGGATTTCAGATCAAAATAACATTCATCAATATAGGGGAGCACTTTTTCAAATAAATAAAACTCTACATTTCCGGCGGTATCAAGAAGGACCGGGATGCCCTCTTCGCCGCATATTTGGGCGATTTCTGCACATGCATCGGCCTGCAGCAACGGTTCTCCTCCGGACAGGGTGACCCCTCCTCCCGACTCCTGATAAAATTCCACATCTTCCATAATCTCATCCACAATGCTTTCTATCGTACAGATACGTCCATATTGTTCAGTGACATCCGGAGAAATCGTTTCCGGATTATGACACCATGGACAATGCAGATTACATCCTTTCAAAAACACAGTTGTACGTATTCCCGGGCCGTCACCTATGGAAAAATGCTGAATATTTGTAATTGTAATTTCTTTCATGTAACAACCTCAACTTATTACGCCTGTTCCGTACGCTTGAGAATATCCTCCTGCACTTCCCTGTCAAGAGTAATATAGAGAGCGCTGAACCCGGACACACGCACCACCAGAGACTTATAATTTTCCGGATGTTCCATAGCATCTATCAATGTCTCTCTTGAAACAGAGTTTATCTGTATTTCCTGACCACCCCTTCCAAAATAAACCCGAATCAGCGCCGCCAGCTTTGCGCGTTTTTCATCATCTTTAAATATAGATGGGCTATATTTCTGATTCAATACAGTACCACAGGCCGCTTTCGTATAGTCTAGTTTTGTTGTCGACAACACTGTCGCTGTTGGTCCTTTCTTATCCATTCCATGCATGGGCGATGCAGCATCACTTAACGGCTCATGACATTTTCTGCCATCAGCGGTAGCTGCCACTTCCATACCTGCAGGTATATTATTGACATTCGATGCCATTGCAATATAAATTCTTCCACCGTCCGGTGTACGATAGTCTTCAAATAGACGAACGTGCTCTCCCATATACCAAACAGCATATTTATCTGCCCGTTCATCATTATTACCATATTTTGGCGCTTCCAGTAAAGCCTGCTGTAAATCCTCATAGCCTTCGAAATCAGCTATCAAAGCGTCACGCAATTCAGACAATGTAATACGTTTTTCTGTAAACACAAGTTGTTCTATGGCAGCCAGTGAGTCTGCCATTGTGGCAATCCCCATACATCCAGGAGCATGCGCCGATGGATATTTCATACCACCATCATTAATATCCAGTCCCCTCTCTATGCAGGAAGCGGAAAGGGCAGATAAAAAAGGCTGCATATAATTTTTCCGGTTGAACCGGTCATTCTCATTACGGAAAAGCGCCATATATTCAGCAGCTCCTGCCTTCATCTGTATATGAAGCCGCTCAAGGAAATCGTCCATTGTTTCAATTCCAGAGATTTGTCCCGTATGCGGGCCGATCTGTGCGCCTGTCTGCCAGGAACACCCGTCATTTAATGCAAGTTCCAGATACATGGGGGAATTGAAGCGCCCGTCACTCCACGGTGGCTGTTGTCCCGGAAGGAAATTTTCAATGCAGCCTACCATACAATAATTTCGGCAATCCTCCAGCTCATACCCACATCGCTGCAAAGCAGCAATATTCACATCATCATTCATCAGCGCCGGATAACCTATCCCGGTTCCAATCACCTTTAAGCATTCGTCAAGAAATTCATCTGGCATACCACTATGTAATCTTGCGGACAGATTCGGACCTGCGATACCGCAATCTCTGACTGCTTCCAGTATAATATAGGAAAGTTCGTTGATTCCCTCCCCTCCATCCGCTTTAATGCCACCGATTGCTATATTAACCACATCATCATTCCCAAAATATCTGGCCTCGCCAATTTTATATAACGTGCATTCCATGAGCGCTTTGACATCTTCCCGGGTTAGAATCCCATTTTCAAGGTCTCTTTTATAATATGGGTACAAATACTGATCCATACGTCCCAGGGCCATTGCATAACGCCCCTCATATACGAAAGCAATATACGTCAGCCATACGAACTGCAAAGCCTCACGAAAGGTTTCAGGCTTTTCCTTCCTTATCTTCTTACAGATATCTGCGGCAATCAAAAGTTCTTCCTGCTGTTTTGCCTCTGCACGCTCTGCCACCTCGCAGGCTGCTTCCCCATACTGTTCAATCATCTTTCCAAACGCAGACATTGCAATTTCTGCGGACTTCAGGAAAACCATTTTTTCCTGGTTATCCATATGTACTTTCATGGAGCGACTTATTTTTTCTAATATTCCACCGATACCTTCTGACAGGAGCCAACCATAATCCGGCGCATAATGATCCACGTTATGGAGAAATGTTCGTTGCCCATAGTTTCTTACAATTTCGGCGCTTTTTTGCAGCAAAGCTTCATTTACGTTGTACTCATCCGCCAGCAGGCCAAATCTGGAGCCCACAACCAGGTCATTTATAAATACCTTTTTCCTATGATTGACAAACAGCGATTCACAGGCATAAGCTCTGGCAATTACATTCGGCTCATCATAGTGGTCCCGATAGCCCAAATACATCAAATAATCCCGAATATCTCTCTGATTTCTGTCTTCCAAACACAATTCCTCTTTTAACGCAGCCAAATGGTTCATATGCTTACCTCCTTCACAGATAAAACAATATTAAAATTACTTACTCCGTTCCCTTGATTTCATTTTTATAAACCCGAGGTGTCTTTCCTGTAACACTCTTAAACACCTTAATGAAATAGGAAGTGTCCCTGAATCCTGAACAAAGCGCCACTTCATTTACAGTCAAATCTCTCTCCAAAAACAACTTCTGAGCAAGCTCTATTCTACGGGCTACAATCAATTCACGGAATCCACAACCAAGCAAATTTGTACATAGCAAACTAACTGTATTTACCGACATCTTGAACCGGTCTGCGATCATTTCGCGGCTAAGATCCGGATCTGAGATGTTCTCATCAATAAACTGAATGATGCTGTTTATCTGATCCTTTTCTATAGAAAGCTTTCGATTTTCCATTTCCTGACATACTACAGTAGTTAAATCCGTCAAAATGCTCTGAAACTCTTCCAGTCTTTCGAATCGCATCAGCTTCATCATTTTTCCTTCTTCGATCTTCACCTCGATGGATGTAACCAATCGAATAAACTCGTTAATGATATCGTAATAAACATATCTCTTCATAATAAAGGAAGATTGGTTTTCCTGAACACTATCAATAATCTGCTCCAACATAAACAAAGCCTGCTCGCTGTTACCTTCTTTTAAATACCTCAGATAGGTCAACATCTGCTTATTTGGATAGTGTTCCACGTGTTTGAAATCAGTAAGAACATTCTCATAATATTTAATCTTTCCATCAGTACTCTGATCCAACGCAATTAAAGAAGTCAATCTTGCGGTCTTTATACCTTCGGCAATTTCGCAATATTCACCGATTCCAAGTTTAAAGTTCCGATTCAACGTTTCTTCCACCAATATCTTCTGCAGTTTTTCTGCCATTGCTGCTCGTATATCCAGATTTTTTTCTGTCGTAAAACAGACAAACATCATACATCGCTCATAAGTATCCATCATAGAATAAACAATTTTATCTTTTCCATCCTTATCTACCAGCTGTTCAACTACTTCACCCTCAATATCAGAATCTGGATCTATTCCCTGTACCGCCATAACATATACAAACTTAATCGTGTCGTTCATGCTGAGCAGCTTTCTCTGTTCTTCCGGAATGTCCTCCCCCTTTAACATATCCCGCAAAACGTAAACGGAAAGCTGCTCCGTACGCTCCCGCACAAGTTCGCCAAGGGAACGCTTGTCTGCCATTGTCCGATCCAACAGTTTAGAAATACCGTCCAGCTCATTTTTGGCATCCGCCACATAATCATCCGCATATTTCTTTTTCAGCATATGAATAGGATGGTAATTAAGGTAAACAACCAAAATCAACATAACACCACATAACAAGCATTCCAAAAGCAAAAACAGCATATTGAATATCTTTACCGTCTGCATTTGCTGTTGAATCTCTTCTTCTGGAACAACATTCAAAAACAGTAATCCATTTTCTCCATCATAGGACTTAAACACGTACCACTCCTCTCCATATACCCCTATCTTTTCTGAGGTTCTGGAGAAATCTTTTACAAAATCCAAAAACTCTGCCTGGTAGACTACTGCAGGATTCTCTTCTCTATTAGAAAGAAGCATCTCACAACTTTCATTATATATATACATTCCACTATCACTATTATAAAATGAATTGTTCAATGTGTCCGGGGTTATATAAAAAAATATTGTTGTATCTCCTGTTTTTCGAATAGAAGCAGGATATATGGCAAACATACCACTCTTATCCTGAGATGCTTTTATAAAATATTTCCCGGCATTATAAAAATCCGGCATCTCCTTCAACCATTCCTGATCTTGGTTAAAATAAATTTTTGCAAAATAAAACCCTTTATACCCATTTTCTGATCCAAGTACATAATCCTCCGAACGCAGGTAAACAAAAAGATCCTCTGCTATGGGTACGCTATTTCTGTATTTCTTTACTTCAGAAAAAGCATCCCATAAATATTTTGCATTTTCACTGAGATTATCTTCCGTAATTGTTTTATTGACACTCAAATCTATGGAACAGGTAAACATCTTTTCTAACTCACCATGAAAAAAGTCCTTAAAATTATCCGTATATGCCTGATAATTTTCGATTTCCTGCTGATACATCCTTTTGACATCCCGGTTAACGATAAATATGTTTCCCATCAACAGCGGGATACAGATAAGGGCAGTTATGGTCAGCAATAAACGCACCAACATCATGTTCCTCTTTCTATATTTGTTGTGTGTTATCTTATCCTCAACCATACCTGCCCCTCTTTTACTAAAACTTAAACAATCTGTCTGGCAATTTTCATCAATTATTGTATAACTCTACGTATATTTCCAGATATTTTTCCGCACCTTTATTCTTCAGTTCCTCGATAAATCCATCATATTCTGTCTCAATGTCTGCTGCACCTGTGATAAACTTAGCCTCCATTTGAAGAACATAATCCTCTAAAATTGTTTTATGCTCGTCAACCCATTCCTGTTGTTCTTGTGTAAGATAAACCTGCGGGTAACCATGGCTTCTGTATTCGTATGCCGTCTCAATATCCGACGCACGCTCATATCCAAGCCAACGGCTGCTTGGATCATTTTCTACATTCTCATAACGGGATTTTTCAAAAGCAAGTTCTTCTTCCACATTACTTGGCCAACCACTGAACAATTCTCCATAATAGTAATATTCACCAATGGTTGTATTAAACATTGTTTGCGCCGGATGTTCAAGACATAACCAGGCCCATGCACCCAATTCTTCATCAATCCCTGGGAACTCCACAGCCAGAAAGTTTCCTTCCTCATCCACTTTGATAACACAACCAACTCCCGGATTTTCTGTAATCCCTTCGGTACGTATTTCCTGTGTTCCGTCTGGATATTCAACAATGATTGGTCCTGCCTGAAGATTATATGCATGTTCCGGAGCATAAAATAAGTCAATCCATTTCGCGGCAAGTACCGGATCTTCACAATTATCGGTAAGCACAATACTACCGTATAGAACCGGGTTTGGCTGGTATACGACTTTTTCAGAACTTTCATCATACTTCAAAAGAAATTTCGAATAAGTCTCATAGTTATCGGCATCTGCAGCAGATGGAGTATCACTAAGTACTCCACAAATACTTTCGGATGTTTTAGCATGATACTGTGTCTTATCCTGAGAGAACAGGTCCTGATCCAGAAGCCCTTCATCCATTAGTTTTTTCATATATTCCAGATATTCTTTATACCGTTCCGTCATGGGCATATATACAACTTCACCATCCCATGACTGAATTCCAATATTAAAGTTAGTTTCCCCTGCTGTATCAAATCCGAATGCATTCAGCATAGACGTACGAATACTATTACTGTCAGTTCCAAAATACCCTGAAAATGGAATCTCATTATCAGTATCTCCATCACCGTCTGCATCCATTTCATTAAAAGCTTTTAACACATTATAAAAATCGTCCAGAGTTTCTGGAATTTCAAGTCCCAGATTTTCCAACCACCCGTGATTAATCCATGTTTCATACGATGTATCATAAAGCGCTGGATTTATAGAAGCAAATGAGTACATTCCGCCATCCGGGGCCGTTACCGCTTTCCATGAGTCTTCCATCTTATCCATTTCCCGTTTATAATTAGGCATGTACTGAATATAATCTGTCAAATCAAGAAATGTGCCATCATTGCTGTATTTTGTCATTTCCTCACTTGTCCACCTTGTGACTCCATTGCACCAGATAATTCCAGGATACTCGCCAGATGCCATCATTACTTGTATCTTATCCTTCCAGTCCTGCTGAAGGACCGCCGTAACATCCATATGTACCCCTGTCATCTCCTCATAGTACTTGAAAAACCACATATCCTCAGGTTCTTTGTCCGTAACCCCTACTGCTAATCCCAAAGAAAGTTCTGCCGTTTCTTCTTCTCCAATCAACCATATGGAACTGTTTTTTACATTTCCCTCCTTATTCGCCTCACCATTCTCTGGCGAATCCTCACCGCAACCACTCAAGATAGATAATGTCATCATCGTGCATAAAAAAATACTTACCAGCCTTTTCTTCATTATAAAAACCTCCTTTTTTATTTTATAAAATCTCTTCTGTGATGTCAAAGAATCAGCGCGCATTTTCTTTTTAACCCAGAAGTAATTTTTACCAATTATAACTATTCCTTAACTGCCCCAATCATTGTACCCTTCACAAAATATTTCTGAACAAAGGGGTACGCAATCAGCATCGGAAGGGAGGAAATAAATATAAGCGAATACTTCATACCCTCTGCCATATATTGCCTCCGCATCATAGATTCAACCAACTGGCCATCCATTCCGCCGATATTAACAATTTTCAATTCCTGATTCTGAATCAGAATCCCCCTAAGCACATATTGTAAAGGATATAAATCTTTATCCGAGATATACAACATGGCATCAAACCAGGAACTCCAGCTGGCCACCGCCACGTATAACGCTATCACTGCAATAATCGGTTTTGAAAGCGGTATTACAATGTTGAAGAAAACACGAAACACACTGCACCCGTCTATTCTGGCCGCCTCATACAATTCCTCCGGAATCGTATTCTGAATTGTCGTCTTTGCAATAATCATATTATAGGTGGCGAATCCTACCGGCAAGATAAGCGCCCAACGAGTATCAAGCAAATTGAGTTGCTTCACTAATAAGTAAAGGGGTATCATACCTCCGTTAAAATACATAATAATGATAAAGAAATTTGTTAAAATTCTTCTCCCCTTTAAATTTTTCCGTGACAATACAAACGCTGCTGGTATTGTAAGGGCAAGACTATACACCACTAAAATGCAAGTATTAACAATGCTGTTTCGATAACCTACCCAGATTTCTTTATTTGCAAACACGTTTTTATAAGGTTCCAGAGTCAAATTTTTGATCCAAAGCACTACCTGCCCTTTTGCAACTGCATATGGCTCACTCACAGACGCAATTACCGTAAAATAAAGTGGATATAATACAATAAGCGTAAAAATAATCAATATAACCGCAACCATAATATCAAACGTCCTGTTAAACAACGTCCGTTTTCTTTTCATATAATCCTCCTGTTCTAATCACAATTTACCATATGGATGTACCTGTAGTTTTCTTAGCCGCCAAATTTGCAATTGTCAGAACTATAATATTTACAACCGACGCAAATAATCCTATTGCTGTGGCGTAGCTGAACTGCCCTTTCTGAATGCCCATTTGATAGATATAGGTTCCGAGTACATCCGCCTTTTCCATATTGAGCGGTGTCTGAAGAAGGAGTACCTTCTCATATCCCGTATTCAGCAATGAGCCTACCGTCAAAATTAGCATTGTGATTATTGTCGGTATGATACAAGGAATATCTACATACCATATTTTCTGCAAGCGATTTGTTCCGTCTACTATAGCTGCTTCAACAATTTGCTGATCCACACTGGACAATGCAGCCAGATAAATAATGGTTCCCCACCCTGTATGCTGCCATATCTCACTGATTACATAAATTGCTGTGAAGTATTTTGGCTGTGATAAGAAGTCAACGCCTTCACCGCCGAACGCTTGTATAAATAAATTTATTAACCCCGTTTCTCTCTGTGTAAAAAGAGTTATAATACCACAAACCGCTATTGTAGAAACAAAATGGGGCGCATACAAAACCATTTGCATGGGCTTTTTCAGCTTTTTAAGACGTAATTCGTTTAACATAATCGCAATTATGATCGGAATAATTAAATTCGCTGCCATAGCCGCCAGATTAATTTCAAGGGTATTTTTTATTAATGGCAAAAATTTATCTCCCGTCATGAACCTTATCAGATGTTTTAACCCTACCCACTCGCTCCCAAAAAATCCGTCTCTGATGTTATAATCTCGAAAAGCAATCTGAATCCCCCCCAGAGGAATATAATAGAATATAATCCCGAAAAGAAAGGCCGGAAACAATAATACATAATATTGCCAGTTCTGTTTCATATACTTCCCCAAAGAACCTTTCTTTTTCTGTTTCGATGCCACTTGTAGACGTTTCCCCATTGATTTTTCCTCCTGTATTCGTTCTCGTCAAAGTCCGTTTGCTTACTGTTAGTATCGCATTGTATCTTTTTCAAAACAATAAAAAAAATGCACTTGCGCTCGCAAGTGCATTTTTTTTATTGCTCATACTTAAGCGTTTCGCACCAACACAATCTTCACCGGCAGATTGGAGTGTCTTCCCTCCAGAGAGATATCCAGAACCGCCTCCATTCTTGCCCCGTGAAAATTCTCAAAATTCAGTTCAAACTCCGCTTCTGCTTTGGACATATACAGGTTATTCAGCGGCAGAATCCGGTTGCTTCCGTTCACCGCCGTCACACCTTCGGGCAGATACAGCTGCATTTTTACCCACTGCTGCTGGCAGAGAATCCCGGAATTGGTAACCTGCACCCGGAAGGTTCTGTTCTCTCCGGTGGTAAAATTCACGCTTCCCTGATAGTCCACCATCACATAGAAGGCCGTATGCTCGTAACGGGCCACATAGGGGGACAAGGCTGTCAACTGATTCACCGGGAGCTGCTTATTCTTTCCGTTTCCGTTGATCAGCGGGATATAATCCTCCTTCTCGCAGTAAAGAGCCTCCCCCTCCTTGCAGAAAATAGTGTAGCCCCCCTCATGAAGCAGGTCGCAGTTGGCAATGCCAAGAAACATGGGTGTTACCCGCAGAATTCTGTCCGTTAGCTCTGTCACGGTCTCCGGCACCCATATACCGCCGCTGGTCTTATCAATGCAGAGCGTGGCAATCTTGTCATTGAGGGGCGCCGTCCATTTCTCCGGAATGTTGGAAGCGCCCCGCAGGATTCCCAGAAGCGCGCCCAGAGAGGCCCCGGAGCAGTCCGTATCCTCCCCGCAGGAGACGGACAGGCACAGCGCCTTCCCGAAATCATCCTCCCCGTAGAGCCACCCCATCATGGCGTACGCAATGTTCTCCGGCGCGTCAAAACCGGGAGCCCCTAACTCCAGGTCCCGCTCCTTAGGGTCTATCTCAGAAATTTTGCAGCCCTGGATTCCAAAGGTCCCCGGCACACAGTTATGCACCTCCCGGCGGGCCTCAAAGAAATCCATATGCTTTTCATAGCACTCCCGCGCCTTCTTCACGCCTCTTGCCACGGCGGAATCCGCGGGAATATAGGAAAGGGCGATATCCAAAAGCTTATTTTTATCCTGCTCCACAAAGGCCGCGCTCTCCAGGGCCGCAAAGAATACCTCTCCCAGCATGCCTTCGTCGGCATGGTCCACAATGGCGTCCTCATAGGCGTACCTTACAGCCAGATCCGGATGTCCCGGAGCCAGGCAGGCCCACAGCTCGGAGCGGATAAAGCAGCCGCAGGAATCCTTGTAGGTATTGTCCAAAGCTCCCGCCATGGGAGGTACGAAGCCGGCCCTGAGATTGGCCTTTCCGGTGCCGTATTCCACCCAGTTGGGAATGATATAGGATAACCAGTATTCCCCCAGAATGGACGCATTTACGTTTCTTCCGTACTTCTCCACCGCCGCCAGCCACACGATCTGAAGGTCCAGATCGTCATTGGGGGGCGGTCCCATGGAGAGGTCCTGGGTGTAATAATCCAGTTCCACCTTCATTCTTCTTCCCTCAAAGGGTGCTCCCAGAACGCCGCCGATATTCTTGCCGGCCCAGCACCCCATTACCTTGTCCTTATAGCTTTGAAAACTTAACTCCATACGGTTGTCCTCCAATCCTTATGTAGAGCGGTCTCGGAAACTCAATATAGCCCGTATTTCCGCTCTTTTTTCTTACTCTGCTTTTTTGTTTTCCTCCATAGTCCAGAAAAACAATCTTATAAAATTTTCAAATAACTATTGACATTTTCCTTGAATTGTGCGGCGCATTTGATAACTGTTCCAGTTATCAAATGCGCCCTTGTAATTAAGAAGTATCACGCCACAACTTACTTACAAGGAGGTACCGCACTATGATCAAACACTGGCAATCCATGCAGGACTACAAATGTTTTCTCCATAATTCCAAAGTTTCTTTCGATTCTTCCGAAAGAAACAGGCTCCATACAGAACTTTGGAAACCCTGGCAGAAACTCCGGCGTTTCGATACCGATAAGGCCATGGAGCTTCTCCTTCCCTTCTACTCCTCTACCGGCAGGCCTGCCGAAAACCAGCCCCAGATATTAAGGTCTTTTATCCTTTTCTTCCTTCTGATTTCTGAAGGCCTTGCCAAGCCTTCTCTTACTTTTTGGGTGGACAGGCTTAAACTTGACCGCGTTCTTGCCGCGCTCATCGGCTGTACGTTGGATTCCCTTCCTCCCCTTGGCTCCTACTTTGACTTCATGGACAGGCTCTGGCCCGCTCCGGTAACGGACTTATACGCCCGGAACAAACTCCTCCCCGCTTCCTGGAACAGCAAAAAGCCAGATAAACCAAAAGGCAAAAATCAGAAAGCCCAGGAATCGAAACCCAAAATCACAGAGGCTATCGAAAAACGCCTCTTGAACGGCATGGATATCCCTTTCAACTTTGAAGAGCGCCTTCAGCGCTTCTTCTATCATGTGGCCGTCCTTCCTTCCATGGAATGTGGCCTTATACCAATGGAACATCTTACCGTATCTGGTGACGGCACTGCCGTACATACCCACGCCTGCCCCAGAGGACGCCATAGGGACGGCGCTCCGGAAAACCTGCGCCATTTTCCTGATCCCGATG
>CALWLN010000071.1 GCA_944381535.1 uncultured Lachnospiraceae bacterium
TCTATTTCATGTGGTATCAAGAGCATTATACCAGAATAGGCAATAAATGTAAGACTAAAAGCAACTAGAAATTCCAGTAAGACTGGATTCAATATTTTGCCCTTCAGAGTGGAATTTAACTTTTCACTTCACCTCACCAAAAAAATATTCAAGAAATTTCTCAGAAGCATTGACAAACATACGTTCCGTCAGTATAATAATACCCGTGGCAGTTTGACCGTCACGCCATAACTGAATATAAAATGAAACTCCAAATGAGAAAGAGCCAGCGGCAGCCGAACAATGCCGCACCAACCGATAGCGCAATGTCTGCCGACGTGGTTGGTTAAGAGGCAGACACCACGGATTTGAATTTCAAAGCCGATACATAGTTTCATCATTTTGAAGCGAGAGCAAAACTCCCGCAGATTTTTGATGTCTCTGTGTATCGGCTTTTTTGTTTTGCCGATTGACAACTGAATGACCGTCTGAGTGGGATATGTTTTTGCGATGACCTCCTTCAAAGAACGAGCGAAATAACGCTGCTGTGAGACTCCGGGGCAGGAACGACATTCGGGTAAAACGGTAATTAAAAAGGCAGTTATATGAAAATATGGACAGGTTTTAAGAGAACGCTGATAGACTGTCCACAGGTATAGCGAGCATCGGATTGTGGCCCCCACAATCCCAATCCACAGCCTGAAGGCGTGTGGACTAACTCAGGGGGACACCCCCTGAATATCCCCTTATAAAGCTAAAACCCAAGAATGGAGATGATATTTTTGAATAAAGAAAGCAATCGAAAAGTGCGTATCAAGGTACGCTTATCCAAAGAAGAAAACGAAAAACTAAAACGCTGTGCGGCAGCGTGCGGACTATCGCAGACCGGGTTCATACGGCAGCTTTGCAAGGGACAAACACCGAAAGCAAAGCCGTCACACGAGTTTTGGGAACTGTTAAATGCCCTCTACTCAGTCCATAACTGTTTTCAAAAATGTGCTAAGTATGAGCAATCAGCATTAAATATCTGCAAAGAAATTGAGTGCTTGATCCTTGATTTACAGGAGGCAGGATAATGGCAACCACCAGTTTATGGCACATCGAGGGAAGGCTGAAAGATCTGATTGCCTATGTAGAAAATCCTGAAAAGACAAGAGCGGATAATCCCAACTTGCAGCCGTTGTGGGATATATTTTCCTATGTCAGCCGCCCTGAAGCGACCGAACAGGGCGAATATATTTCCGCTATCAACTGCCTCAAAGAGATTGCCTTGCAGCAGATGATTTTAACGAAAAAGCAGTACGGCAAAGAAAACGGATATATCGCCTGGCACGGTTATCAAAGCTTCAAGCCCGACGAAGTCACTCCCGAACAGGCGCACCAAATCGGATTGCAGACCGCAAAGGAAATGTGGGGAGATAAGTATCAGATCATCGTTACCACCCACCTCGATAAAGACCATCTGCACAATCATTTTTGCTTTAACTCGGTTTCCTTTCTTGACGGCAAGAAATATAACTATTCCAAAACAGAGCAGAGAAAACTCCGTGAGGTATCCGACCGTATATGCAGAGAACACGGCTTGTCGGTTATCGAAAATCCGCATAAAGCGCCGTCAAGGCAGGTATGGCTGGATGAGAAAAGCGGCAAGCCGACAAGATACAATGTTTACCGTGAAGATGTAAAAGAAGCAATCAATTTCAGCCGCCGTCCCTACTATATGGAGGAGTATTTGCGGCGGAAAGGATATATTACCGACTTCACCGGCAAGCATTGGAAGATACGATTGCCGCAGTATGAGCATTTTACAAGGCTGGACACGCTGGATGAAAGGTGGACGCCTGAAAATATCCAAAGGACAATGGGTGCATGCGCTTCTTTCGGAAACCGCAGGGCGACAATCACCTATCCACCCCAAATGCCGCAGAGTTTACGGGACTGGTTTAAGCCGTTTCAAAAGACCAGCCATATCTATCGGCTGTATCTGCACTACTGCTATCTGTTAGGCGTCCTGCCGAAGAAAACCACTTATCGTCCCACAAGTCCATATCTAAAGGAAGATTTGAAAAAGCTCGAGGAGCTTTCCGAACAGGTGCGGTATATGAGCAAATACGGCATTGAAACATTTGATGATCTGTATGCGGACAGGGATAGATTACAAGGCGAAATGGATAAGCTGATCGCCTACCGCACCAAGCTGCAAAACAAGATCCGCAGAGCATCACCAGCCGAAAAAGAAACGCTGCGGCAAGAAAAGTCAGGCGTTACGGAGAGGATAACAGAACTCAGAAAGCAACTGAAATTAAACAAGGGCATTGAGGAACGGTCGATCAAAATTCAGGAGAGAACTGACTTGCTTTATGCCAATGAATACAAGGCGAAAGAAGCCGAACAGAACAGAAAATCACAGAGAAAGGAGCACCGGGAACGATGACAGACAATATCCTTTACCTTGATGAGCAGGGCTACCCCTGCGACGATTACAGAGATATTCACGAAGCGATTGACAAAACGACAAAAATGCTTATGTCCATGACAAAAGAAGAACGCATAGACTGGTTTCGAGAAAGCAGGTACCCATATCCCATCAACTTTGATATGGAAATCGGCAATACGGTTTACTCCGTATCCAGTCATTTCAACAAAACCGCAAATGAGAGCTTGCAGGAGAAAGCACAGAGGATTATCTTGAACAAGCTGTAATAATCAAAATTATCGCTTTAAATCGTTGAAGTTCAGCGGCAGATATGGTCCCAAATTTGACACTTTAGTACGTTAAAAATCCCGGAATCCATTGAAAAATCAACGGTTTCTGGGATTTATAGTTTTTTATGAAAAGCGTACTAAGCCTTTAGAGATTATCTTTTTTTGGATTTTCTTAAGATACCCTTCATCGCTTTTTCACGGATAAGTTCATAATCCGTCCTGAACCCTGCTGTTTCATGAAGCGCGTCCGTCAGATCTGTACGGGTATAAGAAGGTATATAGCCGATGTCTTTGGCCTTAGTCATGCGCATGCTCCGCAGTGTTGAAACGATCTCCGCGCAGGTAAACCGGTTCCCGAGCTTCTTTTCCAGAACCCGGTAGACAAGAAGGGATATGAAACAGGTCATGAAATGAGCCTTTATCCGGTCATTCCGGCTCAGATAGGCCGGGCGGGAACGGAAGTCATCTTTCATGATCCGGAAGGATTCTTCGATTTCCCATCTCCCATGAGTGATTGCCAGGATATCATGGACATCATCGTCAAGGTTGGTCTCCACAGCATAGAACCCATCAAATTTTTCTTCGGCAGCAACTGCTTCCTTATCAAGGGAATAGTTTATCCTGGCCTCTTTCCCCTTTTTATCCGTGGCCTTTCTTTTTATAAAACGCCTGTAATCATTGGCATTCTTTTTTTCCAGTGTGGAGCTGCCTTCCTCAAGGGCTTTTAAAGCCCTCTGGACCTGCGCGTTGCGCTTCTGACGTAAGTAGTCCCTGTATTTGAGGGAGTAAGTGACAATGAGCGTCTGGTTAAATTCAATGTCCCTTTCCTCATCATATCCTTCGATATATTTCTGTTTATAGAAGGTCCTGCCATGATTCTCATCCCGGTCTTTTTCTGTATCCTCCAGATGGTCTATGTTGTAGGTCTTTTCATCCCCTTCGAGATGCCACCCGTCAGGATCCAGGCACCATTTCCGCAGTTCTTCAGCCATCATTTTTACGGAGACAGTGGTGACGAAGGAGCGTTCCCCGAAGTTGTTGAATCTGCGGTTCGCCTCACTGGCAAGCCCCGCGTCCGTACAGACAACAAATTTAGCGAGTTCAAAATCCCGCAGGATCTTTTCTTCCAAAGGGATCAGTGTCTGCTGCTCGTTCTTATTTCCCCTGTTAACGCAGATGGCCAGCGGGATACCGGAATAATCCATGAACAGCCCCATCTGGACGTGCGGGGCCGGCTGGTGCTGTTTGCTGACACAGTACTTCCTCGCGGCGATATCCTTCTCGTCTGCTTCCTGGTTGGAGATGTCATCCTCCTGTTCGGTCTCAAAATAAAAGTTTGTACAGTCATAGTAGAGGACGCCCGTCTTGCGGGGGACCACCTGGCTGCTGAACTTATAAAGCTCGGCCTGGATGGTGTCAAACTCGGACGCGATCACGGAGAGCGCCCGTTCAACCTGATGGTATTCAAACCGTGGTGGTTCCAGAAGCTCCCTGGAAAGCCTGCAGGTAGAGAGCTTTGAACCGGGGAAAAGGATCCGCCCATAGACCAGCCGGGAAAGGATGGCGTCCATGTCGTACTGGAAGGCATGCCTTTTGGAAATATGGCGGCAGATAAGGTCAAGGCAGAGTTCATGATAGACCTGCTGGAGGAACAGATAGCCGACGTTAAAGGACTGGGTGATGCCTCTGGGGATCAGGGCGCGGGTATCGTAGGGGACAAGGACCTTGCGGCTCTTCTCTGCCTGTTCCAGCGCGTTGAGCTCGTCCAGGTGTTCCTGGATCCACTTTTCAGGGTCAGGGCAATGGCGCTCTTTTTTTATATCCTCCAGGTATCCGAGCTTCTCGTAAGTTTCGCTGGTGTTTTTGCCGTTACGGTAAACGGAACGGATGATATAAAAGCATTTGCCTTTTGAAGTCTGGTTGTATTTTAAACGCATGGTTTCCTCCCGGTATATGGATGTGGGCTTCTTAAAACCATAGCACCCATCCAACATTTTTTTGCCTTTTGCAGCCGGTCTCAGTTGCCGCCATATCAATATATGTATAAACATATTATAACATATAGTACGGTAGTACGCAATACATAAAAATAAATTTGACGAAAAAAA
>CALWLN010000072.1 GCA_944381535.1 uncultured Lachnospiraceae bacterium
AATTTTCGTTATGATGGATGATATAGGGGTCCATCAGCGGGCGGTCATTGGCAATGGCCGGGGGGATCAGGCATAGGGGCATGGGTGCCATCAGGGCCCCCCCCTGCCCGATGGCCGTCTGCATGGCGTCCTTTTTGGTGGAGTCCGAATTCAGCACAAAGCTGCTCTTGGAGAACGGGTAAGAGGTGGGAAGGCTCGTATTAAACAGCAGGGAATCGCAAAGCTTCGCAAAGCTGTCATAATCAAGGGACCGTCCAATATTGGCATAGGAGGTATTGCAGGAGTTGGCAAAGGAGGTGATCAAATCCTGCTGTCCATGTACCGCGTGTCCGGCACAGTGAATCTCCAGATCCTCTTCCGTGATGTTTCCCGTACATTCATAACTATAATTCTCATAATCCGGATTTTCCCGGATATACTGGAGGGTAGTAAAAATTTTAAAGGTGGACCCGGGCGGATACAGTCCCTGGGTCGTCCGGTTTAACAGCACCGAATTCTCCTCGTCATTCACAATGGAATCCCAGTCCTGAGCGATGGTATTAGGATTAAAGTCCGGCTTTGAAACCATAGCCAGAATCTTTCCCGTGGAGGGCTCCATCACGATCACCGCGCCGTCGTTGTCTCCCAGAGCATTATAAGCGGTCTGCTGTAGTTCAAAATTCAAGGTAGTTATCACATTGTCCCCCGGATTTTTTTCATCCTGGATCCCGTTGATCAGCTGCTCCACAAAAAAGGCATGGGAGCGGAGCAGACTAAAATTGGCCAGATTCTCAAGTCCCGCTTTTCCGTTTACGTCGTACCCCACCGCATGGGCAAACATAGAGCCATAGGGATAATAGCGGGTCTCGCTGCCATCCTCCCCCACAATGGTCTGGGCCAGGATTTCCCCGTCCGCAGACCGAATCTCCCCCCGGACCACATGCTCCGCAAAGGTGTCCTGCCGGCGGTTATAGGGACTGTTGATGATATCCTCGCTTCGAAACACTTGAAAATAAACCATATATGCCATCATCAGAAGGAAGATTCCGAGAAAAATGTAGGTAATCATGGCAAATTCACGGTTCTTTTTCGCCTTAATCAATCCGGACCGTGACGAAGTCCCCGTCGTTCCCGTCTTTTTCTTTTCCTGCCGCAACTGTCTTTGGTTTTGGTTTTGACTTTGTTTTTTCATCGTGCTCTCCTCCTTCCCGCTGGCGCATAATATAAAGTCCCTGGATGATGGCAAAAATGGCCAGTGTGCTGAGCAGCGAACTGCCGCCGTAGCTGACCAGTGGAAGGGTCACTCCGGTGGAGGGAATAAACTTGATATTCCCGCCGATGGACAGAATCACCTGGAATCCGTAGATGGTTCCCAGCCCCAGGGCCACATATTTGTAAAATTTATCCTTCATCTGCATGGCGATATTGAGAAACATCAGAAAGCAGCTAACACAAACTAGAATCAGACACAAACCAAACAGAATCCCGAATTCCTCGGATATGGCGGAGAAAATAAAGTCCTTTCTCACCTCAGGGATACGATTTGGCATCCCCTGATTCAGACCCATGCCAAACCATCCACCCGTACCGATGGCAAACAGGGAGTTAGCAATCTGATTACTCTCCTGCTCATAATACCCCAGGGGATCCTGCCAGGCCAGCACCCGCACCCGCACATGGCCAAAAAGGTGGTAGGCCACCACCGAGGCCACACAGCCCGCAGCCAGACCGCTGAAAAAATAAACGGGCTTTCTGGTAGCCACATACAGCATTACCAGATAGGCCACAAAGAAGATCAGCGCTCCGCCCAAGTCTCTGGAAAGAACCAGAATCAGCACGTGAACAGCCGCAATGGCCGTGGCCTTTACCACCTGTAAAAATTCGGTGGATTCATAGAGCATACCGGCCACAAAAAAGACGAAAATAATTTTTATGAATTCCGATGGCTGAATGGCAATTCCCGCAATCTCAATGGACAGATTGGCTCCCTTTGTGACATTTCCCAAAACCGCCACCACCCCCAGGCCCAGGATACCCAGTCCGGCATAGAGCCAGGTCAGCCTGCGGAACATCCGGCCCCGGCTGATGATCAGAGGAATCAGCATAGTGATGGCCACCGACACCACCGCCAGCTGAAACTGCCGCACCGCCGTATCGAAGGAAAGCCTTGTCAGCATAATAAAGCCCAGAGCCATCAGCATACACATGTTGTTGACCAACAGCCGGGAGCATTTGCCGTATACATTGTAATACAGCGTCAGCACCACAACAAAGAATACCACCTGAGCCAGGTAGAATATCACCATATTCTGATTTTCCGTGGAGAAATACAATACGGCGTAGGCATTCAGATGAATCAGAAACATGTAAAAAATCTGACGCCGGAATTTTCCGTTCTGTTTTTTCTGGGAAACATTCCGCTTCAATGCGGAAAATCCCTGATAGGTATACAATGCGAACAGGATCAACATCGTATATTTTGACAGTTCTGTGATCAAATGTACCATTTATTACTCCGCTCCTCGCTTGAAATGACCATTGGTATAATCACTAAGATAACGGTCCATATCTATCTTCTCCCCTTTTACAAAGGCCTTCTGATAATAGGACAGCACCTCTATTATCTCTCTTTCCGACTCTCTCGTAAAAAAGATACGGTAACCGTCGGCCCCAATGGCTGACACCTCCTCCTGACGATGCAGCAGGGATAAGGGACTGGAATTATACAGAATGTTATAGCAGTCCCGGCACTGGTTTTTTACGAAAAAAATTTTGCCGTAGCGGTCCTTCAGCCTGGTATAACCCGTTTTTCTTTGGCACCCTGCCGTGTTCTTTACCAAGCACTGGGCGCTGACCATCAGTGGCAGATATCCGTAAAGCAGCAATTCCCCGCCGGGATAGCCACGGTGTAAAAGTTCCTGGCGGTTTGCCTCCACCGGAAGGGTCAGCTCGTTGGCTCCCGCCGCCAGAAGCTCCCCTGCCGCCCGGGCGGACCAGGCGTAGAGACTGCTGTCCGCAATCACTGTAAGGGGTGGCAGCTTAGCAACATCGGTTGTCTCACCACCAAGAAACCCCAATCCTTCGTAGCTTCCTGTAACAAAGCCGTCCACGCCGGTTTTTATAAATTCTTGAAAACGCTCCTTGTACCAATGGACCGTGGCGCCTCTCATGACAGACGGAAACACGTAAAACAAGGCTTTCCCCGCACCGTGAACCAGTTCTGTCAGCTGTCCAAGCTGCTCAAATTCCTTCGCTCTATCAAAGGCGTCACTGTCCACATAAACGCGGTCGATATAAGGATATTCCAAAATAAGATTACATTGCTCTATGGTTTGAACTCCTACAGCAAGATATGGCTTCTTATGTGGCAGTTCTACGCCGGGCTTTCCGGACGTTTCCCTCGAAGTCTCCCTTCGGAATTCCGAAAGCAGCCGCTCTTTTAAGGCCTCGATTCCGTCCCGGCGAAGCTGATTCAACGCCCCCACGGTCAGAAAGCTGTCCTCCTCCATCCGAATCTCCAAATGATCAAAGATAAATGGACTGCCACCGGTCTTTCGCAGCTTCTCCGAAACCGTCTCCAAATCCAGAGGGCGGGACCTGGCCTTCTCCACCCTCTCTCCGAAAACCGCCACTTCCACACCCTTGCATTTTAGCACAAGACTTGCAGGATTTTCTTTAGAAAGGATTAAGATTCCATTCATTTTTTCTTGAATTTCCCGCCGCAGATACCGTTCCCGCATTTCCTCCTGTAAAGCTTCGTTGGACTTGGTATGAGCCGGCTGCTCCATGGCCATCATTTCTGGTCCGTTTTGCTGAAAATAATAGCCCGTTGTAAAGCCGCTGCGGCTCCCCAGCTCCGTAAGCCGTTTCAAATCCCCGGGTGAAACGCGATACTCTGTCCCAGGCTGGCTAAGATACCGGTCCAGATATTCCCGGTAAATGCCGGTAACCCCCGCCGCATATTCTGCCTGCTTCATTCTTCCCTCAATTTTCAGAGAATACACACCGCTTTCGATTAATTCGGGCAGCAGTTCAATGGTACACAGATCCTTGGGACTTAAGAGATAGGCCTCCCCCGCCTCCTTTGTCCGGTAGGGCAGACGGCAGGGCTGGGCGCACCGGCCCCGGTTACCGCTTCTGCCCCCCAGCATACTGCTCAAAAGGCACTGGCCGGAATAACAGTAGCACAGCGCTCCGTGAATAAAACTCTCAATCTCAATGGCTACCTTCTCGTGAATCTCTTTGATCTCCTCTAAAGACAGCTCCCGGGCCGTCACCACACGGCAACAGCCCAATTTCTTCATCAATGCCGCGCCATGGGGTCCGGTAACGCTCATCTGGGTACTGGCGTGAAGCTCCATTCCTGGAAAATGTTCCCGCAAAAAAGACAATACGCCCAGGTCCTGGACAATCACTCCGTCCAATCCCTGCCGGTACAAAGGCGCAATGTAATCATACAGCTCCCGGTTCAACTCTTCCTGCTTCAACAGAGTGTTCACCGTCAGATACAGGCGTTTTTCATGCAAATGCAGATAATCAATGGCATATAGCAGTTCTTCTTCTGTCAGATTGTTGGCATAGGCCCGTGCCCCAAATCGGGTTCCGGCCGCATAGACCGCATCCGCTCCAGCCACAGCCACCGCTTTCAGTATCTCCAAAGAGCCTGCCGGAGCCAACAGTTCCACCTGTGGTTTTTTCATACAACATCCGTTTCCTTCCTTTATCCTGACCCTGGTCTGTTCCCTCGCTGTAAAAAACAAAAAGGGTCTCACAACAAAAATATCTTCTGTCATAAGCCCCCAATATCGACTGTTTGTTGCCGCGCAATGCTGCCGGCGCAAATCGCCTTATGCCTGATTCTTTGTTTTGGATTCCGGCCTGCCCGCCAGGGCGTCCTCCAGCGCGGTCGTGAGCTTCGCTTTGGCAAGCGTAAGCTCCTTGTTCTCCCGCTCCCGCTCTTTCATTGACGCTTCCAGTGTCTCCAGCTTAATCTGCAGAGACACCAGCTCGTGCTTCAGATCGTAAATCTCCTTGTTTCTGGCATCCAAATCTTCTTCCAGCTTCTCTGCCTGGTTCTTGGCCTTGAAGTAATCGTCCGCAATATTCAATTCCAGAAGCGTTGCCTTCATATCCGCCGGAAACCGCCGGTAATCAGGCAGATCGTCAAATTCTCCGGCTTTGTTGTTGATGTAGGCGGCCACCTTCTGCAGATAGGCTTCGCTCTCATATCCGCTTAATGTGTATACTTTTCCACCGATTAAAACATCCGCATTTGTTTTTGCTGACATAGCTTCCACTTTCCTCTCCGCAGAACCCTCCGCTTTGGACGCGCTCTTCTACTATATTTATTATAACGATTTTTCCAAGAAACTCAACTACTTTTTGTTACTTTGTCAGACCGAAATGATGATAGGCAAGGTCTGTGGCCACCCGCCCCTTGGGCGTGCGGTTCAGAAAACCATTTTTCACCAGGTAAGGCTCGCAGACATCCTCAATGGTCCCGGCATCCTCACCGATGGCCGCCGCCAGAGTGTCAATCCCCACCGGTCCTCCCTGGAACTTCTCCATAATGGTGAGGAGAACCGTTCTGTCGTTCTGGTCCAGACCACAGGTATCCACATCCAGCAGATCCAGGGCAAAGGCGGCAATCTCCTTTGTAATCTTTCCCTCGTACTTTACCTGGGCAAAATCCCGCACCCGCTTCAGCAGCCGGTTGGCCAGACGGGGGGTTCCCCTGGAACGGCGGGCCAGTTCCATCGCGCCCTCCTCGTCAATCTCCACCTCCAGCTTTTCCGCCGAGTGAAGGATAATGGTCTTCAACTCCTCCGGGGTATAAAATTCCAGATGATGGACCACCCCGAACCGGTCCCTTAAGGGCGCCGACAAAAGTCCGGCCCGGGTGGTGGCTCCCACCAGGGTAAAATGGGGCAGGTCCAGACGGATGGACCTGGCCGTAGCGCCTTTTCCGATCATCACGTCAATGACGTAATCCTCCATGGCCGGATACAGCACCTCCTCCACCTGGCGGTTCAGCCGGTGAATCTCATCCACAAAGAGAAGGTCTCCCTCCTTGAGGGCGCTTAAGATGGCCGCCATTTCTCCGGGTTTTCCGATGGCCGGACCGGAAGTGATCTTGATATGCACGCCCATCTCGTTGGCAATGATACCGGCCAGGGTGGTCTTGCCCAGCCCCGGCGGGCCGTAGAACAATACATGGTCCAGGGCTTCCCCCCGCTGCCTGGCCGCTTCTATGTAAACCTTGAGATTCTCCTTGGCTTTCTCCTGGCCGATGTAATCCGTAAGCCGCTGGGGACGCAGTCCCTTTTCTATTTTTAAATCTTCTTCCTGTACCTGGGTTGAAATTACTCGTTTTTCCATAGCTTCCTCTGTTCCTTATAGCAATGCCAGCTGCTTTAACGCTGCCTTTAACACTTCCTCCACGGTGGTCTCTTCCGTCATCTCCACACCCTTTACGGCCTTCATGGCTTCCGCGGAGGAATAGCCCAGGGCCACCAGCGCCTGGATGGCCTCGTTTTTCGCCGTCTGTTTGCCCGGGTCCGTGGCCTGCTCCGCGGCAAGGCGCTCCGATTTCAAGGCAAAAGCGTCCTCCAAACTTAACTTATCCCGCAATTCAATGATCAGCCGCTGGGCCGTCTTTTTCCCCACTCCCGGAGCCTTGGCAATGGTTTTGTCGTCATCGGAGAGCACCGCAAAGCGAAGATCGTCCGGGGTCATCACTGACAGAATGGCAAGAGCTCCCTTCGGTCCAATGCCGCTGACGCCCAAAAGCAGCTTAAATATATTCAGATCATCCCGTGTGAGAAAGCCGTACAACAGCATGGCGTCCTCCCGCACATAGGTGTAGGTATAGATTTTAACCTCCTGTCCGATTCCCTCCAGGGAATCCAGGATACTCTGAGGAATACGGATGTTGTAGCCAATACCTCCGTTTTCCACCACGATGGCGTCCTCCGTCATCTCCACAAGTTCGCCTTTAATATAAGAATACATAAATTTCTCCCATCCACCGTTTAAAATTCTTTTAACCGAGCCACAATCTCCCGGCTGACAAGTCCGATGAGAAGTCCCGTCACCAGACCCGCAAAAAACAATACGGACATGTAATACAGCAGGTTCATGTTCTCGATGACCAGAGCCGCCACCATAAGCTGTCCCAGATTGTGAAACACGCCGCCCGCTCCGCTGACGGACAGAATGTTCAGCTTCATCACATTTTTTAAAAAGGCCATCACCAGGAAGCTTAAAATCCCTCCGGCCAGGCTGTATACAATGGCAAACATATTGCCGAACAACAGCCCTGCCAGAATAATTCTGGCAATGGAAACCAGAAATGCTTCTTTTAATCCCATCAGATACATGGTGAGAAGCACCACGATATTGGTAAGCCCAAGCTTAATCCCGGGTACCCCGAAGTTGAATGGGATCAAGGATTCTATGTAACTGCACAAAAGGGCCAGGGCCAGCAGCATTCCCAGCTGGGCGCAGGTTTTGCTGATACTTTTTTGCTTTCTGTTATTTTTTGCCACAATACTCTCTCGTTCCTTTTTTATTGTGCCACGGAATCCAATTGAGGTTCCTCTTCCCCCGTAACGGAGACCACCACCCGGTTGGGCAGGCATACGATATTCTCTCCCACATGGGAAATGGATACGTGCCGCACACAAATCTGGTCCGGGCAATCCGCTTCCGTCATATCCGCCTCACCATCCCGGATTAGCAGGATATTGGTGACCGTTCCGCCAATCTCAATGGGAATCTCCTGCTCCTCATTCAAGTCGTAGGTCCCATAAAATTCATCGTCCACGGTAATCTCCACCCGGTTTCCACTCTTTCGATACCCCAGCAGAAACCACAGCAGAAAGGCGATTGCAACCAGAGCCAAAATTCCCAGAAAGATGAAATCTTTCTTCTGCAGCCTGCTCAACCCCCGGTTCCTCTTTGCAGCGGCAGCCTCCCTGGACGACTTCTCCGTGCCCTTACTTCTTATTTTATTTCCGGATTGTCTACTCATAATTTACCGGCTTTCCATAATAATAAAATCCCTTACATTCCGTGAGGGTCACGTCCACCAGCTTTCCAATCATGGAGGCGTCCCCGGGGATATGCACCACGGAATTGTTGCTGAGCCGTCCGGTCACCAGAGAGGAATCCTGACGGTTGATTTCCTCCACCAGAATGGGCTGGGTCTGGCCGGTGAGCGCCTCCGCTTTCTTCGCCGCAATCTCCTGCACTTCCTTTAACAGTCTGTCGAAACGGACCTTCACCACATCCTGTGGCACCTGATCTTCCATCACCGCCGCCGGCGTTCCGGTCCGCTTCGAGTAGATAAAGGTAAAAGCGCTGTCGTAGCCCACCTTTCTTACCACATCCATGGTTTCCTCAAAATCCTCCTCGGTCTCCCCAGGGAATCCCACAATAATATCCGTGGTCAGCGCAATCTCCGGCACAGCGGCTCTGATTTTTTCTACCAGGCTCAAATATTGCTCCTTGGTGTAGCGCCGGTTCATCTTCTCAAGAATCCGGCTGCTGCCCGACTGGAGAGGCAGATGCAGATGGCGGCACAGCTTTTTGGAATTTGCCATCACTTCGATGAGCTCGTCGGACAAATCCTTGGGGTGTGAGGTCATAAAGCGAATCCGCTCAATGCCGTCAATTTTTTCAATCTCCGTAAGAAGCTGGGCGAATGTCACCGGATCCTTTAAATTCTTCCCATAGGAATTCACATTCTGGCCCAGGAGCATGATCTCCACCACCCCGTCATCGGCCAACCGGGTAATTTCACCGATAATGTCCTTCGGTTCCCGGCTACGCTCCCGGCCCCGGACATAGGGCACAATACAATAACTGCAAAAATTATTGCAGCCAAACATGATGTTGACCCCGGACTTAAAGGAATACTTGCGCTCCACGGGCAAATCCTCCACGATCTTGTCGGTATCCTTCCAGATGTCAATAACCATGTCCTGCTGCTCAAAAGCAGAGACCATCAGTTCCGCAAATTTATAGATATTGTGAGTGCCGAAAATCAAGTCGATAAAGCGATAGCTGGTCTTTAACTTCTCCACCACCTCCGGTTCCTGCATCATACAGCCGCAGAGGGCTATTTTCATGTGTGGGTGCTGCTTCTTTAACGTATTTAAGACACCCAGCCGACCATAGACCTTATTGTTGGCATTTTCCCGGACGGTGCAGGTGTTGTAAATGACAAAATCCGCTTCCTCGCTGTCGGTAAGCTCATATCCCACCGTCTCTAAGATTCCGTTCAGTTTCTCGGAGTCGCGGGCGTTCATCTGACAGCCGAACGTCTTAGTGCAGGCTTTAAGAGGCCGTCCCAGCCGCTGGCTGTCTGCCTGCACATATGCTTTGGCCTTTTCCATAAAATAGTATTGCCTTTCCGGCTCTGTGGTGGGCGCATTATCTATATCTGTCTGTTGTTCTATGTAACTAGATTCCATCATATCATAAATACTTTCCTTTATTATTTATTATTCATTATAATCTCCAATTTCCCTATAGTTGTCATTATAGCATGAATACTTAAGTGCTGGCAATAGAAAAAGTACTCTTGCATTTTATTCTCGGATCGCGCACAGGTATTATCGGAAAAACAGAGATATCTGCCATACCATATATTTTTAATTATTTTTTATCCCCCATTTCAAAATATCGTTCGATTTTACTTGCTATTTTAACGAATTTTGATTAAAATATAAGAAAGAAAGGAGTTGATCGTATGCAAGTTACTGCTACTGAATTCAAACTGAACTTAGGCAAGTATCTGGAGCTCGTGAAAACAGAAGATGTCTGGGTTACCAAAAATGGAAAGACTGTTGCGAAATTAATTGATCCGAATGTTTCCGCTGTCGATTCCATCTCTGGTGTCCTTGCGGGAAAGGTCCCCGCAAACTTTGACAGACATTCCCTCAGAGAGGAGAGACTTTCCAAACATGCGATTGATGATTGACACGAATATTCTGTTGGATGTGCTCACACAAAGGAACGAGTTCTACGATGACTCAAAAGCGGTCCTAAAAAAATGCGAAGACCGGACAGTACAGGGCTTTGTGTCCGCTTCCGCCATCACAGATATTTTTTATATCACCCGTAAGGCTCTTGGCAGTACGGAAGAAACGTACAGAGTAATCAGTTCTATCCTGAATATTGTCCGCGTTCTAACCGTGACGAACGAAGATGTTTTAAACGCATTTCAAATCAAAGCAAAAGATTTTGAGGACTGCCTTATGGCGACATGCGCTAAATCCAATAAATGCGATGGCATTGTTACGCGGAACAAAAAAGATTTCCTGACATTTGGTATTACCCTGTACTCACCGGAAGAACTCCTCGAACTTTGCTGATGCACGATAAGGAAGTAATAGAAGTGTAAAAATTTTTGCCGTTTACGTCATAGTTGCACTCATGTGGTCTTTGTCACAAATACTACAGTATGCTATGAAAGGAGTAAGAACTTATGATTCGAAAATTAGAAAACCTATTGATATTTTTTGGACCTGCGTACTTCCATTCTTTATTATTGGCGCATTATTGCTGTACTGCGGTAGTACTTTGAAAGAAGGTACCCGTACACTGCTCTTTACTTCTTAATTTAATCGTTTCTCTCCCCCTGCTAACCTTCAAACAAAAGCACCACCAGCTATATATAATATCGCAAATAACACAAACGAATCATCTGATGTATCTTGCGCCACTGATTCATTCATTACTAGCAGAAAAAGTATATATATCAATATTGGCAACGTTCCAAGTATTTTTTTCTCCATTATTTTCCGCAGAACCCTCCGTCCCTTCCTCACAAATGAATAGGGATGCTTTAAAAACTATCATCATATGTACAGCTTAATCAGTAATACTTCACCACCACCCGCAGCTGCATCTTCTCCAACACCGCCGCAAGCTGCTCCACCAGACTCTTTCTGGCCGTCACGTCGAAGGGCATATTCTTATCCTTGTAGGCCTCGTTGACGCCGCAGCCCACAAAGAGATACACCGTGGTGCAGTCCTCGATGAGAATCCTTGCCATGCGGCTGGCCCCGTTGTCCTTGTCCAATTCCTCGAAAAACTCCACGCTGACCTCCTCCGAGGTGTATTCCCGAAGCATATGCACCACATGGTTTAGGGTGACAACGCCTTCCGTCACCAGATCAATACCGCTGATCTTAGAGGTGGGAGGAATCTCCGAGTCCAGGCCGCTATTGTCCGGGATAAGCTCCCGTCCAAGCTCCCGGGCGGCCAGCTTGCCGGTGACGCCACCGGAAATAATCTTCTTTCCCGGCATTTTATTGAACTCCTCCACAAACTTTGCGTCCATGGCAGGGTCCGCCGGCGGACCCGTTAAGATACTGACGATTCTCTCCTCCTTGATCCTGGCCACGGCGATGGTGGTGTCGTCGCTGGGAATCTGTCCGTATAAATCGTTGCAGGCGTCAATGAGAAGCCCCGCCATCCGGGCGGCGGACTTGGTGGTGGCCACGCATTTTTCCGCATACTGGGCCATGGAAGCCCTGTCCCATCCGTAATTCATGATATCCCCCACCCCGCAGTAAATGGTGCCGTCGCTCATGAGAATATATGCGTCATCCTTCTGCACCGTAAACCGGCTCTCCCGGATGGTTTTTCCAGAAATGACGCGCTCCTGAAAGGGCAGCTCCGCCAGCTTTTTATTTCGCAGAAAAATGCAGGCCGGGTTGTCAAACTCTACCAGGTAACCGCTTCCGTTATCAAAAATCTGCAAAATGCTGAAGGTGGAGTAGGCCACACCATTGACGGAGGAAACGGGCAGCGTATTGGCTATGGTCTCCACCGCCTCCTCCAGCTCTATCCCCTTAGCAAAAAGAGTTCCCAGAATCTTGGATGTCAATGTGGCCAGAATATTCGCTCGGATTCCGCTGCCCATACCGTCGGCCAGGATCAGAATGGCGGAATTTTCCGTATACAATATTTCCACCTTATCGCCGCACAGTTCCTCCTCATATTTATTTAAACTTTTATAGGCAAGATCCACATGCATTCCCATGGCTCCGCTTCCTTTCTCTTCCTTTAAAAGTAAAATCAAAACAGCATACTACAGGGCCTCATCATTCAGCATCATATCCCGCACCCTGGTGAGAATCGCCTTAGTCTCCGCCGTGGTCTCCCCAAGAAGCCCCGCAATCTCCTGGGCGGTGCGCATTTGCTTGTCCACAACCTCCTGGGCCATTTTCACGGTCTCCAGCCGCTTGTCATAGAGCCGCGCAAGCTGTTCCTCCTCCTCGGTAATATCCTGGATGATACAGAGAAGATGGTCCTGGTTCTCCACCGGAACGATGGTCTCCAAAGCGGTAATTCCCAGCTCCTTCATCTTGACTTTTTTGCGTAAAATGGGCTGTAACGTCGAAAAGACTTCCTCAAAATCCGTGGTATCCATCACCTCAAACAGATACCGTTCCAAAGCCTGGGCCCTGGTCATCTTGAAATAATCCTCCGCCTTGGGGTTGAACTCAATGATCTTCATGTCTTTATCTATAATAAAAATAATGTTGGGCGCATTCTCCATCACCTGGTTGGACAGGGATTTTGCTTTCTCATAGGAATTGATAAGGCACATCTGGGGCTCCGCCTTGCCCTGGTAAATGGCAATGGCCTTGTCCCGGCAAGTATAATACCCGCAGGCACCGCAGTTAAACTGGGTGCTGACCTTATAGTGTCCGATAGATTTTAATATCGCCTGGATTTCCTCCTCGCTGGGCATTTTTTCCTTATGTACATGTGGGGTAAAGTGCTTCACCAGTGATACCTTTGGCGGCAACGCAGGAAGGTCCGGGGCCTCATGGGGCGCATTGGACTCAATATCCAGGGTAGCCTTGAAACGAAAGCCCCGGTTCTTGTCTACCACCGGGCCATTGACACAGCCTCCCTCGCAAATCATCACCTCCACCAGACAGTTGTGGATTCGCCCCATCTTAATGCTGTGAAAAACCTCCCGGCAGTTTTTGATCCCGGTGACGCAGATTCGCTGATATTTGGGATTCAGGCCCCGCTCCACCACGGAACGGATGGTACCGTTTTCCACCGGATAAAGCTGGTTCACTTTGGGATTTGGGTTGGCAAAGGGCGCTCCCTGGCAATCCTCAAAGCGGATTCCCTCCTCCTGCATCCATTCCTCAAGCTCGGTAAAATTAATCACTGCGTCGATACAGCCCCGGGTCCGCTCGTCCCGTTCGGCCTCATCTTTCTTGGCAATGCAGGGGCCTAAAAATACCACTTTTATGTCCGGGCCGAACATTTCCTTCAGCAAGCGGCCATGAGCGATCATGGGGGACACCACCGGCGCCATATCGGGAATGATGGAGGGATAATATTTCTCCACCAGGGCATTGGCGCTTGGACAGCATGTAGTGATGAGGTTGTCCATCTTCCCTTCTTGGAGCAGGCGGGCATACTCGTCGGTGACATAGGAAGCCCCCTCTGCGGTCTCACGAACCTGATAAAAGCCAAGCTTTAAGAGAGCCCCAACAACCTGCTCGGGCCTGGCTTCCGTCAAAATTCCCCGATAAGCCGGAGCCAGGGAGACAATGATTTTCTCGTGGTTGGCCAGCATTTCTTTGACCTTGTCCATATCGCTGGCGAAGGTTTTGGCGTTCTGGGGACAGACCTCCAGACATTTGCCACAGAGAACGCAGTGCTCGCCCATGATCCGGGCCTGGCCGTGGTCCATGCGGATGGCCTTCACCTCGCAGAAACGCAGACATTTGTAGCAGTGCTGGCAGTTGGCACCTTGAAAGTTAATAATATCCATATGTGGTCTCCTTTGTGAAGCATTTTAGTATATAGACACTTTTCTCTGCAAAAAGTATGATTCATTGGAAATCAATTCCAGTATTTCTCAGTATACGCTGCTGCCTCCGCAGGAGACAACAGAAATTTCTGTATGACCTTTGAGGTTGTTTCCTCCTTTGATTTTCCGAAGTCTGCACAGGTCTCAATCAAGGCTTTAATTCCTTGTTCTATTCCCTCCCGCCGGATTTCTTCCAGTGCATTATACATATTAACCCCTCCTGTCTTTTTGTTCTGATGTTCCTTCCATTTTAACAATTCCCTGGAATTCGTAAGTGTCGCAATCAGTTCACAAGTTTCCATACTTACATTATAATATTCTTCCCGGTGCTCCGCAATGAAATTTTGCAGCTTTTCTTTGTCGGAGGCGCATTTCAGGTAAGAAAATACCTGTTTCAGTTCTGAATGGAACATATCGAAGTTCTCGTAATTATGATAGTCAAACACATGGATACAATAGTTCTCCACATACCGCCTCAATTCCTCCGGCAAATCTTCCAATTTCAGCAGCTCCCGGAAATATTTTTTTACGCTATCCCGAAGCACCCGCTTCCCTTTCCCGCTTCGGGGATACAAAAGCTCCTTGTTGGCCTCCTTCAATTCCTGGGGCCTTATCCTCTATTCTCCTTGAAAAAAGTATGCGTTTATCAGGTCCGCAAAAAAATGACTGTCCTCAAAATAATCCACTGCCTGAATATCCGCTTTACCCATAGGCAAATCCTCCTCTTAAGCAAAAATATCATGTTCGTAAATGCATATTGGGGAATGTTTGTGACAGGATTGGGGACGCCCGGGGAATGGGCTCCTGCAACAAGAAATAACTTGACACGGAAATATCTTCCGCTTATATCCCAGATATGTACCAAAAGAATAACAAAATAAGAAATAGAAATCAAGATGGCATATTTCACAAATTTGATTTCTGTTTACTCCATCCAAAATGGAATTTCTATGATTGCTTTTATCAAGTTCAACCGGGCACAAGAACAGAAAAAGGCCGCCACAAGGAAAGTCATATTTTCACATTCCCAGGGGCAGCCCTTTCAAAAAAACTATACTATTACTATCATTCTGGCTTTCATGAAATTTCCGTCCGCTTTCTGTTGTTCGGCTTAGCTCTCATGAAATTTCCGTTGCCAGCCTTAAATCTCATGAATCTTCCGCTTCACATAGGTGGTATGCAAAAGCTCATGGGCCCGATGGCTTCCCGGCTCGCCCAGATACTCGGCGTAAAGTTCCTTGATAGCCGGGTTCTCATGGGACTTGCGGATGGGATTGTTCTTGTCGATGTTGTAAAGCACCGCTGCCCGCTTGCCCCGGATGTCGGTGAAATTCCGCACACTGCCGGGCTGCTGGGGCTGACCACCGCCGTTGACGCAACCGCCGGGACATCCCATGATCTCGATGAAGTGGTACTCCGCCTCTCCGTTCTTCACCTTGTTGAGAAGCTCTCTGGCATTGCCAAGGCCGGAGGCCACGGCCACCTTTACATTCATGCCCGCCACCTCATAGGAGGCCTCCTTGATACCCTCGATACCACGGACATCAGTGAAATCCAGTGCCTGAAGTTCCTCTCCAGTCAGAGTCTCCACCGCGGTACGAAGGGCCGCCTCCATAACGCCGCCCGTTGCGCCGAAGATAACGGCCGCGCCGGTGCCAAGGCCCAGAGGCAGGTCAAACTCCTCGTCTGGCAGATCCAGGAAGCGAATTCCTGCACGCTCGATCATGCGTGCCAGCTCTCTTGTGGTGATGGCGATATCCACATCCGGCACGCCGGCGCCGTCCTCGTCAGGACGTCCGATTTCAAACTTCTTGGCAGTACAGGGCATGACGCTGACCACCACCATCTTCTCCTTGTCAATACCAAGCTTCTCGGCATAGTAGGACTTAGCGATGGCGCCGAACATCTGCTGGGGCGATTTACAGCTTGACAGGTTCTCGGTCATATCCGGGAAATAATGCTCACAGTATTTTACCCAACCCGGGGAACAGGAGGTGATCAGAGGTAGTACGCCGCCGTTTTGCACCCTATCGATAAATTCGTGAGCTTCCTCCATAATGGTCAGATCCGCGGAGAAATTGGTGTCAAAGACCTTGTCAAAGCCAAGCCGTCTTAAGGCCGCCGCCATCTTGCCCTCCACATCAGTGCCGATGGGCATGCCAAATGCCTCGCCGAGAGCTGCGCGCACTGCGGGAGCCGTCTGCACGATCACGAACTTCTCCGGGTCCGCAATGGCCTCAAATACCTGTTTTGTGTAATCCTTCTCATAAATGGCTCCGGTGGGACATACCGCGATACACTGTCCGCAGGAAACGCAGCTGGTCTCGCCCAGGCCCATGTCAAAGGGAGAGCCAATGTAGGTGGCAAAGCCCCGCTCGTTGGCGCCGATCACGCCGATGCCCTGCACCTTTTCACAGACAGCGGTACATCTTCTACACAGGATACATTTGTTGTTGTCCCGGACCATGTGAGCGGCGCTCTCGTCCAGCTCATAGTGGTTTCTGGCGCCCTCGTAGAGGAGCTCGTCGTCCACCTTGTACTCCCGGCACAGCTTCTGCAGCTCGCAGTTTCCGCTGCGCACGCAGGATAAACATTTCCTGTCGTGGTCGGATAAGATCAGCTGTAAGGTTTTCTTTCTGGATTCCTGTACCTTGGGGGTGTTGGTCCACACCTCCATGCCCTCGCTTACGGGATACACGCAGGAGGTCACCAGACTTTTTGCGCCCTTCACCTCCACCACGCAGATACGGCAGGCGCCGATCTCGTTGATGTCCTTTAAAAAGCAAAGGGTCGGTATCTCGATATGGGCCAGTCTCGCCGCCTCTAAGATGGTCGAACCGGCAGGCGCGGATACCTCTACGCCGTTTATTTTTAATGTAATCGTTTCCATGCCAAAGCCCTCCAATTACTCTTTATAAATTGCGCCGAAACGGCATTTTTCCATACATGCGCCGCACTTGATACACTTGTCGGCGTGGATGACATGTACCTCCTTCACAGCTCCCTCGATGGCCCCGTTGGGACAAGTTCTCGCGCACAGGGTACAGCCCTTACATTTATCCGGGTCGATCTTGTAGGTCAGAAGGCTCTTACATACGCCGGCGGGACATTTTTTGTCCACCACGTGAGCGATATACTCGTCACGGAAGTACCTTAAGGTGGAAAGCACCGGGTTGGGGGCCGTCTGGCCCAGACCGCAGAGAGCATTTTCCTTGATGTAGTACGCAAGCTCCTCCAGCTTGTCAATGTCCTCCATGGTTCCCTGACCCTTGGTGATCTTATCCAGGATCTCATACATCCGCTTGGTACCGATCCGGCAGGGGGTACATTTTCCGCAGGACTCATCCACCGTAAACTCCAGGAAGAATTTGGCGATGTCCACCATACAGTCGGTCTCGTCCATGACGAT
>CALWLN010000073.1 GCA_944381535.1 uncultured Lachnospiraceae bacterium
ATGCTTTTGATATGGCCTGCGAAACCAATATCATTATAGCATAGGAGTTTTTTGTACTCCAGGCAACACTACGGCTTTGCCGGTTCCCCCATCTCAGATGGGGGATTAAAAGACTTTTTCATTCATGGTTACTCCTTAATGAAAATATTATCTATGCTTTTGTCATAAAATTTCCGTTTTGATAATTTCATCTTTCATGAAAATGCTTCTCCTTCCGCTGTAAATCATTGTGTTCCTCCCCTTACATCCCCAAAAAAGGCAAAATAAAAAGCACGACCACACAGTCATGCTTCGTTTCCCGATAAAAGGATATCCGATACAAGAAAAATCTTCCTCGACTGAAAATCAGAACAAGGAAGCCTTCTACCGTTTCTATTGATGATATTAAGCAGATGTAAGGCGAAAAAGCCACCGGCCCGGGCCGCTGACCAATGGGCAGACTCCTAACGTATCACGAAAATACGAATCTGTCCACGCAATATTTAGTTTGCGTTTTTCTCCATTACATCTACAATCGACATGCAACATTACTCCTAACATTTTCTTTTTATGGACGATGCGTGTTGCGCCATATCGTCCGCTGTTTCTTATATTAAACGACGGCACATGGTTTGTCAAGCCCTATATTTTCGCGGATTTTTCCCGCAGCACCTCCACTGCGCAGGCATGCTTCTTTGTCTCCTTCTCCTTTATCTGGCAAATGGCCTCCAGCGGCGTTCCATTCACCTTTAATTCCAGAATCAGACAGTCCTCGCCAGTATTTTCAGGATAAAATACAAAATCCACATATCCCTTTGCGCCCTTGTCTTCCCGCTCATTCCTTTGTCAGACGGTTCACATACCCCAGCGCAGTCTCTTTCTTCAGCATCCTCAAAGCTGTTCATCAACTCCTGATTCGGGATGGATACATACCCATCCCGATAGGTCAGCAGACCATACACCACCATAGCCGAATCACAGACCACGGAGCGGGGATTATACACCCGTTTCCCGGAAGCCGTAAAATATCCGTCATTAAAAAAAGCAGAAACTTCGCTTTTCCTCCTCCGCCACAAAGGGCATGGAAAAAACAGCGTACAGACGTAAGGATTTGCCTGCAAGCGGCTCTACGCTGTTCAAAAACATGCCCATGTCCTGATCCCCCTTTTTCTTTGCTCTTACTATACCAGAAAACAGGCGAAAATACAACGCCAGCCAAAAGAAACCCGTCTACCGTTTTATCAGTACCACCGCCACATATATCCCCGGCTCCTGCAGCTTTCTGCCGCCGCTGAGCCTCAGATCGTATTTTCTGACAATGGCAAGGACTGTGCTTACCTCGGATATGCGTAATCAGCACAGATTGCATATATTTTGCTATATTCTTCGGTGGTCATTATACCTGCCCTGTATTCCGAATATGCCAGATGACATAATTCACTTAACTCATGGCAGTCCCCTTTTTCCTTTCCTATCTCCTTTGCCCTTTCTATATAATTTCTTGCCTGTTCTGATAGTTCATTATCACAATTCATGTATCTCTCCTGTTGTTCCGGATGCTGTCACAAGCTCCACTGGCGCTTAGCAACCCCCGAAGTTGCTATAGGAAACGGCAAATTTATTTGTCGTTTCCTATAGTATATCTCCTTGGCCATGTGATGACAAGGTTTCTTTTTATTTCGCCTGATTCCTGTCTGAATGTAACAGTTCAGACAGCAAGCCACAGACCGCCTTCTCCGAAGGCTATTCGCTGCTGCGCAGCTCCTGTCTGTGGCTGATTGGCGTTCCGCCAATCAACGGCAATAAAAAGACCGCCCTTAGCAAATAAATTTGCACGGTCTGTCTTTTCATTGCCTGGCTGTCTGAACTGTTACGTCCAAATCATGCAGAAATCGGCGCGTATCTCTCCGACTCTATTACTTCCCTCATGATGGTGTAGGGAGACGCCACACCGCCGGCAACCATGGAGAACAGTCTGGGGGTGCAGCCGGAAACCAGCGCCACGCCTTGCTCGTTCTTCGTCACGGGCTGCTGCGTATTGCGGCTTGCCACATTCCAGAACACCACCTCTGGCAGTCGATATCCATGTTGTTCAAACATGCTACGGGCATATTCGAAGTTCGTTGTATCCGTATTGTCCATACAACAATCAAACTCCATGTCAGACACGATGTAAATCTTCTTTGGCAGCGCCTCTTGATCTACTCCGTGCTTCACAGCTGTTTTCAAAATCAGTTCAAACACCCCTTGGAGATTCGTGTTAGCCACCTCATGAAAACCGGCACAGTAGCGAACCTTTTCCGCAATATCCCCGCCCTTGATCTCCACCAGCTTAGGTGTCTCAGAGAATGTAATAAAATGATTATGAAACGGCCCCTGGTTACGCTCCGCAAAATAAATTCCCAGAGACAATGCCACAGCTTCCGGTATCGGATTCCCATAGCCATACATGGAACCGGAACCATCCACTACGACAATCGCGTTCTCGCTACCTCCGAAATCCCCCAACGCGTTCCATGTCACATCCATAGACTTGCGCTCATCCTCCGTCAGCTTGCGCTCCGCACTCCATCCCTGGAAGCAAGGCGCAATGATCTCATAGGGCATAAGGGTACCGGTGTGCATGGAAACGGCGCCGTTTCGCGCCTGCTCCAAAAACCGGCCATACCGCTCACCGTCATTCCGGGCAAATGCCTTGCGATATTTGAACATGGCTTTGGAAGGCTGCTTGGCATAGTCAAAAGAATAGTCCCTCTCCCGCAGGTTATTTTCCAGAATTCGGATTTTCTTTCGCAACGCCACCAGGGTTTTGCGATACCTGGCATCCGTCATTCCCAGACACCGCGCAATGCGCTTCGCCATCCGAATCGTATCCTCATTAGAGGCATTCACAGAAGGAAGCCACTTGGCCAGCAGGGATACTTCCCCATCCTCGGCCATGTCCTCCTCCAGCTGCTTGCGAATTACCTCCAATGCATCGCTTTCACAGGCGGTTCCCATCAAGGCGATCAGATCATCAAAGCGGCCGTATTCCGGAATCAAAGGGGTGTTTTTACGCAGAGCTTCCGGCTCATGGTCCGCAAGCCAATTGATGATCACGCGGAACACCCGACGCTCCCCCAAACCGCCACGCACGTCACGTCCGAAAAATAGAATTTTCATGGCAATATCCCCATTCTCCGCAAAAGCCCTGATAAAGCGGGCCACGATATTCCGGTCGGGCTCTCTGCGGATCGCTCCGATTGCCGCAAACAGATCGAGACAATCAGACATGGAACTCTCATATGTAACTGCGCCGTTTTCAGTAAAGGTCCTATTGGCCTCATTTTTCAGATAATTCAGCATTTTCATTCCTCCATTCCAATGGGCGCAGAAAAATTTTCTTAGTCTGACGCCTTAAAATTATAGATTGGTTTCAATACTTCGATGATATCCACCGCCTGGCTGATAACATCCATAATGTCTTCCAGGGACTTGTATGCCATGGGAGCCTCGTCAAGCGTGGCTTCATTCACGGAGGTAGTATAAATCCCCTCCATGGTCTTCTTATAAGCTTCCATGTCCAGTGTCTCCCTTGCTTTTGTGCGGGACATCAGTCTTCCGGCTCCGTGGGGAGCGGAAAAGTTCCATTCAGGGTTCCCTTTTCCTCTTGCAAGAATACTGCCATCACGCATATTGACAGGAATCAGCACCAGCTCATCCTTATGGGCGGCGATGGAACCCTTACGCAGGATCATCTCCCTGGTGTCAATATAATTATGTATGGTATGAAAAGCGGAACGTGCTGTCAAACCGGTATACTCCAGCATGATTTCTGCCATTCTTTCCCGGCTGCGCTTAGCGAATTGCTGGCAGATTTCCACGTCGTGAAGATAATCATCCAGGTAGCTGCCATACAGATAGCAAAGATCCGCAGGGATTGTGAGTTCTTTTGCCTTCCATTCTTTTTCCAACGCTTTCAATGCTTTCTGGATTTCCGCTCTGCGGCCTTGCTCCTTATAGGCGCAAATCAGATTATCTCTTTTTTCGAAATAATCGGCTTTCCCTGCGTTCAGGTCAATGGCCAGATTTTGATAGAGCTCGGCCACCTGCTTTCCCAGATTCCGGCTGCCGGAATGGATCACAAGGTACTTGGTTCCGTCGGCGGCAACATCAATCTCAATAAAGTGGTTGCCTCCGCCCAGCGTTCCAAGGCTTCTCTCCAGACGCTTTGTCTGCTTCAGACCGCGGTAGCACCGAAGGCCGGTCAGATCAAATCGCTCCATTCGGCCCTCCCAGACATCCCTTCCGCTTGGAATGTCATGCGCAGCCTCATCCACTTTTTCAAAGTCGATGTCAACCTTACCCAATTCCACGGTATACATGCCACAGCCAATATCCACACCAACAATGTTGGGGACCACTTTATCCGCAATGGTCATCGTTGTTCCGATGGTGCAGCCCTTACCGGCATGAACGTCCGGCATGATACGCATTTTCGCATTTGCCGTGAAATCATAGTCACACATTCCGCGAATCTGTTCGATTGCTTCCTCCTCGACCACTGTTGCGTAACAGATAGCAGTATTTACTTTTCCTTTGATTTCAATCATCGTGCTGCTCCTTTCTTTCCTACAAGACGCCTTTTCCATGCGGGGGCTTTCACTCCGCTCGCCCTTGCCCAAAACGCAAGTGCCGATACCCGGCGAATGATATCCTGAATATGTAGTTGCTGTATGCGTCTTAATACATGCAAGGCACCGTTGAAACGGGATTCGAACCCGCGTAGGATGAGTATGAATCATCTGCTTTAACCGCTAAGCCATTCGCAATTGCTGTTGGTGCCTTTATTTTAACCTTACAGGAACCGCTTCGCGAACCCTGTAATCGGATAAGCTATATTATAGGACCCGAAATTGTCTTTTTCACGGAAAAAAAGCTGCGAACTCATCGGAGTTCACAGCTTTTTTGCGAAAGTAATCTTTCTTTTATCAGCTTCACAAAGCTTTCCGGTTCCACAACCTTTACATAGGGGCCAAAGGACAGAATTCGAATCACCATCTCGGTCTCGTCATTTTCATAATACTTCAGACGCAGAATATAATGCTCATCATCAATCCGCTCCGCCCGCTTCTCAAAATGCGCAAAATGCAGCATCGACCGTTCCAGCGCATTGCGCTTATCCGTAATCAGCAACGTCAGGTCTTTTCTTCGCTCTGCTTTCGGCCTTTCTCTCCAAGGCCCCGTTCCGGTGTAATATTCACAGCAAATCACACGGCCTAAATTAAACTGCCTGAATCTGCAGCCGGTTGCGAGTATACGGATTTTGTCATCCTTAAGCGAATACTCAAATCCTTTCGGATAAAAGCGTACCCTAACCTCTTTCCCATGGCGATTTACCAGGGTAATCTTAACCGCGCGGTTTTCTTTTATTGCGGACAATATCAATCGAAAGTGTCTGATATAAGTTTCATCCTCAAAAGGGTCTCCGTCGGCATATTGGTCATATATCTTGTAATCATCACGGGTAAAAAGAGGCTCCACTCCCTCCAGTCCGGGCAATTGCGCGCCGAACAGCCGAATCCTCGGATCCTCCGCAATGGCCTTCATCCACCTTTTTCCCAGAAGGGTTAACGGCATCGTCGGAGCCTGATTCACAACAGGCGTCAGGTCATCCTTCAACAGCGGCCATTTCCCGGACTTCAAGGCCGGAAGAATCGTCAATATACTTTCGGAAAAGGCATGATCAACCACCAGTTGTTGAAGGTCCTTTTCTGTTACGTCTGGCTCAAGGGCTCTTGTCAGTATCTTTGCCACCGTATTGTAGTAGACAGAGTACAATTCACTGAAAATCATTGCCCGTCACCCCCGTCAATATCATACATACGGTACATTTCCCGAATATCATCCTTAAACTTGTTTTCTGCTGTTCTGTTGGAGAAATTCATCCGGGTGATCCTGGAAATAAAGGTTCTGATCCAGGGCAGCATTTCGTTGGTATCAAACACATCCGCCGCATACCGGTAATGATGCTCATCTATCCTCTCCACAGTACCGCAACGCTTTTCCCGTTCCAGCCTGCGAACGATATGCTGCTCATCGTCCTCAACCTTCACCTCGAATTCCACATGCTCCAGGTGTCTGAGACTCCACCGGCAATTTACGCCCCACATATGTTTTTCAACTTTGTTTATGGCAGTCCTCAGCGCATCAAACTTCGCGCATACTTCCTCCAGGCGGATATCAGACATATAATCCAGACGGTAAGCGTTCAGACGGTTTGCTTTTTCATGAAACGCGATCAGGTTCTGACGCCCGTTTTGAGCGCTTATGTAAATCTTCAAGGGCACCAGTCGTACCGTCCTTGGTTCACTAAAACGCTTGCCCAAATTATCAACCGTAATATATCGCTTCTCATGAATAGCTTCAAAAAGCTGGGCTAAAATGTCACTGTCTATGGCCTGGGTGATGTAATGGTGCTTAAACGAAAAAATATCCTGATGTGGTTTGAGCCTATCCTGCAGGAAAGAACCAACCACTCCGCAGGGTGCCACCTCGCTGAAAAAGTCGATCATATCCGCTAAATTTGAAATATCCGTATCCGGAGCGCAGCTGTACAAGACCTTGCGTCCTTCCTTTTCCATCCGCACAATTCCTTCTTCCGCGTATTCCTTTAACTTTTTCCGCACCGTTGATTCGTCAAAGGTCATGGGTTCCTTGAACTGACAGAGATACCGATCCATTTCTTCTACCAGCTCAGACAGTGTTTTCCTGATATCCGGCGAGGACAAAATATCAAAGATAAGGAAATGCAGCGTAATATCTTTATCCGTAAAACTTTTGGCTTTCCATGCCTTATAGAAAGGATTATGTTTCGTAGCGCGGCTATCCACGGAAAGAAAAACATTTTTTCCTTCCACAGTCTGGGTGAAACGCATATAATCCCCCAGCCAGCTTTCAATTCTGCGTCGTTCATCATCATAGGAGCGCGCGCTCCTGGCACTATATTCACTACGGTTCTTGAAGCCATATACATAGAACTCGCGTATATATGCTCTGATTTTTTCAAAGTTCTTTACAAGCTCACTATATGCCACAGCGCTCTCCTTTATCTCATCGGTCATGCTTATTATCAAGTTTTTGCTTCTCTTCCGTCATCCCTAATCCTCAGGCACCCCGATAGCCATTCTCCTTCATTCTGCGGATTTCTTCTCTCAGACGCTGCACCTCTTCCTCGGCAGCATTGGCACGCCCCTCGGCAGCGTTGGCACGGCCCTCGGCGGCATTGGCACGTTGTCGTTCACGCTCCGTATTGATACGTTCCTGCTCTGTTTTTACACGTTCCTGCTCTATGCCTTTTTCCACGCCCTCCAGGAAAATGCTCTCTCCCAGTCCACTCATACTCTCAACCTCCTTTCGCTGTAAGCTGCTCTCCAAATCAATATACTTCGATATCTTCTTCCGGAATCCCTGCCCATGTGGGTAGAATATTGTGGACAGAAATTCCAGCACATCTTCTCCCTCGCTCTGGTAATCCTTCTCTCCCAGACGTATCATGATTAACTGCAGTAAATCGTAATCCTCTTTCTTCGGATGGCAGTTTCCCACGTTTTTATAATTCGTAATCCCATAGAAGGAGATACTCATCTGTTCTTTTTTTGGGATATTATCCCTGCAGATCCAGATACTTACACATTTTTCAAGCTGCCCGTAGTTGGTCTGCTCCGTCAGCAGATCCAACTGGGAGCTGAGCCTGCGGGTCAGATAATAGATCCCACGCTTCTCGATGGGGTAGCCCGGCCGGTACTCCTTCTGGGCTTCCATATTTATATGCAGATGGACCAGTAGCTGCATGCCGGACAGCTTCGGATTTCTTGCCAGGAAGGCGCTGTCAAAATAAGTGGTTTTCTCATTCAACTCCGCAAATTCTGTGGACCGTCCCTGGATTCTTGCGTTTGTGCGGTCCCGGGATACCTCCATGCTTCCGGTAATACTGTCAGCGTCGATAAAGTCCATCACCTCCGCCACCGTATAGTCCGCGTATTCATCTAGTGTGTGTTTTAAAATGACTGCCAGCACTTCCTTGTACTGTAAAAGATTCTTGCTCTGCTTATCCAGAGCCTCCATCTGCTCCGTGAGCTGGAACGAGCTTGCCACGCCCAGGCTACCCCGGATGGGTTTTCCCATAATCATCCCTCCTATGAAATTTTCTCACAGGAGCCGTCTGTTCCGGAAAGCTCCTGCTTTAGATAATTGGTTTAAAAAGCATGAATTTTCCGAAAAAATACAGATTGTTATGAGAATGGCAGTGCCATCAACTAACAGCGGCAGTCCTGTTACTGTCCATAGGCCGGTAACACAGCTTCACTTACATGTGAAGTGCCGCTTGAGAAATGAAAAATATGCTTTGAGATTATTGTACTACAAAAATATTAAAAATACAAGAACTTTTGTATGTGAAGTTTGTATGGAGAAAAAGAACTGTTCCGGCGCTGCGGCAGTGTCCTTGCCGTAAGAGAAAAAGAGGAAACCTGTAGAATAGGGCAGATACCCCGGAGGAAACCGGAGGTTCTGTTCCTTTGTGTCGGTATTCCACGATGGAAAATGATTGTAACATACCGGAAATATGGTATAAAATAAAAAGGCATAGAAAATAGAGGATTGGAGGTAATCATGTGGAAAATATACGCTATATGATTTCAGACGCGGCAAATCTGGTCAATGTAGAATCCCATGTATTGCGCTACTGGGAAGAAGAGTTGGAACTGGATATCCCCAGGAACGAAATGGGGCATCGTTACTATACAGAAGAAAATCTTATGGAATTTCAAAAAATCAAGGAGTGGAAGGAGCAGGGCTATCAATTAAAGGCAATTCGTATGCTAGTGCAGGAAGAGAGGATGAATAAAATGGCGGGGACCAAGAACGCGGCAAACCAGCTTGTGACGAAAACGTCCTTACATAAAGATGAAATGATGGGGAATCCCGCTGGAAACACAGTAAAGCTGGAACAATTCCAGACAATGATGACCCATATCGTGAGAAATGCCCTGGAGGAGAACAACCAGGCTTTGAGCCGGGAGGTGGGTGGCCAGGTGGGGGACAAGGTCTTAAAGGAAATGAATTATTTAATGCGTGTTCAGGAGGAAGCGGAGGAAGAGCGGTTCCGCAGATTAGACGCTGCCATCCGCGCCCAGAAAAACAACCGGAAGATGAAGGCGGACAAGCCCCAAAAAACCGGAAAATTATCGCGAAAAGACAAAAAGTTAAATCCCAATTTAAGCATTTAGATAGTCATAAGAAAGAATCTCGCTTTATAGGATTCTCCGCCGCGGCGCGGTTCTGCCCGAAGAACTTTCCTGCGACATAAAAAAATCGGCACAGTGGAAGCTGCGCCGATTTTTGTGCGCCTGACGGCGCAGATTTCCTTCTTTATTCAGCGTCAATCGCGCCAACCGGGCAGGCACCTGCGCAGGTTCCGCAATCGATGCAGGTATCGGGGTCGATCTGGTATTTGCTGTCGCCGGCGGAGATGGCTCCTACGGGACATTCCCCTTCACAAGTTCCGCAACTTACGCATGCGTCAGAAATTACATATGCCATACTAGTATCCTCCTTTAACTATTAATATTTCGAAATATTAAAGCCGTCTGCTGGTGGCTTCAATCCTTATTTTAATACAAAAATACAGGGATTACAAGTATATTTTCAAATACAAAACCAAAGGATTCTTTCCTTGTTACTGCTCACGGGGTGGGGAATTCGCAACCAGACACACTTGCTTTTCACAGGACCAGAAGTTTTTAGGTTTTGTCTGGAGGTCGCCCTGGATGGCATATTTGTTATCGCAGACGCGCTCTCGCTCAGCGAAAGACGCAGCGGTACTAAGCTCACTGCCCG
>CALWLN010000074.1 GCA_944381535.1 uncultured Lachnospiraceae bacterium
TACAGCAAGATTCCCTTTAACCTGGGGGGCAGGATCAATTTACTGTACTGTTTTTTCTGGGGATTTGCGGCTGTCATCTGGATGAAGCTGCTGTATCCGAGAGTCTCCCGGCTGATCGAGCGGATTCCCATGAAAGTGGGAAAAACTTTAAGCTGGATATTTGTTGTTTTTATGGTGTTCAACGTGTTGGTCTCCGCCCTGGCTCTCACACGGTATACGGAGAGAAGCAATGGGATTGAGGCGGAGAACCGGCTGGAGGCGTACATAGACGAGCATTTTGACGACGCCCGGATGGAGCGGATCTATCCCAATGCGATTATGCGGGAAAAGCCACATAGGGAGTAGTGTAAAGGCATACTTCTGTTTTGAAGCAGCCGGGGGCCGGGGAATCCTGCCGGGCAGGAAGATTCCCTATTCCAGTATTTCATAGGGGATGGTATCTCCCATACCGGAGCTGGTAACGACTTCGAAATCCTCCGTGATGAACACGGCTTCCGTATCGGGCAGGCGTTCAATGAGAGCAAGTCCCTCCGTCAGGCCAAGGGCAAAGCAGGTGGTGGAGAGTCCGTCTCCGTCCACGGATTTGGGACAGACAATGGTGACGGACAAAAGGCCGTTCTGGTAAGGATATCCGGTGTCCGGGTCAAAAATGTGGTGATAAATGGTGCCGTCAAGCTCAAAATAGCGTTGATAATTGCCGGAGGTTACCACGGTGCCGTCGGCGATATCCACAGACAGCAGGAGGCTTCCATCCTGGTCAAAAGGTTTCTGCAGGCCGATGCGGTAGGCGCTTCCATCGGATTTCGGACCAAGGACCAGTACGTTTCCGCCCAGATTGAGAATGCCCTCGGTGACACCCTGTTCATTGAGATATTCCTTCATCCGGTCGGCGATCCAGCCCTTGGAGATGGCGCCTAAGTCCACTTTTGCCTCTGGATTGGTAAGGGTTACTTCATTTCCATCAATGGTCACTGCTTCATAGCCCACGCTGTCCAGGGCCATGGCAAGATCTTCCTGGGCGGGAAGGACACCGGGATTATTCTTGATGTCCCACAAATCAATGACAGCTCCCAGGGTGATATCGAAAGCGCCCCCGCTCAGCTCACAGTAGGAAAGACCTGCTTCCAGGACGGAGATGGTGTCATCGGATACGGTAATCGGGGCCCCCTGGGACTGATTGATTCTGGAAATGTCGCTGTCCGCCACTGTTCTGGAAAGTAGATGTTCATATTCCGCGGCCATGGCAAAGCAGTCGTCGATGAGCGCTTCCTGGCGGTCGTCATAGAGGGTAATCTGTATGACAGTGTCAAAGTAAAAGCCGGATTTCGTGATGGGTGTGGTTTCCCGCTCCCGGGTACAGCCTGCCGTTAAGATTCCGGTGAGGCACAGGAGGAGCGCCAGCGATATTCTTTTGATTCTATAGGAAAGATCTTTGGACTTTGTTCTGAAACGGGTCTTTTTTTTCATAGAAAAGAAACTCCAGTCTGACAAATTTTTACAGCATGCGTTTTTTATGTTCCTATTATAACAAGTCCGCCCCGAAAAGGCAAGGCGGGAAGAGACATACAGCTTTATAGTCTGCCTGATGGAGGCTTGCCAGACGGAGCAGGAATCTCTTGACAGAGCGGGACACCGTCATTTACAATGAAAAAAAGGGGGGCGGTTTCGGGGGTTTGACATTTTAAAGGAGGGAAATTACCGTATAGTACAGGACTATGATATTGGTGAATCATCCATGGAAACGGGGAATTTTGAAATTTCCTTCCGGCTGGAGGGCAGATGAAATAAAATGGAAAAATAGAAGGTGGAGATTGCGTTCTCACTGACACTGTGCTAAAATACGTGATTATAGGGTTCGCGAAGCGGTTCCTATAATAATGCGCAAAATCCTTTCTACGGAGGCTGAAACTGTGATAAACTTTAAGAATAAAAAACGTGTGGTAGTAAAAATTGGCTCCTCCTCCCTGACACATCCTCAGACAGGCAACCCGAATTTTGCCAAGATGGAAAAGCTGGTGCGGGAGCTGTGCGATATCCGCAATCAGGGAATGGACGTGTGTCTGGTAAGCTCGGGAGCCATTGCGGTGGGGCGCAAGGCAATCGGTCTCACCAAACGGCCCAAAACCATTTCTGCCAAGCAGGCCTGCGCGGCGGTGGGACAGGCCCGGCTGATGATGACCTATCAGAAAATGTTTTCGGAATACCATCAGACCGTGGGGCAGGTACTGATGACAAAGGGAACCATGCTGGATAACCTGGCCCGGAAAAATGCCCAGAATACTTTTGAGGAGCTGTTTGGCATGGGTGTGATCCCCATTGTCAATGAGAACGATACGGTGTCCACCTATGAAATGCAATTTGGCGACAACGATACCCTGTCGGCCATCGTGGCTTCCCTGGTGGGCGCGGATATGCTGATTCTTCTTTCAGATATTGATGGTCTGTTTACCGACGACCCCCACAAAAACCCGGAAGCGAAGCTGATAGAGGTGGTGGACCGGCTGGATGATACGGTGTTACATATGGCCAAGGAAACCACCGGAAGTGATGTGGGGCCTGGCGGAATGACTACCAAGCTGACGGCAGCTAAGATTGCCACCCGGTCCGGGGCGGATATGGTGATTGCCAACGGAAGGGACGTGGGAATCCTTCATGAGATTTTTGAGGGAGAATTTGTGGGAACCACCTTCCTTGCTCACAGGGATGAAGATTTTTATATTGCGGATTTTATTGAGGAAACGCTGTAAATCCGCAGCGGAAAGGGAGCAGCTATGAAGCAGGAAAAAATTGACCGTATCAACCAGCTTGCCAGGAAATCCAAGGCTGAGGGGCTGACGGAGCAGGAGAAAAAGGAGCAGGCCCTGCTGCGTCAGGAATTTCTGGCGGCAGTCCGAAAAAATCTGGTTGGGCAGCTCAATAACATTGATGTAATAAACCCCGACGGAAGTATTGAAAATCTCGGGGAGCGTTACGGAAAGAAAAAGGCAAACTGATGATGGAGGATAAAAAGCAGATAAGAGCCGGACGCCGCAAGGAGAGAGACAGCCTTTTAGACGGGCAGGCAAGGGCCTGGTCCGACGCGGTCAACGAACATCTGGCAGGATGGGAACTCTTTCAAAAGGCCCGCAGCATTTGTTTTTACTATCCGCTGGGGAAAGAAGTGGACTTACTGTCCGCTGCCGGCCTGGCCCTGGCCCTTGGAAAAGAGGTGTATTTTCCAAGGACGGAGGGACTACGGATGGAATTTTACCAGGTGACGGACTTGGAACATTTTAAAGAGGGAAATTTTCATGTGATGGAGCCGGAGGGCGGAAGAAGGCTGGAAGTATTCCGGGTACAGGAATCGGAAAGGGACGGAGAGAGGCCGCCGAAGGGCTTATTGATTTTAGTACCCGGCGTTGCCTTTGACAGGCAGAAGCAGCGGCTGGGCTACGGCAAGGGGTATTACGACAGATATCTTTCTGATATCCCGGAAGCCGTAAAGGCGGGAATCGCTTACGAGTGCCAGATAGCGGAGCGGCTTCCGGCGGAGGAGCAGGATATCCCCATGGACTACGTGATAACGGAGGCGGGCATATGGTAAAGGAAGATTATATCATGCGCATCATTCACGAAGCGGTGCGCATGCTGCTGAAACTGATTTTCGGCATTGACGAGGCAAAGCAGGAGGAATTTGCCTTTGCCTCGGCGGATACCGAGAGCAAGTACCAAAAACTTAAGCGTCTTGCCGAGGAGGGAAATATCAACGAGGCGGAGAACAGCCTTTTTGACTGGATGGACGGGCAGAACCGGGATTTTTTTCAGATGGCGGTGCTGTTTTACGATCACATCAACACTTTCGAGGAGGAGCGTCTGGAGGAGGCCGGATACTCCCGGGAGGAGATTACCGAGGGCCTTCTGGCCGCAGCGAAGCTGTATGGCTATGACGGAATGGTGGGGGCTTTGCTGGAGCAGTGAAATCTTGCAGAGACAAAAGCAAAGTGTACTTGTGTAAGGGAGAATGGCAGGAAATCTGTAACGGTTTCGTACCTGAACTGTTATGGAAAGCTGCCGGAGCAGAGAAAGGAGACAAAAGAACATGGCATTGACATTAGAACAGATCGGCGTCCAGGCCAAGGAGGCGGAGACTGCGCTTCGTACGTTAGGCACCGATAAGAAAAATGAGGTTTTGCGCAGAGCGGCGGACATGCTGGTAGTAGAGGCGGAATTCCTGACGGCAGCCAACGAGAAGGATCTGGAGGCCGCAAAAGAGAATCATATGCCCCAGGCCCTTGTGGACCGCTTGCTACTGACGAAAGAGCGGATCGCCCAGATGGCGGAGGGGTTAAGACAGATTGCGGCCCTTGACGACCCTATCGGGGAGGTGCTCTCCATGAAGCAGCGCCCCAATGGCCTGTTGATCGGCCAGAAGCGGGTGCCTCTGGGCGTGATCGGAATTATCTACGAGGCCCGGCCCAACGTGACGGCGGATGCCTTCGGTCTCTGCTTTAAAACCGGAAATGCTGTGGTGCTAAAGGGCGGAAGCGACGCCATTCACTCCAATATCGCTATTGTGGAGACCCTGCGCAGGGCTCTGGCAGCGGGAGGCATCGATGAGAATGCCCTTCAGCTGATTGAGGATACCAGCCGGGAAACAGCCCGGGCATTCATGAAGCTGAACCGCTACATTGATGTGCTGATCCCCCGGGGCGGGGCGGGTCTGATCCGTACCGTGGTGGAAAATGCCACCGTTCCCGTTATTGAGACCGGAACCGGCAACTGTCACATTTATGTGGACGAATCCGCAGACCTCTCCATGGCCGTGAACATCATTTTCAATGCCAAGACCCAGAGAATCGGCGTCTGCAACGCCTGTGAATCTTTGGTGATTCACGAGGCGGTGGTAGATAAGGTCCTGCCTATGATTGCTGCCCGTCTGTCGGAGAAGGAGGTGGAGATCCGTGGGGACGAGAGAAGCCGTCAGGCGGAAGCTTCCCTAAAAGAGGCCACGGAGGAGGATTGGGGAAAGGAATATCTGGATTACATTCTCTCCGTCAAGACCGTATCCTCCATTGAGGAGGCCATCGCCCACATCAACAAGTACAACACCGGCCACTCCGAGGCCATTATCACCGAGAGCTATACCAACGCCCAGAAATTTTTAAATGAAATCGACGCGGCGGCGGTTTACGTGAACGCCTCCACCCGGTTTACCGATGGCTTTGAGTTCGGTTTCGGCGCGGAAATCGGCATCAGCACCCAGAAGCTTCACGCCAGAGGGCCCATGGGGCTTCTGGCCTTGACCAGCACGAAATATATTATTTATGGGAATGGGCAGGTGCGGCCGTAGGGGGATATTCCTGTTATCGCGCGCAAATAAAATTTACAGACACATTTGAACTTTGGAGGGCGGGAAACCGTCCTCTTTTTCTAAATTACGCAACCAAATTCCACGTTTCCGGTGTATATAGATGAAAGCCGCTTTCAATCTGAGCCATCAAGAAACTGGAGCACTGCCAGGCGGCAAAAAGAGGCGGCGGTCAGATAAATTTGATTTTATCAGAGCTTGACGAATGTCTGCCATCCGGCAGTAACGTCGAAGAGAAGCTTCAGGAATCTGTTCTATTGGAATGTATAAACAGCTATTTGTTATCCTTGCCGGCACTCCATCGAAAGGTATTTGTACACAGATATTGGTACGCAAGTCCGATATCCGATATCGCAAGACAATATGCCATGAGTGAGAGTAAGGTGAAGTCCCTGCTGTTTCGACTAAGAAAGCAGTTGAAAGCAAAATTGGAGAAGGAGGGTTTCTTTCTATGAATGCAAAGGAATTATTTCAGATATTCGGTGATATAGAGGATGATTTCATCCGGGAAGCGTCTCCGAAAACAAAATGTCAACCGGTAAAGCGAAGCGTTTCAAGATGGGTGGCGGCTGCTGCGGCCGCTGTCATGGTAATCATTGCTATCCCGGTCACGGCCTATGCGGTTGAACTGTCCCAATATAATGCCGCTGTGGCTTACCTGGCTTCCCTTGGAATAGAAGCCGGGGATTTAAGCGATTATTCCCGCAGAGAAGTCATCGACGCTGTCAAAACATATGACGCGGGGGAAAGTAACGCCATGATCGACGCGCTTTTACCTTCCGATGATGGCAAAATGACTGTGACAGACCAAATCGCCCAAGTGACATCCGAACAGGTGAGAAGCCTTAAACCAACCATGACCTGTTCTGATGTGATTGCCGCACTGGGAAATACCATGGATATTGGCAGCGGCATCTATATTCTGCAATACGAAGTGGATGGAGAGTATCTGATCAACATCCCGTTTGCAAGCGATACCGCGCAGCTTGGCGTAACGGGAGATAAGCTGTTGGAAGCGAAACAACCAATCGAAGACAGTCAATAATTGGAGGATGATAAAACGGCATAAGAGTCGAATACCAGATAGCAAAGGCATATTTATTGCTTTTGCTATTTTTGGTTGACAGTCTCCATGTAATCATATATACGGTACTTACCGAATAAGCACACTAAATACACATGATACGAAGAAGGGGAATTATGGAGATTATCATAAGCAATAGCAAATGCTTCCCTCTATGCGGGCATTAGCCAGAGATTTACATATCAGCGTGATAACTGTCCAACGGGCTTATGAGGATTTAACCCGTGATGGATTTATTGAATCTGTTTCGGGCCTTATTCCGTACCCTTCAGAAAAAGTCCCATCAAATCGTCCCCCAGAAAATACTCCCTTTCGTGGAGCCCGTCCAGCCGATGGGCATCCGAGCTGCACAGAACGCTGCACCCTTTAAGCAACGGAATTTTTTCCTGAAGCTTGGCCCCATTGGAAAACTCATGCACCTCGAAGCAGGAAAACCCGCACCCCTCCGGCACAAATCCAAGCTGGCTTAAGAGACTGTTTGATTTCTTATCCACATGCGCCGGAACCATAAACCCGTGATAATCCTTAAGGAGCGCTCCAAGTTCAAAAAAAGAAATATCCGTAGCGGAAATCAGCAGGTTTCCGACAGTACCGATAACAGAATCATCCCCGCCGCACAGAAGCTGATTTCCAAAAATCTCCGGCTGGTTTGCAATAGGCAGCAGGTGCCGCTCCACATACCCATCAAAAGCCATGGCGTCCCTGAGACTGCCAAAATAGCAAAGCACATGAACCTCTTCCGCCGTAGTCAGCTCCATCCCCGGAATGGCACGCAAAGAAAATTGTTCCGCCTGTTCCAAAAAAGCCGGACAATTCTTACAGGAATTATGGTCGGTCAAAGCCACTAAATCCAGACCGATGAGACTTGCCATCCCCAAAATGTTTCCTGGCGTCATATCATCGTCGGCGCAGGGAGACAGGCAGGAGTGGATATGCAGATCATAGCTGAGCATGCGAGAACCTCCTATTTTTTATTGTTTTTTGGGAAGATATCGGCTAAGATACCGCCCCGGCAGAGGGATATACCGCTTCAGACGCGCTCTCGCTCTGTTCAAGACGTAGCGGACACTAAACTCTCTTGCCAAAAACCGGCAAGCTCGTTAAGTGCCGACGTCTTTCAAAGGTCTGAAGCGGCATATCCCTCTGCCGGGGCTGCTTTCTTGGCGGAGAGCCTTCTACAAAAAAGAAGTAAAAGAGCAGGTGTTTCTCGAAGTTGCTCTTTAGGGCCGTTCCGGCCTGATTTTGGTAGCCAAAAGCACCGCCCCAGAATGCCTATATAGTGGCCTAAAATACTCGGCCTCAGAATGCTTTTTTGTGGTGGACTAAAATACCAGCTTCGGAATGGGGCTTCTCCCGGGGCGGCATTTGCAGGAGTCTTAGGAAGTCTTGGTTCCCGGAAATTTGTGTTAGGAAGAAAGATCCAACTGTCTGAGCGAAGCGAGTTTTGGATTTTTCTTCCTGTTTTTAACAAATTTACGGGAACTTAGAGTTCCTTAGGCTCCGAAACCAGCCGCCCCGGGAGAAGCCCCATTCCGAAGCGTCCTTTTATCCACCCCCAAAAAACATTCATACTGAAGCATTTTTCACCCTCTCATAAAACAACACCGCTGCGTCAAACACCGGCAGCTCCGTCCGAAAAACAGTGATCCCCTCGCTTTTCGCCTTGGCCAGCGCCCCCTCATCCAGCGAGGCATTGTGCGCCAACACGATACAGGCAGTTTCCGTCAGCGCCGCCACCGCCAGGGTGTTGAGGTTGGCCATCACCGTGAACCAGATCCCCCCTTCCGGGGCGCTGCTCATGGCAATGCTCAAAAGGTCGCAGCAGTAGGGGGTGGAAATTTCCCGGTCCGTATTTTCACCTTCATTTACAAGCTCATATAAATGCAGATCCATCAGTTCCTTTACCGTCATGTCTCATTCTCCTCTTCCTTTAATAATTGGCTCTTTTGCAGCCGGTGGTAGTAGTCTCGCAGTAAATAGATACAGTCGTCCTCCTTGGCAAAGCCCCGGACAATGTCCTCCGCCAGGGCACGGCAGGTGGGGGCGCCACAGGAGCCGCAGTCCAGGCCGGGAAATTTTTTCATCAGGGCCTCCACAGTCTTTAAATTTTCCATGCTCTCCATCAGATTGTTGCCCAGGTTGTAGACGGGCTCGTAGGTGATCTCCTCCGTAAAATAAAGCAGGTTCTTATCAAAAACCGGATAGTCCGCCTGGTGCTGCAGGGACACGGGCATGTAGCGGTTTAACTGCTTTAACTTGGCCTTGGCCAGGAAGGGGTTTTCTACATTTAAAACCCCGCCCACACAGCCGGCGTGGCAGGCGTTTAATTCGATAAACTGTAGGTTGGAGGTGAATTTTTCATCCTCCAGATCCTCCAGCACCTGGATGACATTCTCAATGCCGTCGGCGGCCAGGTAGCTGTCCAGGATCATGCCGGCGGCTTCCCCTCCGGCCATGCCCCAGCCCACGCCGATTTTCCCTGAAATAGAGAGGTTTTGTACATTGCGCTCCGCATCCGGCATGTGGGATAGCAGAATTTGGTAAATGTCTTTGATGGCCATAACGCCGTCAAGGCCGCTCTTGTCTATCCCCAAAGGGGATTTCATAAATGCCACCTTGGAGGGACAGGGGGAGAGGAAAAAGATTCCGATTTTATCCGGGGAAAGTCCGGTTCGCTCCATGGCCCGCTGTCTGGCCAGCCGGGCCGCCACCTCTACCGGGGGCAGAAGGGGCAGAAGGTGCTCGATCAGATTGGGGAAACGGACCCGAATCAGTCGCTCCACGGTAGGACAGGCCGTACTGATGATGGGCCACCGTTCCGGATGATTTTTCACGTAGCGGCGGGATTCCTCGCTCACCAGTTCCGCCGCGGCGCTGACCTCAAAGACATCGTCAAAGCCGATCATGAGAAGGGCCGTAAGAACAATATTCACATCCGTCAGATTGTTGAACTGGCAGTACAGAGAGGGAGCCGGCAGGGCCACCGTGTACTCGTAATCGGAAAGCTTATCCAGATGGTCTCTGCGGGCCAGCTTGGCATGATGGGGACATTGACGGATACATTCTCCACAGTCGATACAGAACTCCTTGATGATATGGGCTTTTCCGTTTTGTACCCGGATGGCTTTGGTGGGGCAGCGCTTGATACAGTTGATACAGCCCCGGCATAACTCCTCTTGAAGATAAACCGAATGATGAAACTTATTGTTCATAAAATCACCCCTTTATTTTTGTATATTCCGAAGGGCAAGTCACAGCATATTCATTATTAAAAATTTACAACCATATGTACCGTGGTCCCTTCTCCGACGGTGGAAAAAATATCCATCTCATCTGAATATTTTTTCATATTGGGCAGGCCCATGCCGGCGCCGAAGCCCAGGGAACGAATCTGGTCGGGAGCGGTGGAGTATCCCTCCTGCATGGCGAGGTCGATGTCGGCAATGCCCGGGCCATGGTCGATCAGGTCCATGACGATTTTATCCGGGAGAATGTCCACCAGGATCTCGCCGCCGCCGCCGTGAATGACCATGTTGATCTCGCCCTCGTACATGGCGATGGCCACCTTGCGGACCGCCGTGGGGTTCACGCCCATCTGCTTTAGCTTATGCTTGATATCGCTGCTGGCTTCTCCGGCCCGGGTGAAATCTTCCCCGGAAACCTGGTATTCAAAACGTAAACTGGAACTCACTACGCCGCACCTCCGTCCACTCCGTCTAATCCTGCGCTGTAGAGCTTGCCGCAGGTGAGGAACATGGTCAGATCCGTGACCATGACGCAGATACCAATGTCCTCAGCCAGACGTAGCATATTTTCGTCGGGTTTTTTGCCCCGCACAAAAATCACGGCAGCCAGATCCAGCATTTCCGCCGTGCGCATAACCTGGGGATTGCACAGGCCGGTGATGAGAATACAGTCGTCTTTTACGAAGGCCAGGACGTCGCTCATCATATCCGCGCTGAAGGCGGAGTGGACGGTCCGGGATAAATCCGGAGTGGATGTAAGTAAGGTTGCCTTGAGTAAATCGCGAATTTCTTTTAAGGTCAAAATGATACCTCCCAAATTTTTTTTCGATACGGATGAAAAACAAGTAAATTTGTGGAATAGTATAACATATATTTTGGCAAAATTCAACAAATATAGTTTGTTAAAATTGTAACATAATTATAATTGTATTTGAATTTATACATTCCACGAAAATGTTGCCTAAATTAATGCCGGCGAATTGTTTTTACGCCACTTGTTAATTGTGCAAAATAGTGATAAAATATACAAGTAATGCGGACCGCAGAGATTGAGATGCATATTTATGCGGTTCTCGCAAGGAACATGCTATTTAGGAGGGATAATCTTGGAGAAAAAGCAAACAGTTCCCTTTCAGGGGACAAAAGAACAGGAAGCACAGCTGCTTTCCGTGATCGAGGAGCTGAAAAGTGAAAAAGGCTCTCTGATGACGATCATGCAGCGGGCCCAGGATATTTACGGATATCTGCCCATTGAAGTGCAGACTATCATCGCCGATCAGCTTGGGATACCTTTGGAGAAGGTCTATGGCGTGGCAACCTTTTACTCACAGTTCAATCTGAATCCCAAGGGGAAGTATCAGATTTCCGTCTGTCTCGGAACAGCCTGCTACGTCAAGGGCTCCGGTGACATCTACAACAAGCTCATGGAGAAGCTTGGCATCAAGGGCGGAGAGTGTACCCCCGACGGAAAGTTCTCGCTGGACGCCTGCCGGTGTGTGGGAGCCTGCGGACTGGCCCCGGTTATGATGATCAACGACGAGGTTTACGGGCGTCTGACCGTGGACGATTTGGACGGTATATTGGAGAAATATCAGTAAATGTTTTCGGAAATTTCATTACATATATTGGATATTGTTGAAAATTCCATCAAAGCAGGCGCGGATTTTATCGAGATAAATATACAAGTGCATACGGATACCAAACGGATAAGGGTTGAGATTAAGGACAACGGCTGCGGAATGAGTGAGGAGCAGGTAAAGGCCTGTGAGAATCCGTTCTTCACCTCAAGGACCACCCGGAAAGTAGGGCTGGGTATTCCATTTTTAAAGCAGTCTGCGGAATGTACCGGCGGAAGCTTTTCCATCCGCTCCGCAGTGGGGCAGGGAACGGATATCACGGCGGAGTATTGCATGGATCACATCGACTGTATCCCCATCGGGGACATCAACGCAACGGTCTATTCCCTTGTGATGATGAACCAGGGGCTGGATTTTTGTTATCAATACCAGGTGGACGGACGCCAGTTTGTCTTTGACACCAAGGAGATTCGGGAAACCATCGGCGACATTCCATTTGATACCCCGGAAATCTCATCCTTTATCAAGGATTTTTTGAATGAAAACAAGAAAGAAGTGGACGACGGTTCCATTTTTTAGACGGAGGTAAGGTATGAAATCTTTAGAAGAATTAAAAGCCATCCGGGAGCGCATGCAGGGTCAGGTAGGCCTTCGCTCCGAGGACAGTAACAATACCCGTGTGGTGGTAGGTATGGCTACCTGCGGCATCGCCAGCGGCGCGAGACCGGTGCTCACCACCCTGGTGGATGAGGTGCAGAAGCGGAAGCTTAATAACATTTCCGTGACCCAGACCGGATGTATCGGCCTGTGCCAGTACGAACCCATTGTGGAGGTCATGGAGCCCGGCAAGGACAAAGTTACCTATATTAAAATGACACCGGAAAAAGCAATCGAAGTGCTGGAGCAGCACCTGATTCGGGGGCAGATCGTGGAAAAATACACCCTGAACGCGGAAAATCTGTAAAGGAGGAAAACAACCTATGTTTCGTTCTCATGTGTTAATCTGCGGTGGTACCGGCTGTACTTCCTCCGGAAGCCAGCAGGTTGCCGCAAAATTAGAAGAAGAAATCAAAAGACAGGGCCTGGAGAAAGAGGTGGCGGTGGTAAAAACCGGATGTCACGGCCTCTGTGCCCTGGGCCCCATTATGATCGTATACCCGGAGGCTGTTCTCTATTCCATGGTGAAGGCCGAGGACATTCCGGAAATCGTGGAGGAGCACCTTTTAAAGGGTCGTGTGGTGACACGTCTGGTTTACCAGGAGACCGTCAGCGCCGAGGGAATCAAGTCGCTGAATGACACTGATTTTTATAAGAAGCAGCACCGGATCGCCCTTCGCAACTGCGGCGTTATCAACCCGGAAAATATCGAGGAGTATATCGGAACCGGGGGCTATGAGGCCCTGGGCAAGGTTTTAACGGAGATGACCCCGGATGAGGTCATCCAGGTGATTTTAGATAGCGGCCTGCGGGGCCGGGGCGGCGCCGGGTTCCCCACTGGTCTGAAGTGGAGATTTGCCTCCGGCAACCGGGGCAATGTACAGAAATATGTCTGCTGTAACGCCGACGAGGGTGACCCAGGAGCATTCATGGACCGTTCCGTCCTGGAGGGCGACCCCCACGTGGTACTGGAGGCCATGGCCATTGCGGGTTATGCCATCGGGGCCAGCCAGGGCTACATCTACGTCCGGGCAGAGTACCCAATCGCCGTGGAGCGCTTAAAGATCGCCATTGCCCAGGCCAGAGAGTACGGCTTACTTGGCAAGGATATTTTCGGCAGTGGTTTTGATTTTGATATCGACCTGCGCCTGGGGGCGGGAGCCTTTGTCTGCGGCGAGGAGACGGCTCTTATGACCTCCATCGAGGGGAATCGCGGCGAGCCCCGTCCGAGACCTCCTTTCCCGGCTGTGAAGGGACTGTTTGAGAAGCCCACCATTTTAAATAATGTAGAGACCTACGCCAATATCCCCCAGATCATCTTAAATGGCCCGGAATGGTTTGCCTCCATGGGAACCGAGAAATCCAAGGGAACCAAGGTGTTCGCCCTGGGCGGTAAGATTCACAATACCGGACTGGTGGAGATTCCCATGGGAACCACTTTGCGGACCATCATCGAGGAGATTGGCGGCGGCATTCCAAACGGCAAGAAGTTCAAGGCGGCCCAGACCGGCGGACCCTCCGGCGGCTGTATCCCCGCGGAGCAGATGGATGTTCCCATCGATTACGACAACCTGATCGCCATCGGTTCCATGATGGGTTCCGGCGGTCTCATCGTCATGGATGAGGACACCTGTATGGTGGACATCGCCAAGTTCTTCCTGGAATTTACCGTAGATGAGAGCTGTGGCAAATGTACCCCCTGCCGGATCGGTACCAAACGTCTCTATGAGATGCTGGATAAGATCTCCAAGGGCAAGGGCACTTTGGAGGACCTGGACAAGATGGAGGAGCTCTGCTACCACATCAAGGAAAACTCCCTCTGCGGCCTGGGACAGTCAGCTCCCAACCCGGTGCTCAGCACCCTGCGGTTCTTTAGGGATGAGTATGTGGCCCACGTGGTGGAGAAGAGATGTCCCGCCGGCGTATGTAAAGACCTGCTCACCTATCAGATTCTGGCGGATAAATGCCGGGGCTGTACCCTGTGCGCCAAGACCTGTCCCGCCGATGCTATCACCGGCAAGGTCAAGGAGCCCCATGTCATCGATCCGGCCAAGTGCCTCAAATGCGGCGCCTGTATTGAGAAGTGCCGCTTTGGCGCCATTGTAAAGAGATAGGAAAGGAGCATGCCGAATGGAAAACATCAATATTAAAATCAATGGTATGCCTCTGTCGGTGCCCAAGGGTTCTACCATTTTGGAGGCGGCCCGGTACGCGGGTGTTGAAATTCCCACCCTGTGCTATCTGAAAGGAATCAACGAGATCGGCGCCTGCCGTATCTGTATGGTAGAGGTTGTGGGTATGAAAAACCTGGTGGCTGCCTGTGTCTATCCGGTGGCCGAAGGGATGGAGATTCTTACCAACTCCCCCCGGGTATTCAAAGCCAGAAAACACAATTTGGAGCTGATTCTCTCCACCCATGAGAAGAAGTGCCTCTCCTGTGTCCGGGACGGCAACTGCGAATTGCAGAAGCTCTGCCACGACTTTAAAGTTTCCGATGAAAACTACTACGCCGGGGAGAACATCCGCTATGAGGTGGATGACTCGGCGGTCCATATGTTCCGCAATGACAACAAGTGTATCCTCTGCCGCCGGTGTGTAGCCGCCTGTCAGAAGTGGCAGTCGGTGGCTGTAATCGGCGCCAACGGCCGGGGCTTTAACACCCACATCGGCTGTGCCTTTGAGCAGAACCTGAGCGACGTGGCCTGTGTCTCCTGCGGACAGTGTATTGTGGTATGTCCCACCGGCGCCATCGCCGAAAAAGACAACACCGAAGAGGTGTGGGCTGCCCTCAACGACCCCACTAAACATGTAATTGTACAGACTGCCCCCTCCATCCGGGTTACTCTGGGCGAGGCCTTTGGTATGAAGATCGGTACCAACGTGGAGGGCAAGAT
>CALWLN010000075.1 GCA_944381535.1 uncultured Lachnospiraceae bacterium
CTTAGGTTCATGGAGATGAGAGCATGAAAATTCGACTGGAACTGGACAGCAGCATAGCGGAAGATGAAATTATTATTCGCTGCGGGACTTTGAGCGACGAAATCCAGAGTGTGCAGAGGGCACTGGCGGATCTGGCACTGGGACAGCAGAAATTCGTATTCTACAAAGGGGATACGGAATATTATCTGCCCCTTGACAACATCCTCTTTTTTGAGACGGAGGAAAAGGTCATTTACGCCCACACGGCCAATGAGATGTACCAGGTGAAATACCGCCTGTACGAACTGGAGGAGCTGCTGCCGGGACATTTCATGCGGATATCAAAATCTACCATATTGAATATCAATAAGGTGTATTCCATTCAGCGGAATCTCACTGCCTCCAGTGTGGTGGAATTTCAGAATACCCACAAGCAGGTGTTTGTGTCAAGATATTACTATAAGCCGCTGAAAATCAAATTGGAAGAAAAGAGGAGACCATCATGAAAGAAGCAAGAACAAATAAAATTTTCTGGGGTGTGTTCCTGATACTGGCCGCCGTATTTCTGGTGGTGAGCCAGATGGGCCTGGTGGAGGGCGTGGGCGTTGTCAGCGTTTTGTTTGCCATCTTCTGGGCAGCCCAGCTGATCGCGGGAATCGTGAAGCTCAGTTTTGGCAGGATTTTGTTTTCCCTGGCGTTTCTGGCTATCATTTTTGATGAGCAGCTGGGGATTGAGACCATCACTCCCTGGACGGTGCTGGGAGCGGCGCTGCTTGGAACTATCGGCCTGAATATGATTTTTCGTAAAAAAAAGAAAAAGTATTACCATTATGAGACAAACTGGTCCGGCAGTCAGGACAGCGGCTGCCATGGGAAAAAGGAAACCTATGTAGACGGAGAAATCCTGGAGGAAAGCCGGGAGGACGGTAACGGCGCCCACGGGGAAGGACAGAACCGGGAGAGCGGCAGCTCCCGTGGCAGCGGACAGGAAGGGGCCTATGAGAACGTGTATTTTGAGACCTCCTTCGCTTCCGCGGTGAAATATGTAGATACCGACAATTTTAAAAGCGCCTGCTTAAACTGCAAATTCGGGGCCATGAAGGTATATTTCGACAATGCGGTGATTCGTGATAACAGCGCCCAAATCGAGATGCATGTATCCTTCAGCGGGGTGGAATTATATGTTCCCGCCCACTGGAAAATCGTAAATCAGCTTGACAGCGGCTTTTCCGGTGTGGAGGAGCAGAACCAGCGCCGCCCCGGCGACGGCCCGGAGGTGCTTTTAACCGGGAACGTCAGCTTTAGCGGGCTGGAGATCATCTATATCTGAGAATCGGTTTCCTTTCCCCTGGCAATGGCGCACTGGGGCAGGAAATTATAGACGTCCAGATAGGAATCCAGTTCATCATCCGTCTCCGGCGGCCGGGGAACAGACCCGGTGCAGTCGGTGGCGGAATTGGCCCGGAAGAAATCGTACTCCGGATTTGGCGTATATTCGGGCGTCTTCTTTTGTGGGTCTTTGCCGCCCTCTTCCTGAGGGTGGGATTGTGTATATTTCATAAAATCACTTCCTTTTTCTGAATTTACCCATAGTTTTTGCAGTTGTCAAAATTATATACCAGGTGTGGCATGGAAACAGAGGTTTCATTTTCCGTTAAAACTGCCATACATGGAAGAGCAGGAAAATATAAAAGAATTTTAAAAAATCTTAAATATAAAGAAAATAGTTGCCTTTTTCAAAGCAGTTTCTTATAATAAAAAAGAAAAATGTAGCATGCTACAGAAAAGGGGAATGATATTATGCAGCCGGACATCGGATTTCTTCTGAAAGTCATCCAGGAACATCTGGACCGTCACGCCAATCAGCTTTTTAAACCCGTGGACTTAACCTCCTCCCAATTCCGGGTTTTGAAGTTTATAAGGGGCCGGGGCCAGGAGCCCACCACCCAGAAGGAGATTGAGGAACATCTGCAGGTCACCCATCCCACTGTGACTGGAATCGTGAAGCGCCTGGAGCAGAAGGGGTTTGTGCGCTGTGAATTTGGCGGCAGGGACAGGCGGATGAAATATGTGTACCTGACAGAGAAGGAAGCCCAGTTGTTTGAGGAGATGGAGCGCTCCCGTATCCAGATGGAGCGTTTTATCGCCGGAGGTATGAAGGAGGAAGAGATCGCGCAGCTTCGGGCGCTGCTGATCAAGGTGCTGGAAAATGTGAGAGTGTAAATACAGTCCTGTAAAATGGACGTTCCGCATGCCCGGCGGTTCCTGTGTCCGAGGGTACGGAGCGTTTGCCGGTTTGAGAAATATGCCGGTTGTTCCAAAGTGTAGCATGCAACAGAAATACCCTTCGGGTATACCTGTATGCCATTCGGCAAAAACAAGGAAAGGAGAATTTTTATGATAAAAACCATATTTGCGCAGGTGAAACAATACAAAAAAGCTTCGTTCATCACACCCGTGTTCACCGCCCTGGAGGCTGTGCTGGAACTGTTGATCCCCATGGCCATGGCTTCCATCATAGACGATGGGATTCAGCAGGAAAATCTTGGGCATGTATTCTTGTGTGGGGCATTGATGATCCTGATGGCGGGTCTTGGTCTCACCTTCGGGATTCTGGCGGGCCGGACAGCAGCCTACGCCTCCAGCGGCTTTGCCTGCAACCTAAGAGACAGCATGTTTGCCAACATTCAGACCTTTTCCTTCCATAACATTGACAAATTCAGCACGGCGGGACTGGTAACCAGGCTCACCACTGATGTGACCAACCTGCAAAATGCCTACCAGATGATCTTGCGGATGTGTGTCCGGGCTCCTGTGATGCTGATTTTTGCGCTGGTGATGTCCATTCTCATCAATCCGGGCTTAAGCATGATATTTGTGGTAGCCATTGTAATACTGGGGTCTATCCTGTTTCTCATTGTCAGGCGTTCCATGCCCCTCTTTGAAAATGTGTTTGACCGCTATGATGAGCTCAATGCCAGCGTCCAGGAAAATATTTCCGGTATCCGGGTGGTGAAGGCATTTGTCCGGGAGGATTATGAAAAGGAGAAATTTGCCAAAGCCGCCGAACATATTTATGAGATGTTTGTAAAGGCAGAGTCCCTGGTGGCCTTAAACAGCCCTGTGATGATGTTCGTGGTGTACACCTGTATCCTGGGCTTATCCTGGCTGGGCGCCCAGATGATCGTGGGCGGCAGCATGACCACCGGAGAGCTGACCAGTATGCTAAGCTATGTGATGAGTATCCTCATGAGTCTGATGATGCTGTCCATGATCTTCGTGATGCTGACCATGAGCACGGCCAGCGCCAGGCGTATCGCTGAGGTGTTAGATGAGCAGGCCGACTTGGTAAATCCTGAAAACCCGGATTATGATGTGCCGGACGGCCGGGTAGATTTTGACCATGTGTCCTTTGCCTACGGAACCGGAAGCGGGGATCCTGGTGCTTAATGAGGGGCGGATTGACGGCTTTGACACCCACGAAAATCTCCTTGCCACCAATGCCATTTACCGGGAGGTCTATGAGAGCCAGACCCAGGGCGGCGGCGATTTTGATGAGAATGGAGGGGAAGCAGCATGAAGCGATTGATTCGGAACATATTGAAAAATTATACGCCACACTGTATCCTTGTGGTGATCTGTATCGTGGTTGCGGCTTATGCCAACGTGCAGGGAACGATGTTCATCCAGAGCCTGATCGACGATTATATCACCCCTTTGACCGGGACTGCCAACCCGGATTTCGGGCCGCTGGGCGCAGCAATCCTCAAGGTGGCCGCCGTCTATCTGGCAGGCGTGGTCTGCTCCTGGGGCTTTAACCGGATCATGGTAAATGTCAGCCAGGGAACCATGCGGAACTTGCGGAAAGCACTGTTCGACCATATGGAATCCCTGCCAATCAAATATTTCGACACCCACTCCCACGGGGATGTGATGTCTATCTACACCAACGATACGGATACCTTAAGGCAGTTGATCGGGCAGAGCCTGCCCCAGCTTTTAAACAGCGGGATTTCCATTGTCAGCGTGTTTATCAGCATGATCATCCTGGACGTGCCGCTGACGCTGCTGTCCCTGCTGATGGTGGCCGTCATGCTGATCGTCACTAAGAAGATCGCGGGCATGTCCCGGACGTATTTCCGGACCCAGCAGAAAAATCTCGGTCTTGTGAACGGCTACATTGAGGAAATGATGGAGGGCCAGAAGGTGGTGAAGGTGTTCTGCCACGAGGAGGAGAATCTCATGGGGTTCCGGAAGCTCAACGAGGAACTTCGTAACAGTGCTGACAACGCCAATAAATTTGCCAATATTCTGATGCCCGCCATCGCCCAGCTTGGAAATGTCAGCTACGTCATCTGCGCCCTGGTGGGAGCGGTTCTGGCCATCAATGGCTACGCAGGCATCACCATCGGCGTGCTGGTGTCCTTCCTGACCTTGAACAAGAGCTTTAACCAGCCCATCGGCCAGGTGAGCCAGCAGTTAAACAGCGTGATCATGGCGGCAGCCGGGGCGGAGCGGATCTTCGCCCTGTTGGACGAGGAGCCCGAGGTGGATGAAGGTTATGTGACTCTGGTGAATGCCAGAAAGAACGAGAAGGGCGAGCTTGTGGAGTGTAAGGACCGCACCGGACTCTGGGCCTGGAAGCACCCCCATCACGACGGAACCACCACCTATGTGGAACTTACGGGGGATGTGGTCTTTGATGATGTGGATTTTGGATACAATGACGAGAAAATTGTCCTCCACAACATCAAGCTGTACGCCACGCCGGGGCAGAAGATTGCCTTTGTGGGCAGCACCGGGGCGGGGAAGACTACCATCACCAATCTGATCAACCGGTTTTACGATATCCAGGACGGAAAAATCCGCTACGACGGCATCAACATCAATAAGATCAAGAAGGCGGATCTGCGAAGGAGTCTGGGAATCGTACTCCAGGACACCCACCTGTTCACCGGGACGGTGATGGACAATATCCGCTATGGCCGTTTGCACGCCACCGACGAGGAGTGCATCCGGGCGGCGAAGCTGGCCAACGCGGATACCTTTATCGAGCATTTGCCTAACGGCTATCAGACCATGCTCACCGGGGACGGGGCCAACCTGTCCCAGGGCCAGCGGCAGCTTCTGGCTATCGCCCGGGCGGCGGTGGCGGACCCGCCGGTGTTGATTCTGGATGAAGCCACCTCCAGCATTGACACCCGCACTGAGGCGTTGGTGCAGAAGGGCATGGACAGTCTGATGGAGGGGCGGACCACCTTCATCATCGCCCACCGCTTAAGCACGGTGAAGAACAGCGACTGTATCATGGTGCTGGAGCAAGGGCGGATCATTGAGCGGGGCAGTCACGACGAGCTGATTGCCCAGCAGGGAAAATATTATCAGTTATATACTGGAAATGCCATTGCAAAAGGTGTATAATCGAGACAGCGGCAGACGGAGAGAGGGGCGCAATTTTGCGCCCCCGTTCTGTTTCAGGCCGAATCTGGAGTACAATCGGAGGTTTTCAATGAAAAAACTGGTTATTGCGGAAAAGCCCAGTGTGGGCCGGGATATCGCCAGGGTGCTTGGCTGTAAGCAGGGAGGGAATGGATTCCTGGAGGGGAAGGATTATATCGTCACCTGGGCTTTGGGACATCTGGTGGAGCTGGCGGACCCGGAGAGCTATGGGGATATGTGGAAGGAATGGAAGCTTGAGACCCTTCCCATGCTGCCGGAGAAGCTGGAGCTTCAAGTGATCAAAAAGACCGGGAAGCAGTATCAGACGGTGAAAAGTCAGATGTACCGGAAAGATGTGGACACTCTGATCATTGCCACGGACGCCGGCCGTGAGGGAGAACTGGTGGCCCGCTGGATCATTAAGATGGCCGGAGTGAAGAAGCCCATGAAGCGGCTGTGGATTTCTTCCGTTACGGACAAGGCGATTCGGGAGGGCTTTGCCCATCTGAAGGACGCCGGAGAATATCAGCATCTCTATGAGGCGGCGGTGGCCCGGGCGGAGGCGGACTGGCTGGTGGGATTAAATGCCACAAGGGCATTGACGGTGAAGCATAATGCCCAGTTGTCCTGCGGGCGCGTGCAGACCCCCACGCTGGCCATGATTGCCAAGCGGGGAGAACAGATCCGCCGGTTTCAGCCCCAGAGCTATTACGGATACCGGGCCCAGGGGGCGGGAATTTCCTGGAACTGGAAATCCGGGAAAACAGGCGGCGGCACCACCTTTTCCAGGGAAGAGATAGAGGCGGTGCGGCGTCTGACCGAAGGGGGCCGCGCCGTTGTGACAGCGGTGCAAAAGAAAGAGAAGCGCGCCTTTGCGCCCCAGCTTTACGATCTGACCAGTCTGCAGCAGGAGGCCAATAAAAAATACGGGTTTTCCGCAAAGCAGACCTTAAACTATATGCAGAGCCTGTATGAGCGCCACAAGGTGGTGACCTATCCCAGAACGGACTCCCGGTATCTGACCACAGATCTTGTGGAGACACTGGCGGACCGGGTGAAGGCCTGCCGTGGCGGGGAGTATGCCGCCGTATGTACGCGGATTTTAAAAACCCCCATCCAGGGAAATAAGTCCTTTGTGGACAACAGCAAAGTTTCCGACCATCATGCCATCATCCCAACGGAGCAGGGCATCCGAATGAGTGAGTTGGAGTATGGGGAGCGGAAGATTTATGAGCTTGTGGTGTCCCGGTTTCTGGCGGTGCTGCTGCCGCCCTGCGTGTACGAGGAAACCTTTGTCACGGCGGAGTGCGGCGGGGAGATTTTTACGGCCAGAGGAAACCGGATTCTGCAGGCCGGATGGACGGAAGCCTATCAGTATGAAGCGGATGAGGATGAAGATTTTGCGGGCGGAGATTTTGCGGCGGCGGACTCTTTTGTGGGAGATGGTTCCCGGTCTGAGGCTCCTTCCGGGGGCGGCGGGAATCTGGCGGAGCTTCCGGCTTTTGAAAAAGGGCAGAAGCTGACTTTGGAGCATGGGAAAATTACCGAGGGCCGGACGAAGCCGCCCCTTCCCTTTACGGAGGCCACGCTGCTGGCGGCCATGGAAAATCCGGTGAAATATATGGATACCAGGGACAAGGAGCTGGCAAAAACCCTGGGCGAAACCGGCGGCCTTGGCACGGTGGCCACCAGAGCGGATATCATCGAGAAGCTTTTTAACAGCTTTATGATGGAGAAAAAGGATCAGTACATCCATCTGACCTCCAAGGGCCGCCAGGTGCTGGAGCTGGCGCCAAAGGCGTTGACTACCCCGGAGCTTACCGCCCGCTGGGAGCAGCGGCTTTCGGATATCGCAAAGGGCAAGGCCAGCCCCAGGGATTTTGACGCAGAGATCCGCAGTTATACCAAAGATATCGTGGGAGATATCATTGCCTCCTCCGCCACTTACAAGCACGAGAACATCACCGGCAAAAAGTGTCCCCAGTGCGGAAAGCTTCTGCTGGAGGTGAACCACAAGAACGGGAAAATGCTGGTGTGTCAGGACCGGGAGTGCGGCTATCGCAAGACCTTATCCCGTCTTACCAACGCCCGTTGTCCCGAGTGCCACAAGAAGCTGGAGCTGGTGGGGGAGGGAGAAAATAAGCGGTTTACCTGTGTCTGCGGCTACCGGGAGAAGTTATCGGCCTTCGAGAAGCGCAGGCAGGAGAGCGGGGGCGGCGTCTCCAAGAAGGATGTGGAGCGGTATCTGCAGCAGCAGAAAAAGGAGGCCAAGGAGCCTGTGAACAATGCGTTCGCGGAGGCGCTGGCAAAGCTGAAACTGTGAACGATCAGGAGGGACACATGTATAATTTCAGTGTTTTGTGGAAAAACGAACTTGTGGCGGATGTCTCTATCTCTGAGGACGAGCAGGGATTTAAAACTCTGAATTACATCAAGCGCTACACCGATGACGGGGGAAAGCAGCCCTTTGGGGGAACCCGGCTGGATTTAGCCCGGGTGTATGAATTTCTGGAGGGCCGCTGGTTCGAACGGGCCCGGCCGGATGTGCAGGAACAGCTGGAATATCTGGGCCTTTCGGAATATAATCCGTGGGAGATTGTGAAGAAAACCCACGGCGTGATGTTTGAGGATTTTATCTGGATTCGGTTTGAGGGGGAGGAGCTTACGTGGGAAGATGTGAAGATTCGGGATTAGAGAGTGTGATATTGGATAAAAGTTACATTCGGAATATGGATAACAGTTCCAAGGGAACACAGTTGAAATTTTTTAAGGATAATATTTGGTATAAGCAGAACCGTACCGGGTATGAGGGAATGGCAGAAGCCTTATGTTCACTTCTGTTGTCCTGTTCTAATATCGAGAATTTCGTAAGATATGAGGAATGTAAGATAAATGGAAGAAACGGATGCCGGTCTGAAAATTTTCTAAAAGACGGAGAGGAATGTATTACGCTGCAACGGCTTTATGAATATCATGTAGGAGGACAGCTCCAGGATGCGGTTTTAAGGTTTGAAAATATAGAGGAAAGAATTGCGTATGTGCTTGCGTTTGTGCGGAAGGCGGCAGATTTGGATTTCCGTGACTATCTGGCCAGGCTTTTGACCTTTGATATGGTGACGTTAAATATAGACCGTCATTTTCATAATATCTGCATCATACGTAAGGAAGACGGAGGGTACTGGGAGGCTCCGGTTTTTGATAACGGAGCAGCGCTGCTGAGTAATTTTGGCATTTTCCCTGTGGAGGAGGATTTAGAAAAGAATATTGCCCGGGCAGCCGCCGCTCCCTTCAGCGGCAGCTTTGAGCTTCAGGCAAGGGCGATGGGACTAGGCTTTCAGGTGAGGGCGGACATTTTCAAAAAGCTAAAAGCCTGGCCGGACTGCCGGGCGAAGCAGGTGCTTTTGTATCAGTTAAAGCGATACAAATTTCTGGTGGTATAAAGGGGGAAAATTATGGAGAAGCGGCTTACAAAAAAATTCTGGCTGGTACTGGTGATTTTCAGCCTCATGGGGCAGGTGGCCTGGGTGGTGGAGAACATGTATTTCAACGTGTTCATCTACAAAATGTTCCACGCCTCGGCGGCGGACATTTCTCTGATGGTGGGGGCAAGCTCGGTGGCTGCCACGGTGACCACCATTTTGATGGGTGCCTTCACGGATTATGTGGGAAAACGGAAGGTGTTTATCTGCGGCGGGTACATTGCCTGGGGCATTTCCATTCTGGCCTTTGCCTTTCTGCGGATGGATCTGCTGACTCCCATTGCCGGGAGCGCTCTGCTGGCGGCTTCTCTGGGGGTGACCCTGGTGATCGTCTTAGACTGCGTGATGACCTTCTTGGGCTCCATGGCCAATGACGCCTGCTTCAATGCCTGGATGACGGACTGGGGCGATGAGAGCAACCGGGGTAGGATTGAGGGAATCAATTCCATGATGCCCCTGGTGGCGATTCTGGTGGTGTTCGGGGGATTTTCCGCCTTTGATCTGGACAAAGCGGAGAGCTGGACCCTCATTTACACGGTGGTGGGCGTGGTTGTCATGCTCATCGGCGTTCTCGGCATTTTTCTTATTGAGGAGAAGCCTCTGACTGCGGACAGAAAAAGAAACGGCTATTTCTCCACGCTCCTGTACAGCTTCCGGCCCTCGGTGATAAAGGCGAATCCCATTCTTTATGCAGTCATTGGAGCGTTTGCGGTCTTCGGAATCTCCATACAGATCTTCATGCCCTATCTGATCCTGTACTACGAAAAGACCCTGGGGATGACCAACTATGTGTTTATCATGGCCCCGGCCATTGTGCTGGCGGCAGTTATCACGGCTTTTTACGGAAAGCTTTTTGATATGATCGGCTTTAAATCCTCGGTGGTCCCCACGGTATGTTTCCTGTGCGCAGGCTATATTCTGCTGGCCGTGGGAACCGGTACGGCTATCGTCTTTGTGGGCTCTCTCTTTATGATGACCGGCTATCTCACCGGTATGGCTATTTTCGGGGCTATGATACGAAATCACATTCCGGCGGGTAAGGCGGGGCAGTTTCAGGGGATCCGTATCATCGGGCAGGTGCTGATCCCGGGTATCATCGGTCCCGCCATCGGGGCAGCGGTTTTAAGAAACGCGGAGGTGATCGTGAATTCGGACGGAACCACATCCTTTCTGCCAAACAGGAACATTTTCCTGGCGGCTCTGGCGGCGGCGGTGGTGCTTCTTATCGTGCTGTTCCTGTTATTTCGGGTGATGCGGAGAGGGCATTATGATCTTATGAGCCGGGCCGGGGAGGAATTGTTGCGGTCTCTTGGGGAAAGCGGTGAGAATGGGCGTGCGCAGTTTCCGTCCTGGGAAGATGTGGAGCTGTCCGGAGAAAGTCCGGGCGCCAAAAAGGTCTGGAGCCAGTATCCGAGGCCCCAGCTTCGGCGGGACAGCTTTTATAGCTTGAACGGAATCTGGAAATTGAACGGAAAGGAGATTCTGGTGCCTTTCCCGCCCCAGGCACAGCTGTCGGGATATCGTGGACGTGTAGGGACCAGACTGGAATATACGAAGGAATTTTCCCTGCCGGAGGATATGGCTGTCAGACAAGGTGCCGACGGTGTTCTGCGGGGGAATGGAATGGAAGGCCGCCGTATCCTGCTGCATTTCGGTGCTGTGGACCAGGTGGCGGAGGTATATTTGAACGGCCATTTGCTGGGAAGGCATGAGGGGGGATATCTGCCCTTTACCTTTGACATCACAAAGCAGGTGAATCGAAATGGCGCTAACCGGCTGAGCGTAAAGGCAAAGGACACCCTGTCGCCCCGGTACCCTTACGGCAAACAGCGGAGGGCCAGAGGCGGCATGTGGTATACGCCGGTCAGCGGAATCTGGCAGAGCGTGTGGCTGGAGCAGGTGCCGGAGGTATATATTAAAAATCTGAAGCTTGCAACGGACAGGAAGCGCGTCACCATAGAGGTGGAAAGTAGTCTGGAAAATCATGGGAATTACGGTCCGGCAGCCGGAAATGCCGCCCATGACACTGGAAATCCGGGAATCCCCCTGGAGGTGGAAATCCAGCTTCACGACGGAAACCTTCATAAGATCACCGCTTTTTTAGGAGCGGGAGAGGGGCAGGGCGCCCGGCAAAAGGCCTTTGGCGGCGCAAAGATCAAAATAGACATGACCCGGATTCCGCTTCCGGACGGAACCGTCTATGAGCCCAGACTCTGGACCCGGGAGGACCCTTATCTGTACCGGATGAAAATCACTCTCGGCTCGGATGTCGTCTCCTCCTACTTTGGCCTTCGAACCATCGGGGTAGAGAAAATAGAGGGCCTGCCCCGGGTATGCTTAAACGGGCAGCCCATCTTTTTACACGGCGTCCTGGACCAGGGCTATTTCTGCGACGGCCTTTACCTCCCGGCCCGGGAGGAGGAATATGAGCGGGATATTCTCCGCATGGGGGAGCTGGGGATCAATCTCCTTCGGAAACACAGTAAGCTGGAACCGGAATGCTTCTATTATTATTGCGACTTACACGGCATGCTGGTCATGCAGGATATGGTAAACAGCGGCATTTACTCCTGGTTTAAGGACACCGCCCTGCCCACCCTGGGCATTTATCAGAAGGGAAACGGCAGGCTCTGGGGCCGCAGAAAACGCAAGGAATTTTTCAGAAAGCATATGAAGGAGACGATTCTGCATTTGCGGAATCACCCTTCCGTGGTGGCATACACTATTTTCAACGAGGGCTGGGGGCAGTTCGACAGCGATCAGATGTATCAGGAGGCGAAGAACCTGGATCCCACCCGCCTGTACGACGCCACCTCCGGTTGGTTTCCGCGAAGCAACAGTGACTTTGACAGCCAGCATATTTACTATCTGAGTCTGAAGCTTCCGAAGCAGCCTGAGAAGCCGGTTCTGGTGTCCGAGTTCGGCGGTTACTCCCAGGCCGTTCCCAACCATTCCTACGCCAAGTACACCAACTACGGCTATGGCGGATGCGCGGACAGTAAGACTCTGACTGCGCGAATGGTTGCCCTGTACCGGGAAACCATTCTCCCTGCTATCCCAAAGGGCCTCTGCGGCAGCATTTACACCCAGCTTTCCGATGTGGAGGATGAGACCAACGGCTTCTATACCTATGACCGTAGAATATGCAAGGTGGATAAGGCAGCCATGCGGGAGCTGGCAAAAGAACTGGAAGAAAAGATGACGGATCCATAATATCCTTGCGGTTCTTATTGGGGCAGGTTATAATAAAGGAAGAAATGTCGCTTAGAAGGAGTACCCTTGGCGGGTAAAAACTGAGCCAACGGAAAGAGGAGGATTTTTCGGATGAAAGTAAAGACGATCATGTTACCCTTTGAGAAGATCAGCTGCATTAAGGTTACGGACACGGTGGAGACAGCCATCAAGGTGATCAACGAGCATGAGCTGCTGTCGCTGCCGGTGGTGGACGGGCAGAAATTTGTGGGGGTATTGTCCAAGCAGTTTGTGTTTGAAGAGTTTTTTCGGCTGGAGGACTTAAGCAGGGAGGAATTCTTATCAAAAGCGGTGCAGGAGTTTATGCGCACCACCATCGAGACGATTTCGGAAGATATGCGGATTGAGGAAGCGGCGGCCAAGTTCATTACCTCCAAGGTACGGTTTATTCCCATTACGGACAGGCAGGACCAGCTGTTGGGGATTGTGACCCAGCAAGCGGTGTTTAAGCGGTATCAGGCCCTGTTCGGACATGAGTACAATTCCCTGGTGATCTATTCCTATGACAGCCGGGGAGTGTTGGCGAAGATTTGTGAGACCATCGCCAGGGCCGGCGGCGATATCCGCAATATGCTGGTGAGCCACACGGATGTGATGAATCTGGTGGAGATTTTCCTGCGGATTGACGCGGAGGATTTCGAGAAAGTGGTGAAAGCCCTGACCAGGCAGAAATTCGATGTACGGGACATTACATTTGAAGAGTAACTGTAATACGGTCGAAAGGAAAGGCTAAGAGATGGCTGACACAAAACGGATTTTACTGATTGCCACCGGGGGCACTATCGCCTCCCGGCAATCCTCCCATGGCCTCTCCCCGCAGATGGAGGCGGAGGAGATTTTAAGCTTTGTGCCGGGAGTGAGGGATTTTTGCAGGCCGGAGGCAATGCAGATATTCAATATCGACAGTACCGATATGGAGCCTTCCCACTGGCGGTTGATGGCGCGGGCTATTCGGGAACAGTATGAGAACTATGACGGTTTTGTCATTGCCCACGGCACGGACACCATGGCCTATACGGCGGCGGCTTTGTCCTATATGATTCAGAATTCAAGGAAACCCATTGTGATCACCGGGGCCCAGAAGGCCATCGACCTGGAAATCACCGACGCTAAGACCAATCTTACGGACAGTTTTTTATATGCGGCCGACCCGGAATCCCAGGGGGTGCAGATCGTGTTCGGGGGAAAGGTCATCGCCGGAACCAGGGCCAAAAAGATACGCTCCAAGAGCTACAATGCCTTTGAGAGCATTGATTATCCTTTTCTCGCAACGATTCAGGATATGCGGATTCTGCGCTACATTCCTATGCTTCCCTACAGGGAACCGGTGTCCTTCTATGAAAACATGAACCAGAAGATTTTTTTGCTGAAACTGATTCCGGGCATTGCCCCCAGGGTACTCCGGCTGCTGTTTGAGGAGCATGACTGTATCATTGTGGAGAGCTTTGGTCTGGGCGGGATTCCGGCCTCCATTGAGGAGGAATTTTACAGGCTCCGGGAGGAGTTTCCTCACACGGTGGTGATCATGGCTACTCAGGTGGCCCACGAGGGCAGCGATATGACCATTTACAAGGTGGGTAACAAAATCAAGAGAGACTGTGGGCTTCTGGAGTCCTACGACATGACCCTGGAGGCGGTGATCGCGAAGGCCATGTGGATGCTTGGAGAGGGAAATATCGGAAATCAGCGGGTGGAGGAGGTTTTCTACCGGCGGATTAATTATGATATTATTTTTGAGCCGTTGAAAAAACTGTAGATTTCTGTTGCATTATGTGGGATTCTGTTGTATCATAGAAACAGAAGGAGTTGATTTTTGTGGAATTTCAATTGCCATCCTCCCAGGAAGGAAAAATGAGAATTATCCAGGAGCTGGTGCCCGGCAAGCAGGTGACGCTTGCCCACATTATTGCCAGCCCGGAGCCTATCGTATATAAGAAGCTGGGGTTGGATCCCAGCATTGACTACAGCCGCGCGGCCATCGGAATTCTCAGCATGAGCCCGTCGGAGATTTCTGTTATTGCGGGAGATCTGGCGGTGAAGAGCGCAGACATTGAACTTGGCTTTATTGACAGGTTCAGCGGTACGTTGATATTTACGGGAACGGTTTCTTCGGTGGAGGAAGCCATTCGGGCTATCAATACATATCTGATTGAGCGGCTTGGATTTACGGTGTGTGAGATTACCAGGACTTAGAAAAGCGTAAGGAATATTTCAGTTTCACCCTGCGGGATTGCCCGCGGAGTTAGTCAGGTAGACAGTAGAATGAAGAAAATCATGCTGGTGGGACGCAGCGAGTGCGGCAAGACGACCCTGCGTCAGGCCCTTAAGGGAGACACCATTCATTATCACAAGACACAATATATCAATCATTTCGACGTGGTCATCGATACGCCGGGGGAATATGCTGAGAACGGTCCCTTAGGAAGGGCGCTGGCTCTCTATTCCTACGAGGCGGATGTGGTGGCCCTTTTAATTAGCGCCACGGAGCCCTATTCCCTGTTTCCCCCTTGTTCCACGGCAATCTGCTGCCGGCCGGTGATTGGGGTGGTGACCCAGATTGACGAGCCACAAGCCAATCCGAAGCAGGCGGAGAACTGGCTTCGGCTGGCCGGGTGCAAGGAGGTATTTCATGTGAGCGCCTATACCGGGGAGGGAATCTGGCAGCTGCTGGAGTATTTAAGAGAGCCGCAAGATGTGCTTCCCTGGGACAGCGAGGAGGAGGCGGATAAGCCCCGGCAGGTGCTGTCCACCAAAAGGGATTAAGAGAGGAGCGCGCGCCCGGCAGCACGCGTTCGTTCAGTGGGTTTTTCGATTGATAAACTCCGTCTTATATTTGGAGTACACAATCTTCTGGCTGCGGTACAGCCCGTAATAGCCTGACAGCATATAGCTGATAGCCACCGACAGAAGAAAATAAGGCATGCCCTCAAAGCCAAACAGCTCAAAGCAGATGAGCAGGGAGGTGATGGGGCAGTTGGTGACCCCGCAGAATACTGCCCCCATGCCGATGGCGGCGGTGAGGGACGGAGAGAGGCCCATGAGATTTCCCATGAGACACCCAAAGGTGGCTCCGATGAAGAAGGAGGGGACAATCTCGCCGCCCTTAAAGCCGGCACCCAGCGTCACCGCGGTAAAAAGCATTTTTAATAAAAAGGCGTAGGGGACAACTTCATTTTCAAAGCACCGCCCAATCACGGCCATGCCTGCGCCGTTGTAGTCCTGATTCCTCACAAGAAGGGTCAGCAGAATGACAAAAATACCGCCTGCGGCCACCCGCAGGTAGGGATTCTTGAAAAATTTCTGGTACAAGTGCTCAAAGGTGTGAAGGGCAATACAGAACAGAACACTGACGCCGGCGCAGAGAACCGCCAGAAGGGCCGTCTGGACCGCCGTTTTCACGGTAAAATCAGGAATCAGACTTACCGGAAATTGCTCCGGCACAATCCCAAGCCAGAGCGCTACTCCGTGGGCGGTGAGGGAGGAAATGACACAGGGCACTAAAGCGGAGTAATGCATAATGCCCACGCTCACCACCTCCATGGAAAATACGGCCGCCGCCATCGGTGTTCCGAACAGGGCGGAGAAGGCTGCGCTCATGCCGCACATGATCATGATGTGCTGGTCCTTTTCGTCAAACCGGAATTGGCGCCCCAGCGTATTGCCAATGCTTCCGCCAAGCTGTAGAGCCGCCCCCTCCCGTCCGGCGGAGCCGCCGAAGAGATGGGTCAGTACTGTGGCGATAAAAATGGAAGGCGCCATTTTCAGGGGAATCTGCTCCCCGGATTGAATGGCTGACAGCACCAGATTGGTTCCGCTGTCCTTCTCGTTGTGGAGGATACGGTAGGCGCCAACAATCAAAAGGCCGCCCACCGGCAGGAAAAAGAGTAACCATGGGTAAGTCTCTCTGGCATCTGTGGCATATTTCATGCAGTAATAAAACAGGGAGCCAACAAGGCCCAGAAGGAGCCCGGACAGCAGCGCGAACAGTACCCATTTCATCAGTACTCCGATCCGGGACAGGACGTGGAGCACACCGTTTTTAATTCCATGGGAAAGCCCGCTGAGCTTCCCCGTGAAATGTATCTTACGTCTCATAAAAATCCCTCGATATAAGGTTATTCCGCGTTCACGTCCACGCGGCTGTTGAACTTATCAAGAAGCAGCGCGAGAACAATGCCCACAAGGATGCACACAATGTTTATAATCGCCTGCCCCAGGGAGGCCGTAAAGCCGGAGAAGGGAATGATCATCACGGTGGCGGCAATTACGATTCCAACGATACCGTGGAAGGCGATGGAATAGCAGTGGGTAAACAGCGCGTTGATTGCCTTTGCGAGAACAATAACCGTTAAAAGCGCGCCGATTCCTCCGGGAATCAGAACGGAGAAATCAAGATGTCCGATTCCGTCGATAAAGGGCGTATAAAGGCCCAGAGGCATGAGAAGCGTGGAGAAGCTCATGCCGGGGGCGATAATGCTGAGGGCAAGGCAGAAACCGCAGAACATGTACCAGAAGAAGTTCGGGGTAATGGTGACGGAGGCCATGTTCAAGCCGTTCAGCAGTAAAAAAATCACCGCCATGCATACAATAAGGGAGATAAAGGAGCCCTTGCTCCTTCCCTGTTCCCCTGCTTCCCGAAACAGAGAGGGAAGCATTCCCGTGATCAGCCCAATAAACAGGCAGACGGAAGGGTCAGGATATTTCTCCAGAAAGAAGGCCAGGAGATTGGCGATTCCGAGAAATCCGATGATTCCGCCGATAATGACCGGGATCAGTTTGGGCACATGGGTCTTGAAATTGGCGAAGGGGTGGGAGATCAATTCCATGATCGGCTTGTAGATTCCGAAAATAACGCCGAGCACTCCGCCGGAGATTCCGGGAAGGACTGCGCCAAGGCCGATCAAAGCCCCCTGAAAAATACGAAAAAGAAACTGTGCCGGTTTGAATTTAGTTGCGTGTTGTTCCATAACGTCCTCCTTTATGACGACTGACGCTGCTTTTAAGAAGCAGGCGGCATTTTTTAGTATTTCGATGAAAAGACTTGAATTTTATCTTACCATAGGACGCCCTGTCTTGACAAGGGAAGGGAGGTAAAAAGTCACGCTTTCTATGAAAAACAAGAGCTATGTGTTACGAAAATCTTTACTTTCTCTGATAAATTTTATATACTTACAATAGATTTAATACACCGCACCGCTGCCTATGTAACAGGACGCTGGTGTAGGGAGAGTATGCGTATGAGAAAGATACAGGGATTATATTTATCAAAATCAATAGCGGTGGCTGTGGTTCTGATTATTTTCATTGAGGCAGCTTCTCTTGTGGTAACGCACCGGATCAACATTATGGAGGAGGAAAAATGCTTTGACAGGCTCTATGAGGAAGCGAGGGAGGGAGCTGGCCCGGGATATCGAGGCGAATGCAGCCAATGACAGGGAAGAGCTGGAGCTGCTTGCGGCAGTCATCGCCAGGTATGATGATCTGACGTCCCCGGAGCTTTGGGATATCTTAGATTCCTATTCCATGGTTGGGATGATGTCAAGGCTGGAGCTTCTGCTGCCGGGGGATATCCTTCTCGGAGAGGGAGGACAGCAGACAGACGTGAAGGGAAGGCTGTCCTTTGAACAGGAAGCTGCTCATGGGGCGCACATCACTGACCGGCTGGAGGATTTGGAGGAAAACAGCGGTTATATCGCACGAAACTATGTGCCCGTCATCAGAAACGGGGAGACGGTTGCCATGCTGTGCGGGGTTGTGGAGCTGGGAACCCTGCCGAAGGATCTGCTGCTTGAGCCTTATGGCGGAGAGGCCGCAATCTATATCATAGACGGAAATACCGGGGACTTTCTGGTGGATACCTGGCATGAGGAGCCGGGGAATATCTGGGAACTGGGCCAGCGGGAAATGGCGTCGGGATATGACCACGAGCGGTTGAAGCAGGGGCTGATAGATGGAAAAACGGGATATGTGGTATTTGTATCCGAGACAATCGGGGAATATCTTTATTTTTACTATGAACCCATAGCGGTCAATCAGTGGCGGATCGCGCTGTCTGTGCCGGAAAGCGTCGTTTTTACCGGCGCGAACGCAATCCGGGACATGCTGAACGTCTTCATGATTTTCGAAGGCGCATGCTTTGTTTTGTATTTCCTGTGGATGCTTTTTTCTTTCCGAAAAGGATTGAATGAGAAGCAGCGTCAGTTGAATACCGCAAATTATATATATGACGTGGATAAGCTTCTGTTCAATGCCCATGAAAGACAGGAAAATATAAATCTGGCTCTGGAGAAAATCGCGTACATTACCTCGGCGGAGAGCGTCGGTTTCTGGATGCGGGGACAGCATGGCGAAGACGTAACCTTTGTGTGGGACAAGAAGGAAGACCGTAAGGAAACCCTTTGGAACAAAGAGATTATTGCTTATCTGGAGGAATATTTTAAGCGGGGAAACGGTCAGTTTGAGGCGAATCATGCGGAGCTTCTTCGGGCAAAGCTATCGGGTGTAAAGCCAGGGGTGATGAAAAATCTGATGGCGGTTCCCGTGGAGGATGCGGACGGCATGATCTGTGGTGTTCTGGCCGGCTGTAATATGTCCGATAGCCGGGGAAGTGCAGCCCCCCTGAAAAGTGTAAGCTTCAGCTTCAGCATGTTCTGCCGCAATATGCGGTCTTATTATGCCATAAAGGAACAGGGACAAACAGATATGCTTCTGGGGATGAATAATAGAAATCGGTATGAGACAGATCTGCCGAAGTTCCGGACCAGCTACCGAAAATCCCTTGCCTGTGTCTATATCGACGTAAACGGCCTTCACGAGCTGAACAACAGCGAAGGACATGCGGCCGGGGATGAATTGCTGAAGGAAGTGGCCAAGCAGATCAAGGGGAAATTCGGGACCCGGTATACTTATCGCATTGGTGGCGATGAGTTTTTAGTCGTTATCCTGGACATGGAGGAAGATAAGGTAAATCGTCTGACGAGAGAAATCGTGGAAAGCCTGGAGAAAAAGAACATTTATATTTCCGTGGGATTTCAGTGGAGGTCAGGGAAGTTTTCTGTGGACGAGTTGATAAAGGATGCGGAGAAGAAGATGTACGCTGCCAAAAAGGATTATTATGAGATGGAGATAAATGACCGGAGAATGCGCCGGTAAAAGGATGGGGGGATGTACGGAGCTTTAGAAAGCAGGGATAATCGGCTGCAACAGAAATTGGGTTAGATTGCATAAAAAAAACAGAAAAAAACAGAAAATTTTGGGTTCCCATTTATGAAAAATTGTGTTATACTACCTTCATGGGGCATTAGCGCAGTTGGGAGCGCGCCACATTCGCATTGTGGAGGCCGTGGGTTCGAATCCCATATGCTCCATCATAATAGGAACATAAAAAAGATATGTTCCGCATAAACCCCGATTTTATCGGGGTTTTTTGCTGTCTAAACGCCGGGATTTCAAGATGCATATTCGTAGATATAAAACAGCTGTTTTTGCTTTGCGGATAGAATTGAACTCCCGTACAACAGAATAACTGCTTCAAACGGCAGACAAGTCGCTAAAAACTTGTCTGCCGTTTTTGCGTTTAACTGCCCGAAGTTTTGCAAAAGACTTCGGGCTTTTTTCATTTCAAGAAAAGGAGCTGACAAAATGTACTTTACTAATACCCCCGCCCTCAACAGTATGGAGGCGATCATGAAAAAACTGCCCTACGG
>CALWLN010000076.1 GCA_944381535.1 uncultured Lachnospiraceae bacterium
CGGCCAGCTACGGTCTGACATCCCTCTGCTCCTGCGTTTCACCAGCGCAAAACGGCATGACTCGGTCAGTTTCCTGGTCGCTTTCCATGAACTGGAAAAACACATGCCCCAACTCCCCATCGAAAACATATGCCTGGACTCCGCTATGGACAATTACCCTACCTACCGCCTCCTTAAAAACAGGGGGATTCGGGCATTCATCGACCTGAATGACAAATGCGGACGCCCCAAAACGATTCCTGATACCATCACCATTGACAAAGACGGAACACCCCTTTGTCAAGAAAACCTGCGCATGAAGCCCAATGGTTATGACTGTTCAAGCGGCTACCTCATGTGGCGCTGCCCTTACGGGAAAGAGCATTGTTCCAAATGCAAAAACAACTGCACGGATTCCAAATATGGCAGGGTTGTCAAGACACGGCCCGAATGGGATATCCGGCTTTACACTGAAGTCCCCCGCGGCACGGATGCTTATAAAAAAATCTATAATCAACGGACCGCCACGGAACGTATCAACAACCGCATCCTCAATGATTACGGCCTGCACCGTATGTTCATACACACAAAGGAGCATTATTCTTTCATGACGACCATGATCGGCATCTGCCTCCACCTGGATGCCCGCTATAAACAGAAGAACCTGGCAGCAGCATAACCTCTATTCTCTGCTTCAGGAGTCCTTCAAACCTGTTTTCCAGCAGGTTTTAAAGCCATGCCCATTTTTATTCTTTATGCTCTGCAAATCACACAAGTTCCCACTTATCCATCCCTTATCCCGCTCATTTTTGAAAACCATCCCCTTCCCGCTTGCTTTTTATTGAGTTTCCGAGAACGCTCAACAAACCGATTTTCTAAACTTTAATTCAACATTCTCAGCGCACTGTCAGTTTTTACTACATCATATGATGGTTTTAGTTTATCATAGGAAAACAGATTTCAAAAGGGTTGACTTTTATACCCCTTTCTTTCCGGCGCATTCACGGGTTCTACGACAGACATTCTGTCCTATTTTACCGTGATCGCCATAATATGGCCGTTGTCGTACATATTTCCCGTCAGCACATACTGGGGAATCACCGACTCCCGGCGCGTGCCGCCCTGAATATAGGACGCTTTTACCTCCGTGTAAAAATCGCTGTGCCAGTGGCCGCAAAAAATGCCCTTTATCACGTCTGCGCTCTCCGTAATGAGACGGTAAATCTCCGCCGTCGCCTGATCGCACTCCCCGGCACCGAGAAATCCATTACAGAAGTCCCGGCTGCCCGCTCCGTCGTTGACCCTTAACGGCACCGCCTCCCGCTCCGCCGGATTGCGGGTGCAGACAGGCTCATGCTGAAAAAGCAGGAGCACAAGGCGCTCCCTTCTGGCCCGTTCTATATCCCGCCGGAAGCGCTCACACTGGCAATCGGAATACCGTCCTTCCCCGTTATTGATCTGCACCAGCAAAGCCTTATCCCCCAGGATTTTGGAGGAGTAATACATATCATGCCTCCAATATCCCCTCAATATTTCATATCTGGATTCCAGAGTTGTGGGATCCGGCTCGTCTCCCTCCATCACCCGCGTCAGCTCGTGGCCGCCTATTGTCACTAAAACGCCTGGAATCCGCTCCCACACATATTTTTCTACAAGTTCCAGGGAACCCCAGGTCAGATAATCAATGGCGTCCCCTGTGACAATTACCTGGTCAAAGCCGTCCAACAATCCCAGGACTCTTTTCAGATTGGGCAGCGTGCTGGCGTTGCGGAAAGCCATCCGATGCTGCAGAGAGCCAAACACCGAAGGGTTCTCCTCCTGCTCGTCCCGCCGGTTTATAGCGTGCAGGTGCAGGTCCGTCATCTGCAGGATTTTGATCTGGGCCCCGCCTTTTCCGCTGTCGAACCAGGCCTCCCGCACCATGACCCCATTTCTATTATCCAGCTGATAGATATAGGACTCAGGATGCTCCCGTGTACCGCAGATGTCTATTTTTTTATGGCTTCCAAAATTTCCATTTTCCCCTTTGCTGTGGTTTTCTGACCGCATAGTTTGTCTCCTCTCCGTTTTTCGCCATATGTTGCGTTTTCAATGTTGTATGCGCTACAGCTCAAGCTCGGTCTCAAAGGCCTTCCAGGGGATATCAATTTTCCACATCCTGTGGCTGTTCTCACACAGCGGCACCGCCAGTGCGGACCCCATCATACCGGAACCCACAACAACGATCGTACTCATAATCATGCTCCTCCTGCCTATGATTTTCAAATCGTTTGATGGTTTTAAGATAACACAGCCTTTTGATTCCCAAAAGGGTTGGCTTTTATACCCCTTTACGCCATGGAACGGAGAAATACACATGAAACCTTAAAAAATACTGTGAAAGCATCTGAATAAAGAAAACCGCCAGCGACAGCCAGCGGTTGTGTGTTGCATCTCCCTTTTATCCTTATTATCATTTTGTCTTTGAACAATTTATATCTTACTCGCCCTTGTCTCCTTCAGCTTCTCCTCAAAAGCCGCCACAGACATATTCGCGCGCTTTGCCGCCTCCTCCGGTTCCAGAACGCCGTCATTTACCAGCGCGCTAAGCGTCATGATGATTCCCTGTTCGATTCCTTGCTCTCTGCCCTGCTCTATTCCCCGCTCCTCAATCAAATCACTCAAATTACACATAATCCGCATATCCTCCTTCATTTCCGTTACATATCCAGCGGCACCGCAATCTGAAACTCCGTATATTTTCCCGGTCTGCTCTCCACATCGATAAAGCCGTGATGGGAGTCCACGGTTTTGCGGATCTGGGACATGCCGATCCCCCAATTCTGAAAATTCTTCTTGGTGGTAAAAAAAGGCGTGTAAAGATTGCGCAGCACCTTTTTATCCATACCGGCTCCGTTGTCCCGGATGCTCACACAGGCCAGCATGCTTTCCGTCCAGATATGGATACAAATCTCCCCCTCCCGGTTCTCTATGCCCGCCAGCGCTTCCTTTGAATTATTGATCAGATTGATGAACATCTCCACAACCGCCTCAAAATCCCCGTAGATAAAATCATCCTCCGTCTCGATATTGACCGTAATCCGGATCCCTCTGGCGTACCCCGCTCTTCGCTCGGCTTCCCGGACAGCCTTCTGCATTTGAAATCTGCTCCACTGCATATCCGCCTGGTTATACACATTCAGAAATTTCCCCACTTGTTCCCGATAACTGCGGACACAGGAAAGAATTTCCCGGGCGGCCTGCTCCGATTCCGGTTTTCCATACTCCTTCAGCACCACGTCGCACATACACTCCACGGAGAACATGGCGTTTTTATAGCTGTGAAAAATATGCCGCAGGTCATTGATGCGGATCATGGAATTGCGATAGGACCATTTTTTCTTGATAAAGCTCTTTTCCTTCAGAATATTAAACCGCGCCAGCAGCAAAATGATTGCCACGATAAAAAGAAACAGCCATATAAATCCCGATGTCAATATGGAATTTCTGTAAAATCCATATAAATTCCCAAAGCTGTTGGCCTCATACGCCCACAAATAATATTTTACCGGCGCGCTCATAAGAATACACCAGAAAATAGCGGTTAAAACCCCCGTAGAAATCAGGATTGCGGACAGATACCTTTTTCGAACCCGAAACCTTGTACTTCGAATCAGAATCTGAACTTTCCACAAGGGAAGTCCGCAGCAGATCAGAAGCAATACCAGCTCTCCCTTCTGAATGATCATTTTCAGAAGCTCCATTCCTTTTTTTCCCGTATGAGCCCCGATATACAGCATTTCATGGATTTTCACGGAATCCAGTACCAAAATCCAAAGACTGACGAAAACAAAAAATATCCCATAGGCCAAAAGCGTTCTTTCCTTATGAAGCTTACCGCTGTTTTTCCCGGCAATCAAAATCATCATTGCGGAAAAGAACCATACGCTGAAATTGCATATTCTTTTTAGATCAAAATAGTTCAGCTTTATTTTCAGGATTTCATGATAGATACGGTATTCCAGCTGTGTCTGATGCGGATAAGTCGCGAATTTTGCCGCGCTTAAAATAATCACAAAAATGAGGATCTCAATGGCAAGAAACCCAAGAGCAAAGATAAGTCCATAGAAATTGTTCCACTTGACCACCAGCAATACAACGGAAATCACCATGATCAGTACCAGAAACCATATCATCTCTCATGCCTCCCAAACCTATTCCCCATTATAATATTCCAACAATTTTGATTTCTTCAAAAATTCTGTCATTTCCCTGGAAGAAGAAAATTCCAGCTTCCGCAAAATATGCCGGATATGAAGCTTTACCGTTTCTTCCGACAAAAATTCCGTTTTCGCGATCTCCTTTCGCTTCTTTCCCTCATAAAGCTGCTGCAGGATTCTCCACTCGCTGTTGGTGAGCTTTGACATTTTATTGATTACAAAGACCATGCCAGCTTCCATCATCTTGTCTTTGTCCAGCTTTTCCCTTGTCTTTTCCCGGATGATCGTGCCGATAAAATTTTCATTTTCGTATGCGTTTCGCAGGGTGGAACAGATGATCTCCGGCGAAACATCCTTCACAATATAATCCACGGCTCCCGCCAAATATGCCTCGATCAGAAGATCGTCATTTTCATGAATGGTCAGCATAAGGATCTTAATCTTCGGATACCGCTCATGGATCTGCCGGGTGGCCGTGATCCCCGCTTTCTCGTCCTCCATCTGAATATCCATCAAAATAATATCCGGCAGCTCTTCAGTACCTGCCAGGTAATCCACCGCCTCCTTGCCGGAGGAAGCCGCGTAAACCACCTCCATATCCTCCTGCGTCCGGATGGTTTTTTCAAAAAAATCCCGGATGGATTTTATATCGTCACATAACATAACGTGAATCATTTTTCACCTCATTTATTCAAAGATTCCAAGGACATTTATCATTCTGCGGGCAATTTCTCTCATTCCTTTGTCCCCGGGATGCGTAACCCACATATCCTTTACGGGAACCCTTTCCCCGGCCGCATTTTCACATAACTGCCCCAAAAACGCCTAAGTATTATCTCTATTGTACCAGCCGTGAATCCATATTATCCTGGCATTTGGCGCCAGATCTTTTATATATTCCATGAACCTGTCTGCCGCATCCGCAAAATTGGATATTTTCTTGTCCGTATTCACATTATCCGTCAGCTGGATAAAGATTAAATCAAGGTCCTTTGTAAAGCTTTCCATCGCCGGTTTTTGCGTATAGCCATTGGGTTCCCGGAAAAACCAATTTGGGGGAGCTGGAACACATGCCATAGAGATTGAACATCCCCAAAAGAAGCGAATTTCCTACAAACAGCACCTTTTTCGGCACAACAGGCACCATAATCCTTTCCCCATTTCTCCGGAGAACAAATACTCCTTTTTCGCCGTTTTCCAGTGTGGTAATATGATTTGTCTGTTCCGGGGCGCTGGTATCAATTTCATTTTACCATATGGCTCCCTGATCGTTAGGGTTATCTTTTATTACCCCGGATTTTCCGTACCCCAAAAGGCAGACCTCAGAAATCCTTGCGCTTAAAGAATACTGGGATTTGTATATGGCAGGTATTCAAAATGGATTTATTGTTCCGGCTCCTTCTCTTCCGGTGTCTCCTGCGCCTTCGATGGCGCAGGTTTCTTTTCTTTCAGACGGATACCCACCCACTCCCGCAGAAGACTGTAGATAACGGAGGTTATAGGAATAAAAATCAACATACCGGCAATGCCCATGAGACTGCCGCCCACCGATACTGCCAGAAGCACCCACATGGAGGGCAGACCCACAGAGGTTCCAACCACATGGGGATAAATGAGATTTCCCTCAATCTGATGCAGCACCAGGAACATGATCACGAAGGCCAAGGCCTGCATGGGATTTACCATAAGTATCAGGAAGGCTCCGATAAAGCAGCCGATAAAAGCCCCCACGATGGGAATCAAAGCCGTGACGGAGATAACCACTCCCACCAACAGCGCATAGGGAAACCGGAAAATGGTCATAAGAATGAAAAACATAAAGCCCAATATCAGCGCCTCTATGCACTGTCCTGTGATAAACCGGGCAAAGGTGGCGTAGGAAAGCCGACTCACATAAAGGATTTTTCCCACGG
>CALWLN010000077.1 GCA_944381535.1 uncultured Lachnospiraceae bacterium
ACTGTAAGGTGTATATTGATGATATGCTGGTGGGTACGATCGCAGGTATGTCCAGTTACAACCAGATTCAAATCGGTGATTGGTGGAGCGAGGGCGGAGCCGGGAATACCAGCGGAATGTTCTTTGACGATCTGAGGATGGGAACTCCTGTCCTGAACGCGAATGCCCTTTCCGTAACGGTACCACAGGAAAAGGTGGAGTTGTATGTGGGCGAGACCTATCAGATTGAGCCTGTGGTGGAGACGGATCTGGATGTGGATACTCTGCTGGAGTATGCTTCCGGAGCGGAAGCGGTGGCTGACGTAACTGCAGACGGCCTGGTGACTGCCCTGGGCAGGGGGACAACAATGATTACCGTAACAGCGCCGCGGGGAGAGAAGACGGCTTCCATCGAATTGACGGTGAAACTGACTGATGCCCAGACGGTGGAGGCGGCAGAAGCGATTGTCCAAGAAATTGTGGATAGCATCGCTGTATCCAACGATACTACCCAAGAAGATTTTCAGAGTGCCCTGGAGAATGCCCTGGAAAACGCCGGTCTGGAAAATGTGACAGTTACAGTTTCGGAGCTGAGCGTAAGTCCCGCTGATGTGGGCGCGCAAGGCCGTATTACAGGTTCCGTTTCCATTCAGTGCGCCGAACTGGAAGCTTCGGTTGTCATTGACAGAAGCATTGCTGCTCTTGCGCCCGAAACCTATGAACTTGTGGTGATTTCGGGCAGGGGAAGCGGTTCCTATGAGGAAGGCGCGGAAGTGACCGTTACGGCAGAGGAGCAGGAAGGTATGGTATTCCAGCGCTGGGAAGCGGAAGGAATCACTCTTGCGGACGCTGCGGCGAATCCGCTGACCTTCAAGATGCCGGCAGGGGCAGTAAGGCTGACTGCGGTTTACCAGGAGGAACCTGGCGGAACTGAGACTCCCGGCGGTGATACGGAGGAACCTGGCGGAACTGAGACTCCCGGCGGTGATACGGAGAAGCCTGGCGGAACCGGGACCCCCGGCGGAACGGAAGAACCTGGCGGAACCGAGACTCCCGGCGGAACGGAGAAACCTGGCGGAACCGAGACTCCCAGTGACACGGAGAAAACGGGTGATACCGCAGATTCCGGCAAAGAGGATACCCATACCCCCGGAAAGACAGGCGATTCCATGCCGGTAGGAATCTGGATAGCGCTGGCAGTGGTGTGCGGCGGCGCGCTGATCTTGACAGCGGCGTTCCGCAAGGAAAAAGAATCATAGAAGTATCATGATACAGGTGTCAATGGGGCATGCGGGCCGCGCATGCCCCTGGGGTACCTGCGTCATATCATACTGTGCCATATTAAAATAAGAAAGAGGTTTGTTATGGACTATTCAACACTATGGATGCCAAGAAAACGCATTACCCGCTCCATCAGTGCGGAAAATCCGGACGGAAGTAAGAACGGGGGCGGACGCGCCATAAAAGAGACGGGACCGGCCAGAAATCTTGGCCAGGGCTGGAAAATGTCTCCCAGTATCCGAATTGCGGCAGGAGAGGAGGCATGTCTTGCGGACATTCACGGGGAGGGGATGATCACTTCCCTTTGGATGACCCATACCGAACTGCCCAGATTTCTGATTCTCCGCATCTTCTGGGAGAACCAGGAGATTCCCGCGGTGGAGGTTCCCCTGGGAGATTTCTTTGCCAATGCCTGGGGGAAATATTATAAGAATAATTCACTGATGATACAGGTAAACCCCGGGTATGCGTTGAACTGCTGCTGGAGTATGCCCTTCCATGAGCATTGCAGAATCACCCTGGAAAATCTCCATGAAAAGGAGGTAGCCCTTTGGTATCAGATTAATTACGAGCTGGGTGAGGTGGACAAGGACAGCCTTTATTTTCACGCCTATTACCACAGAAGCAACCCCCTTGGCTACAAGGAGACCCACAAGCTTCTGCCGAAAATCAAGGGCAGCGGCCATTACGTGGGCTGTAGTGTGTTCTGGCAGGTGAACAACAATCGGTGGTGGGGAGAGGGCGAGATGAAATTCTACCTGGACGATGACGAATATCCCACGATATGCGGAACGGGGACTGAGGACTATTTTCAGGGTGGGTGGAATTTTGAAAATCCGGAGACCCACAGGTATGAGAGCTTTTCCTCCCCCTATTCGGGCTTTCAGACCTTCCTTCCGGATGGAGTGTACCAGGCCAATACCCGGTTTCAGATGTACCGTCTCCATCTTGCGGACCCTGTCTTCTTTCGGAAAAATCTGTGGATAGAGTTGCAGGCTCTGGGCTGGCGAAATGAAAACGCCGAATATCTGCCGCTGCAGGATGATATCAGTAGCGTGTGCTACTGGTACCAGGACGCACCGGCCGGCGTGCTGCGGCTGACGGACGGGAAGGAACGGCTCGAGATCATTTAGCAAAAACAGAATAGAAAACCCAGGTGGGCTGTCCTGAAGAATGCAATTCGGTGACAGCCCATCAAGTATCTTGTCAATCTCGTCATTACCTGGTCAAAATTGTTGACTTAAATGACGAGATTGACTGCATAAGGAAAAGGCGGCATTGTTGCCATTACTTCCATGTCACCTGTAATTCTCTTTTTTGGCGGACACATAAATTTTTTCTTGTATTTTTACCAAATTTCTGCTATGCTAAACTTACATTTCGGAGAAATGTACTTCGGTACTGTCTTTTTCCGTAATCTATCGCCGGTAGTACTTGCGGCGGTTCGAGGCTGCTTCAGCCCGTGTATCACAAACATAATAACAATCAAACAGGCACAGGAACAGGCTTTTATCTCGTCTGCTTTCATGAAAAATACCCTGCCGGCAGGAAACCGCAGAGGATGAAATAATTCTTGAACAGTCAGTATTTGCGGTGGTATAATCATATTGTAAGGTTCGCAAAACCGTTCCGATAATATGGAAGGTTCGTAAAGCGCCCCTGTCAAGGATAAATAGTGGGAGAGTCCTTGGATAAAGTCCTGTTTCAGCCGGAAAGGGAGGGATTTTTATCGCAAGGAAAGAAAGGAAGAAGGACGCGCCTGTCAAGCGGCAGATGCAGAAGCCCCACATTTTCTGTGATTTTGTAAATGGGGTGTTATTTGAGGGACGCCAGAGGCTGCAGCCTGAGATGCTGACAAGGCTGCCGGAGGGTGTGGCGCTGGACCTTAAGGGAAGCGAAGGAGACGTTCTGAGGCTGGAACGGGTGCGGGATGTGGTATTTGAGGCCGCGTTTTCCCGGAGGGAGAAGCTGATTTTCCGGGTCATTCTGGGAACAGAAAACCAGAGCTTTGTGGATTATGGCATGGTCATCCGGGAAATGGGATACGAGGCAGGCGGCTATGGAGAGCAGTTGAAAGCCCGAAAGTTAAAGAACAGGCAGGAGAAGAGTCTCAAGCCGGGAGATGAATTTCTGTCCGGCATCCGAAAGGGAGAGCGATTCGTACCCATTGTGAATTTTGTATTTTACTATGGGGAGAAGGCGTGGGACGGAAGCACCCGGCTGTTCGACC
>CALWLN010000078.1 GCA_944381535.1 uncultured Lachnospiraceae bacterium
TTTTTGGGATTGACGAGATATTTACGAATAATGAAGTTAAGATATGCGACTGGGTCCGTATTGGAAAAATGGTATATTCAGTAAGCAGGAATTTCACAATATGAGGCAGTTCTACCAGCCAAATTCAAAACGCTCCACATTGCGGAGCGTTTTGAATTTGGCGTATTATCGGCCTCTGATGTGTGCCAAGAATGAAAATGTAAGTATAGTAAGGGGGTAATTTTGTTACATCAGCACAGCCATCTCCTTCATATACGCAGGCACATCCAGCCCCTGTGGGCAGTGGGCGGTGCAGTGTCCGCAGCCGATACAGGCGGAGGGACGTTTCTCCTCCGGCAGCGCATTGAGCCGGGCCAGCCGCCAGGAGGATAAGTCCTTTTCGCCGCCGGTTTTGTACTCGTTATAAGAGGCAAGAAAAAAGGGGATATCCAGTTCCTGGGGACAGTCGGCGCAGCAGTACCGGCAGGCCGTACAGGGCACGGCATACAGGCGGTGCAGAGAATCGCTGACTTCCTTTATCAATGCCAGCTCGTCCTCTGACAGAACGGAATCATCAGAAAATGTCCGAATATTGTCCTTTACCTGCGCCAGATCCGACATGCCGCTTAAAATGACCGCAATGCCCGGCAGCGTCCGCAGAAAGCGGAAGGCCCAGGAGGACGGGAACCTTGTGGATTGGCGGCCAGAAGCCTTTGATTATTGTCCCCGGGCAAATCTGCCAGCATGCCGCCGTGGGCCGGCTCCATAACCATAATGGGAAGGTTGTGTTCCCGGAGAATCTCATACTGCTCCCTCGCCGTTCCGTGGAACCAGTCGTAATAATTGAGCTGAATCTGCGCAAAATCCCAGTCATGTTTCTCTAAAACCTGGCGCAGCGCACCGGGGGAGCCGTGAAAGGAAAAACCAAAGTATCTGATTTTTCCGAGCCGTTTCTGTTCCGCAAAATAGGCGGGAGCCCCATTTTCCAGATAGTCGGGAATCAGCTTGTCCGTCATGCCGTGAAGCAGATAAAAATCAATGGAATCCATTTGCAGGCGGTCTAATTGCCGGGAAAATTGTTCCGCAAAATCCGGATCTGCTTGGACATTGAATTTGTCCGCGACAAAATAGCTGTCCCGGGGATATTTTTTTAAGACCCTTCCAAGGAAGGTTTCCGACTGTCCCCCGTGATAAATATAGGCGGTGTCGAAGTAATTTACCCCATGGGCGATACAGTAGTCAATCAGTTCCTCTGCACAGGCCTCGTCGATGGGCTTTGCAAAGCCTTCCTCGGTCTGGGGCAGGCGCATGGCGCCCATTCCCAACTGGGACAGACGGATTTCGCCCTTAAATTCGTGATATTGCATGTAATCTCCTGCCTTTCCTGTATGTTCTGTTTTGATAACGTTACGCTCAATGCAAATATAACCCTAAAGTAATCTTTAGAGTCAACACTTTTTTCTTGACGTGGCCGGAAATTTTGGAATACACTATAGGTAGAAAGCTTTTTTGGACAAGGAAGACTAAGAAAGGCGGAACAATATGAGTTATACGATAAAAAAGGTTTCCGAAATGACGGGGCTGTCGGTTCCGACCCTGCGTTATTACGACAGAGAGGGACTCCTGCCCGACCTGCAGAGAAAGGAATCCGGTTACCGGGTATTTTCGGAGCAGGATTTGTATGCTATCGAGCTTATCGAATGTTTTAAGCAGGCCGGGATGAAGATAAAGGAAATGAAACAGTTCATGTCCATGGTAAAACAGGGCGATTCCACGCTGAAGGAGCGGCTTGCTTTTTTCCAAAACCATGTAAAACAGTTGGAGGAAAAGGTCAGCAGTCTGCAAAACGCGCTGGAGCATTCCAAACGCACCCTGGAATATTATGAAATTGCTGCGGAGGCGGGGTCTGAAGCCCTTGCCCATGAAATATACCAGTCTCTTGTAAAATAAATGTGGTCTGACGTAAGCAAAGGACGGCAGTATGAAAGGAACAAATTCTTGATTTTCTCTTGACACTCTGGGAAAGCATAAGTGAGAATCCGATTGCGTTTCGCACGGAATGTCGGGAAAAATAATCGTTTACGGTTGGAGAATATATCCGCAACCGCAGGCTGTCCCTTGCCGGAACAGAGCTGGCCGCCGGCAATGCCAAAGTGATTGATGTCGCGCTGAAATACGGCTATGAAAGCCCGGATAGCTTTGCAAAAGCATTCCGGCCCATGACTGTGACACCGGATATAACATCATGAGCGGTTTTGGTGAGGATGGCTATAATTTTTACATTGCGTCTCTGCTTGATGAGTGGTGTACGAATCACCTGGAACAGGAAATTGGCGCGGAGGAAGCAAAACGATTTGAAAATATCGTGGTACCGGAAGGCCTGTATCTGATTTGCGAAACAGAAAGAACAAAATATCCCACTAGGCTGTATGAGGACCTTCGTAAGAAGGCGGTGGGCGAGTGGCTGCCAACATCAGGCTATGAACTGGCAGACGCTCCCGAAATATCGGTATATCACTGGTTCTCCAAGCCTGGGGATATGGCGGTGAAGCAATCCCGTTATATTGAACTGTGGCTTCCTTTGACACCCAGAAGCGACAGACCTGCTTCGGCTTTACAGTGAGCCGAAGTAATCCTTGCCAACATGAGCATATAAAGTCAGGAAATAAA
>CALWLN010000079.1 GCA_944381535.1 uncultured Lachnospiraceae bacterium
ACCATATGCTCCAGCACCCGGGGACCTGCCACCACGCCCTCTTTCGTCACGTGTCCCACAATAAAAATGGCAATTCCCTGCTCCTTGGCAATGCGCATGAGAATCCCTGTAGCCTCCCGTACCTGGGTGACGCTGCCGGGAGCGGAGGCCACATCCTCCCGGTACATGATCTGAATGGAATCAATAATGACCACCCTGGGCTTTTCCCGCCCAATCACCCGGGAAATCAAATCCAGATTCGTCTCACACAAAAGGGTCAGCCGCTGGTCAAACTCACCGATACGCTCCGCCCGCATTTTAATCTGCTGCAAAGATTCTTCCCCGGATATGTAGAGCACGTCCATTTTTCGGGACAACTTCTGACAGACTTGAAGCAGCAGGGTGGATTTCCCGATTCCCGGGTCCCCGCCCACCAGCACCAGAGAGCCCGGTACAATGCCTCCGCCCAGCACCCGGTCCAGTTCCGGGAAATCCGTGGATATCCGCTCCTCCTGCTCAAACTGAATCTGAGCCAGGGTGGAAGGCCGGGCTGCCTCCCGCTCACGGTCCGCCGTCTTAGCCTTGCCGGAAGCGGTCTTATCCACAATCTCCTCCACAAAGGTATTCCATTCCCGGCAGCCCGGACACTGTCCCATCCACTTGGTGGACTCATAGCCGCAATTTTGACAAAAATAAACCGAAACCATTTTTCCCTTCGCCACGTAACATTCTCCGTTCTTTTTCTGTCAGAGAAAGGGTGCCGGTTTCTGGGCACCCCTCTATGACGCAAATTATTTATTTGTCTGTCTCATTCCAACAGTCATTCCTCTCGGCTGGCCAACACTAAATTTAACCGACTTTCTCAATCCGCACGGACACCGGCGTGCCCTCGTTCAACTCAACGCTCAGGTTCAGCTTTCCGCCCAGGTTGGTTTTCATCTCGCCCACATCTGTGCCGTCCACGTATACCCTGTATGGCGTCTCCTCCTCCAGCTCCAGAGTAATCTGCGCGTCCTCCGGTCCCTCTACCTGAAAGGAAGTTTCCTTCCCGGTTGCCTTCAGATTCAGAACCGTGGTTCCCGGCACCGATTCATACACAAACATGCCGTTCTTTTCCAGCTTTGTAATTTCCTTAAAGGTCTTTACCTTATATAAATCTCCGCCATGTTCAAAATTGTCCAGCTTGGACTTGGCAGACAACTTATAATTGCCAAAGCTAATGGTTCCGTCCGCCTGTGTACAGATTAATTGTTCGATTACAGCCATCGTTATATCCTCCTGTTATGGCACAAGTTAATACTTGTCTGGTAATATATATAGGCGCTGCCTTGCGAGCCCTATTATCTTATATTATATAATAAAATCCGCTATTTTTCCATAGATTTCTTGCTTTTTGGCGAAAAAACGTGACCGGTGCGTAACAGCTCAGACAGCAAGCCACAGACCGCCTTCTCCGAAGGCTATTCGCTGCTGCGCAGCTCCTGTCTGTGGCTGATTGGCGTTTCGCCAATCAACGGCAATAAAAAGACCGCCCTTAGCAAATAAATTTGCACGGTCTGTCTTTTCATTGCCTGGCTGTCTGAACTGTTACACAGGTGCATGTTATGCCTATGCGGTTGCCTGTTTCTGCAGAAACGCGATTTCCCCCTTGCGGACCGTAGCCTCCACCCTGTCGCCAGCATGGATATGTCCCGCCAGCAGTTCCTCCGCCAGACCGTCCTCCAGCTTGTTCTGGAGCATGCGGCGCAAAGGTCTTGCTCCGTATTTCGGGTCATAGGCCTTCTCCACGATATAATTTTTCACGGAATCCCGTATGACAAGCTCAATCCCCATCTGACTCTTACAGCGGGAAACCAGAGTCTTTGTCATCAGGGTGACGATGCGCTTCATGTGCTCCTTATTCAGCGCATGGAATACGATGATCTCGTCGATACGGTTTAAAAATTCCGGTTTAAAAATTCTTCTGACTTCCTCCATGACACCGCTCTTCATCCGCTCATAGTCCTCCCCCCGGTCCTCGCCGGAAGCAAATCCCAGGCGTTTCGGCTCAATGATGGACTGAGCCCCCGCGTTGGATGTCATGATGATGATGGTATTTTTAAAATCCACCTTCCGTCCCTGGGCGTCGGTGATGTGTCCGTCATCCAGGACCTGCAGCAAAATATTGAACACATCCGGGTGGGCTTTTTCAATCTCGTCAAAGAGAATTACGGAGTAGGGATTACGGCGCACCTTCTCGCTGAGCTGACCGCCCTCGTCGTATCCCACATAGCCGGGAGGGGAGCCTATCATCTTGGATACGCTGTGCTTCTCCATGTATTCCGACATATCTACCCGGATCATGGCCTGCTCGTCGCCGAACATGGCCTCCGCCAGGGCTTTGCAAATCTCCGTTTTCCCTACGCCGGTGGGTCCAAGGAACAGAAAAGAACCGATGGGGCGTCCCGGGTCCTTCAAGCCCACCCGGCCACGGCGGACCGCTCTGGCCACGGCGCTGACCGCTTCCTCCTGGCCGATGACCCGCTTATGGAGGGTACTCTCTAACTTGCGCAGCCGCTGGGATTCCTTCTCAGCCAGCTTTTTCACGGGAATCTTTGTCCAGCCGGAAACCACGGCGGCCACATCCTCCTCGCCCACCTGAAGCCGGCTTTTCTGTCTCTCCCTGTCAAAGCGTCCTTTGGCCTTCCGGCATTTCGTTTCCATCTCCTGCTCCTGTTTCTTAAGAAGGGAGGCCTCCTCGAAATTTCCCTCCCGCAAGGCCAGCTCCAAATGCTGCGCAAGCTCTGCCAGGTCCTTCTCCATCTCCGCCAGGGAGGCAGGATACTTGAAGCCGTCGAGCCTCACCCGGGAAGCCGCCTCGTCAATCAGATCAATGGCCTTATCCGGCAGAAAACG
>CALWLN010000080.1 GCA_944381535.1 uncultured Lachnospiraceae bacterium
TTTTCATCGGTGGGCTCGAAGTGGAAGCTGAGGTGGAGCAATGATGTCAATCAAGATAAAAACGATTTCGATGGTTCGAATCCCACCGCCGAAATGCCGAAAATATCTTTTTCATGTGGCTTAGACAATAAAAATCCCTGAAAATAGTTGGTTTGAAGGTTTCAAATCAGCTATTTCTTTTATTTTTTTAATATCTGAAAATTTCCTATTGATTCCTATTTGCTCCCATTTTTTCCTATACAATCGCTGGAAAAATCTTTGTAACTTTTGTATAAGCTACATCTTCTATTTTGCAATAATCGAATTTTTCATCTGACAAATTATGCAAAATACGAGGAGGTATATGATGAAAAAAGGTATCAGTATCTGGTCGTTTCCAAACGACATATTAAGGAACAACTTCGAATTGGCAAAAAGAAGCCGAATTTGAGAGGTGGAAGTAGCACTGGACGAGACAAGAGAGGTTTCGCTGGAATCTACAAAAAAGATTTATTGGAAGTAAAACGGCAGGCAGAGGAAAGCGGCATTGAGTTATACAGCATCGCAAGTGGTCTTCATTTACAATACGTCCAACGCAATGGACAAAAACTTAGGTGAACCAAAGGCATTCTATTCCGTTAAAAACACACTTAGTGAAAAGAATTCTTATGTCAACACACTGATGCAGTATGACAACTGTGCTGTTACGGTAGAAGGCACATGGGAATGCACCCGATTATTTTTGAGCATGGTGTAAACGTACTTTGTGAAAAGCCTATGAGCATCAAGTACGAGGACAGCGTGGCGAATGTACGTCTTGCTGAAGAAAAAGGAAAACAGATGGATAAAACTGCTGCTTATGTTTTAATTAAAAAAAGATTATCTATTTTGATTCTATGGCAAAGAAGGTATGCTTAATGCAAGTGCTCTGGATAAGAATTATTGGTATTGTAACATAAAGAAAGAGTATGATTTGTGATTTTTACTCATTGGAGCATACAGATGAAGATAGAGAGAATATATGAGACTTCCCTGCCGGCAGAGTGCTTTACGGTAGAGGACAATGCTGATGAAACAAGTTTTTTGGTTTTAAAGGAGCAGACGGATGCAGACTTCCGTATCTGTTTTACGATAGCTGCGCCGATTGAGGATGCCTATATTATGCTGCCGGCCTGCATTTATGCTGGAAATCATTTTGAAAGGGTAGAACGGGCCTATCCGCCCATGTTTACGGAAACGGAAATGGGCCGGGAGGTTCCGGTGCGCATGACAATGGTGCCCGCCCTGGAGGCAGTAGGAGATTCCTATGTAGACGTGACAACAGGGGATCTGGCCACACCCGCAATTTGTTTGTGGAATCGGGTCAGTAAAGAAGCGTTGTTCATTTTTACAAAACAAGGCTGCTTTGGAAGAAATTTTGGCGTGACGCTGGAGCAGAAGGGGCATCAGCTTAATGTCATCATTAATGCCCCTGCCAGGAGGCGTAAGGTGTACGGTATGGGTATAATATCGGACGCAGAGCGTCTGTTTCCGGTGAAGAAAGGTACAAAAATCCGGATTGCCCATAAGACGATTCTGCGACCATGTGCCTCTATTCCTCAGATGTACCGGCAGTTTATGGAATATCAGCTTAAGCTGTACCATGGTGAGGTGGCATCTGCTTTTCCTTTTTCAGAATTTTGGAAGCTGTCGGAGGAAAAACGGAATCGGGATCACTTTCTTGAGGAGGAAGGTTACTATACCGAATGTGCCTATCGGTCACCGGATTTCAATAAATTCGGGGACTGGCAGAGCGGTTGGACTGGAAACGGCATGGATACACTGGTACTTATAAGGGAGGGAAATGGACAGTCCCGGAAAAATGCGGTAAGAACACTTGAGTTTGCGGCAAACCATCAGAGTGAAGCCGGTTTTTATTACGGACTTGTGCATGAAGGCAGGGTATATCATGACTGCTTCGGCCATTATGAAGAGAAATATAATCTGCTGCTGGTACGTAAGCAGGCCGATATGGTGTACTTTATTTATAAACAGCTTCAGGCCATGGAAGAGTTGGGGATGGAGGTTCCTGATCTTGTGAGGAGAAGTGCGGGGAAGGGTGCCGATGCCCTGGTGAAGCTCTGGAGAACCTACGGACAGATTGGGCAGTTCATCAATGCCGAGACGGGAGAGATTGTGGTAGGCGGTTCCGCCTCCGGGGCTATAACTCCAGCGGCTTTATGTGCGGCGGCTGTGGTTACCGGAAATCGGGAATATTTTAAAGCGGCAGAAGAGATTGCGGAGTATTATTATGAGACGGCAACCTTAAAAGGAGTTGTTAACGGAGGACCGGGAGACATTCTTCAGGCGCCGGATTCCGAGAGCGCCGTTGCGTTGCTGGAAAGCTTTATGGCATTGTATGACGCTTCTGGCAGCTTAAGATGGGTGGAGATGGCAGAGGATGCCGCAGCACAGGCCAGTAGCTGGGTGGTTTCCTATAATTATGAATTTCCGGCGGATAGTGTGCTAGGAAGGCTAGGCATCGGTACTATTGGCAGTGTGTGGGCAAATGTGCAGAATAAGCATTCCGCGCCAGGTTTCTGTACCCTTAGCGCGGCAGGCTTCTTTAAACTGTGGCGGGTTTCCGGAAAAAGGGAATATCTGGAAATCATGCGGCGTGTGGCCAGATTTATCCCACAGGTGGTTGCGCGGGAAGGCTATGAGCTTCTGACAAACGAAGGAGTTCCCATGACGCCGGGCTGCCTATGTGAGCGCGTGAATCTGTCTGATTGGGAGGGAATAGAGTGCGTTGGAGGAAATCTTTTTGGAGCCTGTAGCTGGCCAGAGGTGAGTATGATGCTGAATTGGCTTGAGATTCCAGGCATATACGTGGCTCCTGATCGGGGGATTGTGTGCTGTTCGGATCATATTGAGGCCAGCCTTAAAGAGCAGACGCTGATTATCAAAAATGAGACAGACTATGATGTATGTGTGAAGGTAATGATAGAATATGAGCAGGACAGAAAGAAGCCGCTAGGGCTGTGTTGGCAGGATAAGATGCAAAGAGTGGATGTGGTGTCGAAGGAAACGGTAAGGGTTCCCATAAGATAGAACAAGGGATATAAAGCAAAAATTGAACTGAAACCAATAAACAGGAGAGGTAAAATTATGATAAAACAAAGTAGTATAACACAACAAAACGTGAATCCGGATGGAGGTGCGCAAATTATGGGAATGCAGATAGAAGGGTATCTGGGAAAACGATTGAATAACAACGAATGCCGTTGGCTGCAGAAAGCAGTTGAACATAATCCGGCGATGATGGAGAGGTTTCGCCAGCGCGATTCACATCCCCGCTGCATCGTACCATGGTTTGGAGAATACCCTGGCAAGCTGCTTACCGGAATGGCGCTGACCTACCGTATGAGTATGGATGCTGACACTCTGGCTGCCGGAAACGCGCTGGTGGAGGAGCTGGCTTCTGTACAGGGCGAAGATGGATATCTGGGGCCGCACCCAAAGGACCGGCGGTTTAATGGGCCGATGCATGAAGATCTTACAAAAGTATTCGGATGGCACGGCAATGTGTTGTGGGATGTGTGGGGGCATTATCATGTCATATACGGTTTGTATCAGTGGTACAAAGTAACCGGCAACCGGCAGGCACTGACAATCGCCTGTCATGCCGCTGACAGTGTCTATACGTATTTTATCAAGGAAGGGCGTCCTTTTGCCTCTGCGGGAGAACCGGACAAAAATCTGACAATCGGACATGCTCTGCTTCTTCTATATCGGGAGACCGGTGAGAAAACCTATCTGGAAACCGCTCTGGCGGTAGTGGAAGAGTGGAAAACTGCCGGTTGTGGGAACTGGCTGGAAGCGGCTCTGGCCGGACTGGATTTTTACCAAATGGAGTTGCCTCGATGGGAAGCGCTCCATGCAGTGATGACATTGTCTGAGCTTTACCGTCTGACCGGTGATATAACTTATTACCGCGCCTTTGAAGCAATTTGGAAGAGTATTCGTCGTACTGACAGGCACAACGACGGTGGTTTTTCTACCGGGGAAGGCGCAGCGGGGGATCCTTATCAGTTTGGCGCAATCGAGAATTGTTGTACGGTAGCCTGGATGGCCATGAGCAGCGATTACCTGAAACTGAGCCATGATTCCAAGGTGGCGGACGAATTGGAACTTTCCTTCTTCAACGCCGCGCTGGGGAGCCTGATGCAGGATGATTACTGGTTTACATATGATGTTCCCATGAATGGCATACGTGAGGGCTCCAACACCTATCTCGCATGGCAGACCGTTGAAGGCGGGCAGGGGCTGAGCTGCTGTCAGGCCAACGGCAATCGCGGGTTGTCACAGGTGGTGGAATGGGCGGCTTTTGCCGATGCCACCGGGCTGTATCTGAATTTTTATGGTCCCTGCCGTCTGGACGCGCAGACGCCCTCCGGCGCTGGAATCACGGTGCAGGAAACTACCGATTATCCTGTGACTGGCCGTATTACAATCACACTGGAACCGGAGAAACCGGAATATTTCTCATTGCGGCTGCGCATTCCCTTCTGGTCAAAGAACACACAGTTGTCCGTCAACGGCGAATTGCAGAACGGTGTTCAAAAAGGCAGCTATTATACGATTTCCCGCGAATGGCGAAGCGGTGATACGCTTACGCTGGAGCTTGATATGACTGCGCATTACTGGATTGGCGACGGAGAGGTCAAGGGATGTACCTCGCTGTATCACGGGCCGATTCTTCTGGTATTGGATACGGGGGCTTCCGGTACAGATGTGAACAACTGCGTGTTCGAACGGGCAGCGCTGGAACAGATGACAGTCACCGGCGGCGAGGATGGTTACTGGCTGACTGCCCAGGCCACCAACCTGGCCGGGGAAATCGTACGGCTGGTGGATTTTGCTGACGGCGGGCGAAATGGCGCCTGGTACATCTCCTGGCTGAATATACAAAACGCGCCGGCCCTGTGGGATAATGACGAAATCTGGAATGCGCGATGAAAGGATGAATGAAAAAGTCTTTTAATCCCCCATCTGAGATGGGGGAACCGGCAAAGCCGTAGTGTTGCCTGGAGTACAAAAAACTCCTATGCTATAATGATATTGGTTTCGCAGGCCATATCAAAAGCATA
>CALWLN010000081.1 GCA_944381535.1 uncultured Lachnospiraceae bacterium
TCTGTATCAAACCTTTTGTTGATAATTACGGCTACAAAACAGGCAGTGTTTTTACTGCTGATGAAACCTATATCAAAGTCCGTGGGATCAAAGCTTATATCTGGTTTATCATGGATGCTGCCAGCCGACCTGTTCTGCGGTTCCATCTTCTCCCTGAGGGATTTAAAGGAGCGCTTTACCACCCTTCATTTTCCCTTTGCGCTGGATGAGAGCGAGGGCTGCCTGGTGAAGCTGTCCTTAGATGAGCACAGCCTGGACATCGCCCTCCACTACGAAATTGACCGTCTGGTTGTCTCCCTGAAAAACGCGCTGAACTTCACCATTCCCGGCACCTGCTTTTACTTTATGCGCAAGGCCACTTTCGACTATTACTACGTGGCCATCGGCAGCCGCATGCCCGACGGGCAGGAGATCGCAAAGCTTCAACAGAATATCCGGGAGCTATTATCCTTAGAGTGCAGCGTGGACCTGTACCACCATTTCCAGTCCTTAAAGGACCTGATCCAGAAGAAAAAACCGGTGGCCGTCACAGGCACCGAGACAGCCCAGGCAAATGACAACGAGGCCCTGATCCAGAAGGCCATCAATTACATAGAGGAAAATTACCATCAGGACCTGTCCCGGGAGACCGTGGCCGACGCGGTGTACCTGTCCCCCTCCCATTTCAGCTACCTGTTCAAGCAGAAGACGGGGCTGGGCTTTATGGACTATCTCACCAACGTGCGCATGCAGAAGGCCATCGAGCTTTTAAAGACCCACATGCGCATCAACGACATCACCGAGAAGGTGGGGTATCAGAACCGGAACCGCTTCACCATCAATTTCCGGCAGTACACCAGCTATACCCCCACCGAGTACCGCAGGCACATTCTGTCTATGGAGGATACGCCGGATGAGAAATAAGCTTCGGGACGTCATACGCCTTATTGTCAGTGATAAACTTTTTCTGCGGCTTTTTTTGCAGATCTTCCTTACCATGACGGTGATATTTTCCCTGTTCACCTTCTACACCCGCCGCAGCTCCAGGCAGACGCTGGAAAATGAATTTACCAATGATACCTGGCAGGACACCCGCAATCTGGCAGAGTCCATGGACAACTTTATCCTGGATATGCAGTACATGATCTCCATTCTGATCAACAACGACACCCTGCATACCTTCTACACCCTCCGCTCCCCGGAGCTGATTTCCGATCAATTCTCCGGACAGGTACAGTCCCTGATCATGGCCCTCCGCAACAGCCAGCGGGCTATTGAGACCATCTATGTGTACTCAGAGGCCTCCGATACGGTATTTTCCTCCAGCAGCCATATGGCGCTGGCTGATTTTGACGATGCCTACTGGCTCAGGGAGCTGGAGGAGGACTGCGTCAACGACTTTCGCATTTTCCCCTACGCCATGCGGGACAACTTCCCCTACGTCATCTGCGTGGCCCGGGACTTCATCGTGGATCAACAGCGCTGCACCATCGCCATCATGGTGGATCCGACGCTTCTGCCCATTCTCACCTCCCTGAACGAGGAGACAGACCAGAACGCCTTCCTTGTCTCGGACGAAAATGAGATCATCTACCGCTACCGGCAGGGCGCGCTCACAGAGCCTCTTGACACTGTGCCCGCTCTGGCCCACTTTAACGCCTCCCTTGTGGAGAACACCTCCATTTTCACCGATGACGCCGGAAACTACGCTCTCTCCCAGACCCACTCGGAGGATTATCCCTGGTCTTATGTACTGGTAACCTATCTGCCCGATTATTCCTCCCAGTCCATGCTTCAGGAGATCGGGCTGTTCGCTGTTTTTTGCGGGCTGATCCTTTTTACAGTACTGTTTTCCTTATTTTTCGTCACCCGCTCCCTGAAACCCCTGGAGAGCCTCAGGGCCCTGGTGGAGTCCCCGGAAATGCTGTCCCCGGGCTCCATCCAGGACAGCGAGAACGTCAAGTTCATCGCCCACCGCATTTCCCAGTACGTCCAGACCAACCAAGTGCTGAAGGACGAGCTCAACGAACAGCTTGATCTATTGAACAAGACCCAGATACTGGCCCTACAGTCCCAGATCAACCCTCATTTTCTGTCCAACACCTTAAGCCTTATGTACGTCCAGGCGGCGGATTCCCTGGGCTACAGCCACAAGCTCCCGCTGATGATCTTGAACACCAGCGCGCTGATCCGCTACGCCATAGAGCCCTCCCACATGGTAACTCTGGAGACGGAGCTTGCCAACACGGAACTGTACCTGTCCATCTTAAACGAGCGATACGACCGGGTTCTCACGGTGGTCCGGGACATCTCGCCCGATACCCTCAATGCCAAGGTGCCCCGGCTGTTCATCCAGCCCATCATCGAGAACACCGTATTCCACGGATTCTCCGGCCGCTTTGACACGGAATGCAGGCTGACCCTCACAAGCCGGCGTCAGCCTGCCCCGGATACCCCATCCGACCTGGTGGTCATGCAGATTCAGGACAACGGCAAGGGCATTGACGCGAATCGACTCCAGGAGCTCAACCGCTCCATCGCCCAGGATTCCTCCTCCGGCAAGGGCATCGGTCTGCGCAACGTTATGTACCGTATGCGTCTGCTTTACGGAGAAAATTTTTCCTACCACATCGAAAGCGCCCCGGGGGAGGGCACCTGCTTCACGCTGACCTTTCCCTATATCTGCTGATCTCCACGGGCCGCCCATGCGCGTTTTCCTTCAAGAGAACCATGCGACTATCCCACGGTTCTTTTGATACAAGTGTATGCTCCGGCCCTCCCACCAAAATCTTTGGGAAACGCTGTTTTTTCTGAACTTTTATTGAACTTTCTCTGAACTTTTGCTGAATTTTTGGAAAAACTCCTGCAATTCTCCCTGTATTGTGCTATACTGCACATAGAATAGAAAATATAAGCAAAACGGAAACGCGTTGCGGTTATTTGCAAGGGAGCAAGATACTATGAGCAAAATTATATTTTTAGACCTGGACGGCACCATCCGGGATTTCGACGGTACCATACCACAGTCCGCCCGGGAAGCCATCGCCGGGGCCCGGGCAAAGGGCCATCAGGTCTGCATCTGCAGCGGGCGGGCCCATTTTCAGGTGGCGCCGCTGCTTCGGGGGATGGAATTTGACGGGTACGTTACCGGCTCCGGCAGCTATGTCCTCTTTCAGGGGGAATGCCTGCGCCACAAATTTATCACACAGTTTACCTACCTGTCCCTGTGCAGCTATCTTCTACACTATAACTGTGCCTTCGAGCTGCTGACCTACCGGCGTAGCTACCTGCTGCGCCAGTCCCTTCAAAGCTTTCACGAGATTGTGGGGAATATCCAGGAATCTCTGGGGGACGGAGCGACAAAGCTGGTGGAGGTACGCCCCACCCTCATCGACTCCCCCCTGGACGTCCATGAGATTGAAAAAATCCTGTTTTTCAGCGACACCGTCACCCTGGAGGAACTGAAGGAACGCTGGGGCACCTGCTTTTACATCGTACCCTCCAGCCTTCCTTGCTCCGGCAAGATCGCCGGAGAGATTACGCCCGCCGTGGTCAACAAGGCCGCCGGGATACAGAGCATCCTGACAAAGGAGGAGATACGGCGGGAGGACGTCATCGCCGTGGGCGACAGCGACAACGACATTGAGATGCTGGAGCTGGCCGGCTGCGGCATCGCCATGGGCAACGGCAACGAGGCGGTGAAGGCCGCCGCGGACTATGTGACGAAACCCCTGAAGGAGGACGGGCTGTACCATGCTTTTGTACACATTGGGCTGCTTTAGGCGGCCCTACTCCGCCACGCAGGGAGATTTGATATAGACTGCTTTGCGTACTGGGCCTGTGCCTAGACCTCACTACTTCGCCATGCGCGGGGATTTGATATAGACTCCTGCCAGTTCCATCCGCTCGTTGAAGCTGAAGGTATAGGTCAGCGTCACTTGCTCGTACACGGCCCTGACCTCCGCCACCGCATAAAGCCTTCCGGCCTTTTTCATCTCCGCCAGCACCATATCGGAAATTTCCTGAAAACCGCCCCGATTGGCGGAAGCGGTGATGGACATATTTTCCAGATCCCTGGCGTCTGCCGCCCTCAAAAGCTCCTTTCCGGCATACTCATCCAAAATCTCCTGATACCTTTCTTCCGAGAACAGCCCCACCAGCTCTTCCGCCTTCTTCCGCACCTCCTCCGACGCAAAGTTGCCGGAGCTTCCAAATTCCTTCATATGGGGATACTGCCATATCAGATAAAGAACCACGCACACCAGGATCCCCGCCACAAGGATGAGGCAGGTGGCTGCCAGTTTTTTTCTGTCTAATTTCTTCGGTTCCATACATTTCCTTTCTTTACAAACCGCCTGCCGGGGACAGACTCCGTCCCACACGCCGCACTGCCTCCTCTATACACCGCTCTCGTCAAAGTCCGGTATAAAACTCTGCCGCGCCGTCTCTCCCTCCTGGATAAAGCCATTTTCGATTCCAAGCTCCAGGGCAAAATCAACGACTTCCTCATACTCCTTCTTTGTGACCTTCCGGTTCAGCTCCGGGTAGGAGGCCACATGGGGCAGAGGCGTGTACTGGTTCATGATACTGATAAAAATCCGACTTCCGTATTCCCCAAGCAGATACGCCAGCACCCTTTTGGAATCCTCCACACAACCAGGAAGCACAAGATGGCGCACGATCACGCCCTTTGTCATGATCAGCGACTCACCCTTTTCGCTGCGCCGCTGGTACTCTTCCACGCCGATTCCCATCCCGGCAATGGCAGCTTCCTCCGCAAACTCCGGCTCCCCCGCCTGCCGCGCCATCTCTTGGATAGCCGCCTTCGCCTTCTCAAAATAATCCGGCGCATGGGAATATTTCCCGCTCAATCCGCTGTCCACGTATTTCAAATCCGGCAGATACACATCCACATAGCCCTCCAGCATACGCAGAGTCTCCACTTCCTCATAAGCACTGGTATTGTACACGACAGGCAATTTGAGCCCATTTCCTCTTGCCTTATCCAGCGCTTCAAGGATTTGCGGCGCGAAATGTCCCGCCGTCACCAGGTTGATATTGTTGGCCCCCTGCCCCTGCAATTCCAGAAAGATTTCCGCCAGCCGATCCACAGAAATCTCTTTTCCCACCCGGCCGCTTGCGATGGAATGATTCTGACAAAATACACATCTTAAGCCGCATCCCGTAAAAAATACCGTTCCGGAGCCCTTTGTGCCGGAGATACAGGGCTCCTCCCACATGTGGAGAGCCGCCCGGGCCACCCGGATCCTATCTGTCTGACCGCAGACCCCGGTCTGTCCCTTTGTCCGGTCTATATGACATTTTCTTGGGCATAAATTACAGATTTCCATTTTTCCTCACATTCCGCTCTGTACATTGAAACGCTTTGACACCCGAATTCTGCCGCAATCTTTTGGGGCCGGCCGTTTTTATCAAAACAGTGTCAATTGCTCATATTTTTCCGGGAATTCATGCAGATATTGAAAACAGGCATCCACCTCATGCACAATTCCATGGTTCTCACAGATATCCCGGAACAGCTTCATCAACTCCGCGTTTCTGTCACTTGGCAGTTCATAGGCATACCCGTACCTGCGATGGTATCGCTCCTTCATGCCCGGGAAATGCTTATCCAGCGCCGCGTAGAAATATTCCCGGTCGCCCTCCCGCAGGGTCACGCCCATACCAAAGCAGATAATTCCATACACCTTCGCCTGAATACAGTCATTTAAAATCCCTTCGATATTCTCTTTTGTATCGTTAATAAAGGGCAGAATCGGCGATAGCCAGACAACAGTGGGAATTCCGTTCTCCCGCAAAATGTTCAATGCCTTTACCCGTTCTTTTGTGGTACACACATTGGGCTCCAAAATTTTACATAATTCTTCATCATGGGTGGTCAGTGTCATCTGCACGACGCATTTTGCTTTTTCATTGATACGCTTCAGCAGCTCCAAATCCCGGAGGATTCTGTCGGACTTAGTCTGGATTGCCGCGCCGAATCCATAGCGCTCGATCAGTTCCAGACATTTTCTTGTGATATTCAGACTTTCTTCGCAGTGCCCTCAAAATCATGGGTAAACCCATAGCATTTGCTTCTGCCGTCGCAATAAACGCAGCCATGGGTACAGCCCCGGTATACATTCATACCGTTCCGTGCGGACAGTATCCCTTTTGCATTGACAAAATGCATACTCACGCCCCCCTGTCTCTTTCCCGATTGCGAAAAGCTGCCACCGGCATTTATTCCGTGAAAAGCTCCGGGTGAGCGGAAAGCCGGTCCTTTTCCGTAATGGCACGGATGACACGGCAGGGATTCCCCACTGCCAGACTGCCCGCCGGAATATCCTTCGTCACCACAGATCCCGCCCCAATGACGGAGCCTTCCCCGATGGTGACTCCGCCGCAGACGGTCACGCTTCCGCCAATCCAGCAGTTGTCCCCAATGGTGATGGGCGCCGTATATTCCAGATTGGTTACCACTCCCGTCTTTTCATTGTAAAAGGAATTCCTGTCCTGATAGCAAAGGGGATGTATGGCCGTCAGCATAGAGACATTGGGACCAATGAACACGGACGCTCCGATGGTTACTCTCCCCTCATCCAGTACCGTGAAATTGAAATTAGCATAGCTGTCCTTTCCCATATGAATGTTGGCTCCGAAATCAAAATAGATGGGCCCCTGCAAATAGACATTCTCTCCCCGGTCCGGAAGCAGTTCGTCCAGAATCTCCTTCCGCTTTTCCGTGTCCGTTTCCAGCGTGTCGTTATACAGCTTACAGAGCCGGTGCGCATTTGCGCGCTCCTCGGGCATTCCCTCTGAGAAAGGGTCATATATAAGCCTTCCGGCTAACATTTTTTCACGTTCGGTCATTTTTAAATGTTCCTCCTTCTCATTCTCCCAAATAGATAAGGTTACAGCCCGGCTGAGCCGAACTGTAACCCTCTGTCTTTATTCTTTGGACGCGTCCTTTTTCCCGCTCTTTTTTGAGAATTTTTGTATTATCATCATGACCACCATGATAACGATTATCGCCGCAAAAATTCCCACCATGCCCTGGCCCATGATTTTCAGCGCCGCTATAATATTTTCTTCCATAATGTAGCTCCTTTCTACTGGTTCTCTGTACCTGTGACAGCCAATCCGCGAACTTACGCTCTCCGCGGCAATGGCGACAGGCCCTTACAGGTATGCGCTTACCAGACTTATGATAAGACCTCCGGCAACCACAGAGGCAATCTGTCCCGCCACATTGGCTCCGGCCGCCTGCATGATCAGAATATTGGTCGGGTCTTCCTTCTGGGCCATCTTCTGCACTACTCTGGTAGCCATGGGGAACGCGGAAATTCCCGCCGCGCCAATCATGGGGTTGACCTTCTTCTTCAGGAACAGATTCATGATCTTCGCAAAGCATACGCCGCCGATGGTGTCAAATACAAAGGCAAATAGACCGATTACCATTATCAGAATCGTATCCAGCTGGATGAACTGCTCCGCCTGCATGCTGAAGGAAATCGTGATTCCCAAAAACAGAGTAATCAGATTCGCCAACACGTTCTGGGCCGTATCAGAGAGGGTTGACAGCACGCCACACTCCCGCAGCAGATTGCCGAACATCAGAAAGCCCACCAGCGATACCGCAGAGGGAGCTATCATTCCCACAATAAAAGTAACAATAATCGGGAACACGATCCGCACCGCTTTGGAAACCTCGCCCGGATAATATGCCATATGAATCCGGCGTTCTTTCTTAGTGGTAACCAGGCGGATGGCAAAAGGCTGTACAATGGGTACCAGCGCCATATACGAGTAGGCCGCCACCGCAATGGGCCCGATGTAGTTTGACTGAAGTACCTGTGACACCAACAGGGAGGTGGGGCCGTCCGCAGCTCCGATGATACCGATGGCCGCCGCGTCCTTCAAGTCGAATCCCAGTACCACGGCAAGGAACAGCGCCGCAAAGATACCGAACTGGGCCGCCGCTCCAAACAGGAACAGGATGGGTCTTGCCAGCAAAGGACCGAAATCAATCATGGCTCCGATGCCAATAAACAAAATGATGGGGAAAGCCTCGGAAGCCTCAATCCCAACCTCATACAGCCATTGGATAATCCCGTTGGTCTCTCCCACACCTTCCACAAACTGGTTTAATACCCCGCTCCCGGGAAGGTTGACCAGAATTGCCCCAAAGCCCATGGGGAGCAGCAAAGAAGGCTCGTACTCCTTTTTGACCGCAAGGTAAATCATTACCACTCCAATCACATACATAACAACCTGCTGCCATGTAATGGAAAGGATACCAGAGACTAAAAATTCCATAGATGATTCTCCTCTTCTTTCTGAATAATGTACAGGGATATTTCCGACAGCCGGAGGTCCCTCTGTTACCGCTCACGGCCCGTCCGATATCGCCTTACACGGACCGATCCGTAAACCGCAGCATTTCTCTGACATAAGAAAGACTTCTATTGTACTAAAACAGCAGTCAAATACCCCGCTGCTCTTCAGCGGGGTATTTGACCCTCGCGGCAGTCGCCAAATATCCGCGCAAGCGCGGCTGCTTGGCTCGTTGCTCGCGGGAATAAAAGTCTCACCATTTTAACTTTCAGCGGATGAACCTGAGTGCCCACCGTATTGACGCCAAAAATCCATTCAATCCAAATGCCGGTTACTCCCTTTCATTACCCCTAGTATACAAAAACACCTGTGAAAAAGCAAGCACTTTTTTCCGCCATTTCACGCTTTCCTTTCAGCAGTCGGCTGCCTCCTTCCGTATATCCGTATGGGGAGTTATCGCGCGCCTTTTTCCAGCTCCCAAAGATGTCTGTCCCTTCGGAAATACAGGCAAACGCCGATTCCCGCAAAGGCCAGCGCGAAAAATAAAAACGCTGCGCCGGAGCCTTTCCCGCTTCCGAAAGCTTTGGCCAAAATACCGGTTTTATCCTGCATTGCCATAATGGGCTCAAACACCTGATCCACCAGCAGTCCGCCCAGGAAATAGCCAATCGGGATGGTAAAAAACTGCAGTGAGTTTCTCACGGAATACACCCGCCCCTGCATCTGTTCCGGCACCCGCAGCCGCAGAATCGCGTCCAGGTTCGTATTCATCAGAGGAATGGCAATCCATCCGAGAATTGCGCCGATACACCAGAGGAGGGGGGTTTTTCCAAGAGCCAGCATAAAATTTTCCGTGCTCATGGAAAACAGCAGGCAGTTGCATATGACGCGCACCCGGCTTTTGGGCTCTCCGGCAAAGGAGGCCAGAATACTACCCGCCAATGTGGCTATGCCGGTGACTGCGTTTACCAGGCCGAGAACCTTTTCGCTTCCTCCTTCCCTGGACAGAAGCATGGCCGGAAGCGCGGCATTATAGACGGAAGCCACCAGGTTAATGGCCGCCAGAAACAGGATCAGATCGAAAATGCCTCTCTCCCGTTTCAGATAGCCGATTCCCTTCCTGGCGGAAGCCAGAAGCTTCTCCTGTCCTTCCTCCTTTTCCCGGCTTTCGGGAATCCGTATTCCGAAGGCCAGTGTTAAAAATGCCACCACGAAGGTGACCAGGTCGAAGGCAACAACCGCTTCCATCCCCGCAAGCCCCAAAACAGCCGTGGCAATTACCGGCGTCAATATGGAGCTGAAGGAACTGGAAAGGTATCGAAGGCCGCCCACCCGCTGATAATATTTCTTCGGCAGCACCCTCGTTGTGGCCACCTCAGACGCCGGCTGCTGCACCGTATTCATCAGCCCGTTTACGGCATTCAGCAGGTACAGATGCCAGATTTCCAGCGCGCCATTTTTCAGCAATACCAGCACCGCAACCGTTGTGGCCGCCGCAATGGTATCGCAGACCAGCATGGTCTTTTTCTTGTTCCATTTATCGCTCAGAGCGCCGGCAAAAACACTGAGGAGTACATAGGGCGCATAGGAACTCACCATCAAAAGGGCCGTCATAAGGGCGGAGCCCTGCTGTGTATAGGACCAGATGACCAGCCCATAGCTTGTCATACTGCTTCCAAGGCCGGAAAAAGCCTGGGTGCTCCAAAGCAGCAGGAAGGGTTTCATTTCTTTGAGTGTATTTTTATATTTTTTCATTGACTTTGCTCCTCATTCCATAGATTTTCGGATGAAAATTCGCAAAGTCCGAGAGCAGTCTGTCTACTCCATGCAATCCTGCTCTATAAGACTTTGCATGGAGTCAAAGCAATGCACAATATCATCATTCTTCACCTCGGGTTGTATCATATGGCTTTATTATAGCAGGTTCCCCTGCTATCGTCTACATAGACTAAAATATTTTTCTGTGCGGTCATATTTACATAAAATCTTAATTTTTAATTAACCTTTTTAGCATGGACAAACGCTTCCTCTTTGACTATAATGGAACACGTAGTCCGCCATGGACAAACAAAAAATGACCCGCCATATAGGCTCAATATACATAAAGGATAAATTATCATGACACAATTAAGAAAAAAACGTACCAATCAGAAAAGACGTATTCACAGTATTTTAAGCGCCGCCGCCTGCATTCTGCTGCTAGCCGCCGTTGTAATCGTGATCTCCTGCGTTACCGGCGTTTTGGAAAAGAACGGATCCGATTCCGGTCAGGGCATGGCCCAAGGCGAAATCGTTGATTCCGCAAAAAATACAACTGAAGATGAGCCCAACGGTTCCGCGCAGAGCGCAGCGGAGGGAAAAACCGCAGGCTCTCTATACGCCGGAGTGGCGCAGGCTCTTAAAAAAATCGATATTCCGACAGATTCCGGGGACCAGCCGGACACAACTGCGCAGGATGAAAATCCATCCGGTTCCACCTCCCACACCCTGAGTAATCCCCAGATAAGCGATCTGGCCTCACTGGACAACACCACCCTGAACTGGGGGCAGGGCGTGGACCTCAATGAAAAGAATCAACCCTACGCAGCCCTCTCCTACCAGGAAAAATACGGGAAATACAATGCCAACTTCATCGTGCCGGACAGTGGAAACACCGTCTACCTGACCTTCGACGAAGGCTATGAGAATGGCTGCACCCCTGCCATTCTGGACACCTTAAAGGAGAAAAATGTAAAGGCCGTATTTTTTGTGACCTCCCAATTTGCTAAACAGAATCCTGAACTCATACAGCGGATGATTGACGAAGGACATATGGTGGGCAACCACAGCGTCACCCACCCCGCCGACGGCCTTCCCTCCCAGTCCATCGAAGAACAGCAGAATGAGGTGCTGGGCCTTCATAACTACATCAAGGAAAACTTCGGTTACGAAATGCACCTGTTCCGCTACCCTGCAGGCAAGTTCAGCGAACAGTCCCTGGCCGTTGTCAACAACTGCAACTACAAGAGTGTGTTCTGGAGCTTCGCCTACCTGGACTACGACACCAATAACCAGCCGGACCCCACAGAGGCCCTTGACAAGCTAATGAATAAGCTGCATCCCGGAGCCATTTATCTGCTCCACGCAGTTTCCACCACCAACACGGAGATTCTCGGCGACTTTATCGACCAGGCCCGGGCCGCCGGGTATGAGTTTGTTTTGTTTGATTAGATTGATAGTTGCGCCAGTTCATTCCGATACCCACGGTCTAAGAACGGCGCAATCGCCGCAAAGGCTTTTGAATACTCTCCCCAAAATTTCTCAATTGTCCTTGACTACAGTCCCATGTATCATAAATCGCTTCAACGTCTTTATATTGAAACGTATGTGTCAAGCAAATTCTTGCGCCTTCCGCAAATCCCATATCATTCAAAAATTGAAACCCTTCTAGCGCATGGCGGGCCCGCATGCTGCCATTCCTTCTTCCAATGTCATGGAGCAGGCCCAGAATGTATGCCTTTTCGCTGTTCATACCTGCCCTGCATGCTATTTTTTCAGCCAGGTGTGCCACTTTGTATGAATGTTCTATCCAGGCTCCATCGTTCATAAATTTGGCCTCTGCCAGCAACCCTTCTGCCGTTTTTCTATCCATTATATCGCCTCGCTAATTTCTTCTTGTACGAATGCAGGCGAAAAATTCCCATCACTTACGCGTAGTATTTTTTCTCCATCAGCATGACCCTGCACCGTTTTCCATAGCATGCAATGCCAAATTTGAATATCGTCTGCATCCCCGCATCCAAAAGTCTTTCATCATAACGCTTCTCTTCTATCTGCTCCAGCGCTTTCCGACAGGTCGCTTCAAGGTCAGCATTATCCGCATATTTTACTTCTATGATAATACCGATATCCTCATCATCAATTTCTACCAAAATATCACTGTAGCCTTCCCCGGTCTCTTGATTGGAGAATACACTCCAACATTCCCTTCACGAAAGGCTTCACAAAATGCCTCCAGCGCTGCGCCGTCCTGACGGGCGGTGTCTTGAACCCACTCCAGAATCTGAGCCTCAAATATATCACGTATCTCTCTGTTCGGAATAGCCAGCGCAAGCTTTTTCCCCTCCGGTTTTCCCCGCTGGGTCAGATACCCGGTGGTAAACAGTATGCTCCACATATTATCGATGGAATCATATAATTCCTTATAGGTCAGTTCCTGCCGCACAATTTTTTCAACAGTCTCTCCCGCCATCAGCCGTTCGATTTCCTGCCTTATTATTCCTCTCGCCATCCCGATAAAATGCCGGATAATCTCGTTCCCACTGGTATTTGACCAGAATGCTTCCGGTTGCGCTTCCGGATTCGTGCGCAGTTTATCGCAATAGCAGATCACATCCCACGGACAGTACACATCCACATTTCCAAAACGATATCCGTCATACCACTCCTTTATTGCGCCATAGAACTCAGACAACTCGTAGTACTCCAGAAGTTCCCTCACTTCCTGGTCCACTCTCCTTTGATACCCGGAGGCACCCCGTCAGCACTGCAAACTGCAGGCTGTCATTGGTCTTCAACGCCTGTCCGAAAAGATTGCGGATCAAGTCCACCATATCCTCATAATATCCGGCCTGCATGGCCTTATCAAGAGGTACGTCAAACTGTATATTCCACTCGTTAAACATTTAGCACCAATCCTTCTCTTTTATAATATTCTCCCACATCCTATTTTCAGTGCGTTTTCCTATCATTTCAGGCGTTTTTGAGGGCATTTTTCTCTGTATTATTTTATTTATCGCTCCTCGTGTTGCAAAAAGTGTTGCAATTACTGCAAAGAAATGATACCACACGGTTTTGATGTTGGGTATGTAGAAATCGTTAATTCATTATAAACAAAAAGCCCGGTTTCGTCAACCGGGCTTCATTGTTAGATATTGGTCTTGATATATAGGTTATCAATGATTCCTGCAATCAGTTTTACATTCGACATCAACTCATCATCTACAGTTCCCCCACTTTCAATTCGTTGTAATTCAGCTAATACTTCATTGAGCTTATCGTATACAGCTCTATGTATTTTGCAGTTGCCTTTTACATAAATAGTCCGATCAAGCAATTTGGATGTAATATAATCCTGCTTTGTCATTCCTGAAAGCTCTACTGCGGTGTTAATCTGTTTATCTTCTTCTGAAGAAACACGAAACGCTATGGTTTTGCTTCTCCACCGATTATGATTATCACAGTTTTTGGCTGACATATTCTTACCTCCTTCTAAGACTGTCAAGGTCATTTGCAATCGTCTTTTGGACTTCATCAAACAGATGTCCGTAAATATCCTGCGTTGTTTTAATAGATTTGTGTCCTATTCGTTTTGACACCTCAAAAATATCATATTTCTTGCTTATAAGAAGGGATACATGAGAATGTCGCAATCCGTGTACGGTAATACGCCTCAAACCTGCTTCTTCAGATAACTTGTGAAAACGATGTGTAAGTTTTGACTTGGTAATTGCAAAAATCCTCTGATTGGGATCAGGAAAGTAGAGCATATCAATGTATTCTCTCAATTCATCACAAAGAAAAGCAGGCATACTAACCTTCCTCACTGAACTCGGAGTTTTAGGTGTGCTGATGATGTCTTGTCTATGATATCGCTGGTATGTTTTGTTCACATAGATGACTGCCTGTTCGAGATCAATGTCTTGCAGCGTTAAAGCGAGCATTTCTCCCTCTCGGAGTCCGCACCAATAAAGTACCTCAAAAGCGTAATAGTAATTGGGATACTTCATTGCATAATAGGCAAACCGTTCATATTCAGATGTACTCCAAAATTCTACCCGTTTATCCTTTATGCCCATATTTTTGATGTCAGCAAGCGGATTTTGATGAAGATACCCTTTGCTGTTTGCATAGTTGATAATGGAATTGAACTGGCTCTGAATTGTCCTTAAAAACGATTTGGAAAAATGCTTCCCATTCGGCATAATAAAGTCTTTCATCTTTGTCTGCCACTCCGCTATATCATCATCAGTAATTTCTGAAATCAACACATTCCGAAAAGTCGGGAAAATATGCTTTTCAAAAATATTGTATTTTGTTTGTAGTGTCGATTCCTTAATATCTTCTCTCTTGTGTGACATAAGGTATTCGTGGAAAACATCTTCAAATGTCCGTTCGTAAAGAGGATCTTCCTCACCGCTTTCTGCGGTGAGGTTTTCAAGAAATTCATCCTCATAGTCTCTGGCTTCTCGTTTGCTTGCAAAGCCTCGTTTATACTCTGTTTTCGTTTTTCCGGTCTTTGGATCAGTGTAGTTGAATTTAACCATCCACTTGACGCCTTTTTTGACCTGATACTTGTATTGCGCCATCGTTACTCCTTTCGTTATTAAGCGGTATTTTTGCTGTGTTTGGGAAGAAGCGCTGTTTCAAATATAAAGAATCCACTTTCCCGTGAAGCGTCAAATAACCAGCCTGTTCAAGTTCTCTGTTTAACTGATCGATTATTTTATAAGCGTATGAAACTGAAATGCCGAGCATTTCCGCTACCTGCTTGGAGCCTAACATTCTTCCGGTGAGGTCGTCCATTTTTTGCCTCCTTTATCGTTTCAATGCAATCGCCTCCTTTGCCCTTTGGATTTAACTGCATTGTATTCAAATTTTTCATTTGCACCAATGATGCGATATTTTCAATCGCATCATTGACTTTTAGGCTTTATCTGTTTTGCCTTCGTTCTTCGGGAAATCCCTATTTTGCTTCTCTCTTACGATATACTCAAATCCCATCCGGTTGCACTTATCGCATTTCTCTTTTTCCTTTGTAAAAGGATCAAAACGCCTAACAATATAATCAGGATTAGACTTATAATCCTCTAAGCACCGACTGCATAAGCAACGAATTTCTCCTTTCCTTCGAGGATTTTTTGTCCACAGCCCGAAAGCACTTTTTAATCCGTTATTGATTTTCCGTAAGAGCTGCTCATTGTCAATCAAACCGATATATTCCGTCAGATCATATTGATTAACTGTTTTCAGTTGTTCAAGCATAACCATTGAGGGCTCATCCAATCCGAAATTTCTGCCCAAAGTAATGTGCGAGGGCAAAAACCGTTTCTTGATTGCCGTAGTAAGGGCGGCAACAACTGTTGTTGTGCTTGCCTGATTGCCCTCATCGCACTGTACGATAAGGACGGGGCGGATTCCGTTTTGAATAGAGCCTTCGTTGTTGCCGAAATCATACAAGTAGATTTCTCCACGCTTGACCTTCCGATTATCTTTGTGTTCCATAATGTAAACCTCTCAATTTTATATTTGAAAGGTGTTTCATATCCGGAGTAGAAACAAGTCCCTTCACTTATTCCCACTGGGAGAGGTCAAATGCACACCCTAAATCAGAAATTTTCTCAAATTTTTTAGTGCGGCAGCGATGGAGCTGTCAACAGCACTATAAGCGACACCTTCTTCCTTTGCAATTTGCCGACTGCTTTTTCCCTCAAAGTAGTATTTGATAAGGCGCTCTTTCTGAATTGGTTTTAACTGTTGAATGGCTTTTCGCAAAGCCTGTTCTTCTTCACTCTTAAAGAAGCTTTCTTCTAAATCATCAGTTACCAGCTCGGTGTGGTGTAGTTCTATTTCGCCATCTTCTAGATTGTAAAAATCGTGCTTTCTGACCGCTCTCATTTGAAATTTTTTCTCATTTCTCCGATATTCATCACGCACTTCATCAAAGGCTGGAGTTAAAACGATAAAGGGCATATAATCGCTGATAATAGGGCGGTACTTTTCTAATATTTCATCTTCGGATAGATTAGAAATAATTGCCCAGCTTATATCCCCGTTGTAACCGTCGTATTCGTACTTCAAATTGATAACCTTGCATTCTTCTTGGAATTGTATCTCCAGTTTATTAAATTGTTTTTTAGGCATCTCGCAATCTCCTTAAATATTGAATTTTTGAATGAAAATCAAAAACTCCGGAGATCACGGATACCTACATACAAACGCCTGCCATACTGTGATAGACATAAAGCTCCCTTTCCGCTTGACAAAAGCGAAAAGGGCTGCACAAAAAAAGCAGCTATAACATTC
>CALWLN010000082.1 GCA_944381535.1 uncultured Lachnospiraceae bacterium
GGATATGGTGTACCTGGTATGCTCCGATTTGAGCATCCCACTTCCGAATCGAAAACCAAAATGCGTGAAATCAGTATAAACACTGGGCTGGCGGGTGTTTTTCACCCACTAAGACCCATGAAGAGCCCTTTTTTTTGCCTTTTGACCGGAACGTAGCCCTGGATGGCATATTTGTTATAAGCAGACCATTGAAAGACGCCGGCACTTAGCGAACCGACCGTTTACGGGCGGCGAGCTTAGTACCGCTGCGTCTTGATTCATGACAATAGAAAGCTCGCAAAGCGTGCTTTCTATTGTATGAGCGAGAGCGTGTCTGCGATAACAAATATGCCATCCAGGGCGACCTCCAGACAAAACCCAAAAAAACTTCTGCTCCTGTGAAAACCCGTGAAAAGCAAGTGCCCCCTGGTTGCATATTCTCCAATCCATGTAAAGAAAGCGGAAACTTAAAAGGAACCATTGACATTTTCCCAAAAAAATCATAAAATGTATACAAAATACAGGAGAATCACAATGAAAGAATTAAATTTGAGGGCATTGGCAAAAATCAATCTGGGACTGGATGTTTTACGGCGAAGGGAGGACGGATATCATGAGGTGCGGATGGTCATGCAGACCGTCCAACTTTACGACAGGATCATCCTTCGCCGGACCAGAAAGCCGGGTATCGAGGTCAGTACCAACCTTTATTATCTGCCGGTCAATGAAAATAATCTGGTCTACAAGGCGGCAAAGCTTCTGATGGAGGAATTTTCCATCTCGGAGGGGGTGCATATCAGCCTGCGGAAATATATCCCAGTGGCGGCCGGGATGGCGGGGGGAAGCTCCGACGCGGCGGCTATACTCTTCGGAATGAACCGGATGTTTCGTCTGGGACTGTCCCGGGAGGAATTGATGGAGCGGGGGGTAAAGCTGGGGGCGGACGTTCCCTACTGTCTTCTGCGGGGAACGGCTCTGGCGGAGGGAATCGGTGAGAAGCTTACACCCTTGAAGCCGGCGCCCAGATGTCCGGTTCTGATCGCAAAGCCGGCAATCAGTGTCTCCACAAAATTTGTTTACGAGCACCTGGTACTGGATGAGAATACCTTGCATCCCGATATCGACGGGGTGGTGGAGGCCATAGAAGCGGGGGATGTAAGGGCCATGGCAGGGGCCATGGGCAATGTGCTGGAGACCGTAACCTGCGCCCATTACCCGGTAATCGGACAGATCAAGGAGACGATGATGGAGCATGGGGCCATGAATGCTTTGATGAGCGGCAGTGGTCCTACGGTGTTTGGCCTGTTTGAAGGCAAGGTGGCGGCTAAAGAGGCGCTGTATGCCTTAAAGGAGCAAAATCTGGCGAAACAGGTGTATCTGACAGACATGTATCAAAACAGGAGGTTACAATGACGGAAAAGCTCACATTGAATATGAATGCCTATCTTCCTCTGCGGGATGTGGTGTTTAATACCCTGCGGGAGGCCATACTGAAGGGAGAACTGAAACCGGGCGAGCGGCTGATGGAGCTGCAGTTGGCCGCCAGGCTGGGGGTGAGCCGGACCCCTATCCGGGAGGCCATCCGTATGCTGGAGCTGGAGGGCCTGGCGGTGACGATTCCCAGAAAAGGTGCCCAGGTGGCAAAGATGACGGAGAAGGATATGGAGGACGTGCTTCAGATACGGCAGGCTCTGGATGAACTGGCGGTGAAGCTAGCCTGCGACAAGATCACGGAGCAGCAGCTTCGGCAGTTGAAGAGTGCGGTGCGGGATTTTGAGGAGTCCACCAGAAGCAGGGATGTGAAGAAGGTGGCCCAGGCGGACGTGGCCTTCCATGACGCCATTTACAAGGCTGCGGACAATCCGAAGCTGATGAATCTTTTGAACAACCTGCGGGAGCAGATGTACCGCTATCGGGTGGAATATTTAAAGGATGAGACTGCCTACCCGACCTTGATCGCCGAACACCGGGAGATTTACGAGGGGCTGCTGCGCCGGGATAAGGAAGCGGTGGCTCAGGCCATGGTCAAGCATGTGATGAATCAGGAAATCGTGGTAAAAAATATTATCCGGGAGCAGGAATAAAAACAAAGAGAGTAAGAGAAACTGTTTGATAGCGAGCAGTTTCTTTTTTTGTTCCACAGGAAAGGGGAATCTTATGTCAACTATAATTTCAGCCAGTCTGGAACAGAATATCAATGCCTTCTCATTGCTTTTTAACGACTGCGCGGATATCAAGAAACGTCGGATGAAACTGGGAAAGGAACTGAAAACGGAGTGCTTTATTGCCTACGTGGAGGTGGCCGTAGGGAATATGATTCTGGAAAACTCCGTTCTGGGCAAGCTTTTAAATACCCTGTGGGAGATGCCAGAGGATCAGATCTTTGTATATCTTAGGGAAAATGCCTTCGGAATCTCCGATGTGACCGAATACGAAACCATGGAGGAGGCCGCAATCGGTATGCTGACCGGAGACGCCATTTTTTTTATAGACGGCTATGACCGGGCTCTGAAGATCAAGGACAAGGGCTACCCCAATATGGGGGTGAAGGAGCCCCAGTCGGAGAAATCCACCCGGGGCTCCAACGAGGGCTTTGCGGAGTCCATCAAGGTGAATACTGCGCTCATCCGGAAAAGACTGCGGACGCCCAAGGTGAAGGTCCGGGAATCCTTTGCCGGGCGGCGTTCCCATACCAATGTGGACTTGGTGTACATGGAGGACCTGGTCCGTCCTGATCTGCTTGCCGCCATCGAGCAGAGACTTGAGGATTTTGAGATTGATGGGGTATTGGACAGCGGCATTGTGGAGCAGCTTGCCGAGGGCAGTTGGCTTTCGCCTTTTCCTCAGTTTCAGACCACCCAGCGGCCGGATCGGGCGGCCATGGCCATTCTGGAGGGGCGTATTGTGCTGCTGACGGACAATTCGCCGGTGGCCTTGATTCTGCCCACCGGGTACAACTCCTTTATCCAGACCGCCGATGACTATTACACCCGCTGGGAGATCGCCTCCTTCACCAGAATCCTGCGCTACATCGCCTCTTTTCTGGCCATGACGCTGCCGGGGCTGTATCTGGCGGTGAGCAATTTTCACACCCAGATCCTACCTACCGATTTATTATTATCCTTTGCGGCGGCACGCCAGGGAGTGCCTTTCCCAGCGGTGGTGGAGATTCTCATAATGGAGCTTGCCTTTGAGCTCCTGCGGGAGGCAGGAGTGCGGATACCAGGCGCTTTGGGTAATACCATAGGCATTGTAGGCGGACTGATCATCGGCCAGGCGGCGGTGGATGCCAACATTGTCAGTCCCATTGTGGTGATCATTGTGGCCCTGACGGCGCTTTGCTCCTTCACCATTCCCAACGAGGAATTTGCCACGGCCTTTCGGATTTTAAAATTCCTGTTTATTTTGCTGTGCGCTTATCTGGGATTTTTCGGATTTCTCTTAAGCCTGCTGGCGGTTCTGATTCATCTGTCCCACCTGGAAAGCTTCGGAATTCCCTATCTCATGCCCTTTGTAGGACCGGATCTGAACCACTATGATGATGAGCGGGATACCTTCTTACGCCTGCCTTTAAGCTGGATGAAGCGGCGGCCCATCTACACCATGGAAAACGCGAGAGTGCGGTTGAGAATAAAAAAGCGGGAGGGAAAGAAAAATGTTCTCTAACAACGGTCAGATTTCCATACGTCAGATAAGAAGGCTGTTGATTTTTGATCTGTTCGGGGTCAGCAGTCTGCTGCTTCCGGGAATGCTGGCCGGGACGGCAGGCACGGACGGTATTTTCTGTATCGGAGCGGGAGCCTTGCTGGCGCTGGCCTATCTGGGACTATTAGGAAGAGTGCTAAAGCAGATGAAGGGAAGCCTTTCTCAGTATTTAAAAGAGGTGCTGGGGGGCTTTCTCAGGGATGTGGTAATGCTTTTTTTCCTGTTTTTCTTTTTGCTCCTGGGCGCTTTTGTGCTGTATCAGCTTACGGGGTTGGTGCGGTCCTGGCTGCTGCCGGAGGGCTCTTACAGCCTCATCAGTGTGTTGATCCTCCTGCTGGCGGCATACGGAACCATTCGGGGGCTTGAGGGGCGGGCGCGGATCTACGAGATTTTGTTCTGGTTTCTGCTGGCCCCCCTTCTGCTGATGCTGCTTTTCGCCCTTCGTGGAGCAAACCCGGATTACTGGACGCCGGTGGCTGTCTCCGGCGGCAGCTTTCTTGCGGGAAGCCTCACGGTGTTCGTTTTCTTTCTGCCGGTGTTTTTGGTGCTGTTTTTAAAGCCCCACTGTAATAAACCGGAAAAGCTTTTGAAATGTGCCGGCTGGGCGGTGGGAGTGGCGGCGGTATTAAACGCGGTCATTTATCTGGCCCTTCTGGGAAATTTCCAGGTGAAGACCACCGTTGCGCTGGAGCGGCCGGTGATCACCCTTATGAGTATGGTGAAGCTGCCCGGGGGATTTTTTGAGCGGATGGACGCGCTGATGACGGCCATCTGGTTTTTTTCCATGTTTGCGCTGATGAATACCGGGGTGTTTTATTCCGGACACATTTTAAAGGAACTTTTTCATGAGAAAAAGACCCATTACGGACTGCTGGCGGTGTTGGCGCTGGAATTTATCGGGGCCCGGTGTTTTTTTACGTATCAGAGGGCGGAGGGGTTGTACAGGAGTTTCCTTGCGTATGTGGCCGGGCCTGTGCTGGTGGCGCTGCCGCTGGTGCTGTGGATCGTGGGGCGGATTCGGAAGGCGGGGAGCGGGGAATACATGGCAGAGAGCGGGAAGCGGGCAACGGAGAGCAGAGAGCCCATGACAGAGTACGAAAAGGCCGCTGCCTGTGACATCGATGGAAAGGGGGCGGAGTAGATGGAGTGTAAGAAGCGGCTTTACCCGGCGCAGGCAGTTAGAAGGCTGATATTCTTTGTCGTGGCTGCGGCGGCGCTTCTGTTCCTTGGCGGCTGCGGCGCCAGAGAACTGGAAGACCGGAGTTTTCCACTATCCATCGGCATTGATAAGACGGAAGAGGGGATGGCCCTGTCCTTCGATTTTCCTGACCTGTCTGAGAGCGACAACGAGAAAAATCCGAGCGGAAAAACCGTGACCTTTTCCGTGGAGGCCGGTGCCTATTATGAGGCCCAGAAGGCCTATGAGAACAATACCAACAAGGTGCTGGATTACAATCATTTGAAGGCCATCATCATCAGCCAGGAATTTTTATCAGACAATGCGGCGCTTCGGGATCTGCTGTCCTGGCTGGAGCATGAACAGGTGGTGGCCCGGAATACCTATCTGTTTGTGGCCGGGGATAAGGCCTCGGAAATCCTCATGCTGACGGAGAACACCGGAGGCTCTGTGGGCAAATATCTGGAGCAGATGGTAAATACCCAGGAGGATTTTAAAGAGCAGAAGGTGGTGACCATCGGGGATCTGATGAACCAGTGGCATAACCAGAATGAGGATCTATTGCTTCCGGTTCTGACCAACAGCGGGGAGGTACCCTCCATCACGGAGTACGCGGTGCTTGGCGCTTTTTCCTATAAGGGAAATATTTCTGTGGAGGACGCCATGAAGGCCTTTCTGTGCCGGAACCAGGTGAAGCATTTTCTGTATGAGCTGAAGGGCGGCCAGGTGGTGGAGATACAGAATATCCGGAGGGATATTGAGATTCACAGCCAGGAGGGAAAACCTGTGGTGGAGATTGCGCTGACGGGAGAGGCCCGGATAAAAAAGGGAGGAGAGGGCATGACCACGGGTAAGCTTGTAAAGCAGTTAAACGGACAGTTGGAGGAATCCCTGTCCATGACGGCGGAGGCCCTCCTGATGGAGCCGGGGGCGGATATGAGCAACAGCTTCATCAAGCTGGGCGGATACAACCGCAAGTTGTACGAGAGGTATCGGCAGGACTATGGGGGGTATCTTACGGAACTTCAGATGGTCTTTTCGGTGGATATGAACCTGGTGAATGAGTAGCGCATTCCGCTTCCGGCAGGACAGCGAAAATATGCCTTGTTGTCTGAACTGTTACAAGTATAAGAAAAAAATTCCGGGCAATACTCTCCTTAACAGGAGGATAGAAGCATGAGAACAAATTGGAAAAGTATACTGAAAAAAGCAGCGGTGTGTATGGCCTTTCTGGTCATTGGCCTTTTAGGGTTTCATCGATACAGCCAGGAGCGGCTGGTAGAGGCACTGGCCTCCAAGATCATCCGGTTCCACGTTCTGGCCAACAGCGACAGCAGCAAGGACCAGGAATTAAAGCGGCAGGTCCGGGACTCCGTGGGCGCCTATATGCAGACGGAACTGGCCGGCGTGGATGGAGCGGAGGAAAGTCGGGAAATCATAGAGCGGGATCTGGAGAAAATTGTAAAAGAGGCGGAAGCGGTGGTAAAAGAGCAGGGCTATTCCTATGAGGTGACCGCCTCCCTGGCCCGGACGGATTTTCCGGTGAAAACCTATGGGGCTTACACCTTCCCGGCGGGGGAATATGAGGCCCTCCGGGTGGTCATCGGTGAGGGCGCCGGAGAGAATTGGTGGTGCGTCATGTATCCCAACATGTGCTTTCAGAGCAGTGTTTATGAAGTGGTGGATGAGGAGGCCGGGGAATCTCTGCGCCAGGTGCTGACTGCGGAGGAGTACGAGGCTGTGATGGAGGAGGGAGAGTATGAGGTGGAGTTTAAATGGCTGTCATTTTTGGAGTAGTGCTTGCATATTTGTCCCGGAAAGGGTAAAATGGGATATATGATTTATTTCGGAGTGTACATATTATGAGTCAGTCATTGGAAAATAGAAAATATGAGCCCATCGGCGTCTTTGATTCCGGGGTGGGCGGTCTTACGGTGGCCCGTGAAATTATGCGGCAGCTGCCGAGGGAGCGAATCATTTATTTTGGGGATACGGCCCGGGTGCCTTACGGCAGCAAATCCAAAGAAACCATTACCCGGTATTCCCGGCAGATCATTCATTTTCTGCAGACCAAGGGAGTGAAAGCCATTGTGGTGGCCTGCAATACCGCCAGCGCCTTTGCCTTAGAGACCTTAAGACCGGAGCTTTCCATACCCATCATCGGCGTGGTGGAGCCGGGAGCCAGGGTGGCGGCCAGGACCAGCAAAAACGGCAAAATCGGTGTTATCGGGACCGAGGGAACCGTCGGAAGCCAGATTTATACCACCACTATCCGGGCGTATGCGCCACAGGCGGAGGTCATCGGCAAACCCTGTCCCCTGTTCGTGCCTCTGGTGGAGGAGGGGTGGCTGAAGGATCCTATCACGGTGGAGGTAGCCAGACGGTATCTGGATTCCTTTCTGAAGTCGGACATTGATACTCTGATCATGGGCTGCACCCATTATCCGCTCCTTCGCGGCACCCTGCGGGGGATTTTGGGGGATAAGGTGAATCTGGTGAATCCGGCCTATGAGACGGCCCGCTGTTTAAAGGAGCTGCTGGAGGAGCAGGATCTGGTCAACGACGGCGCGGGGAAGGAAACGGGACTGCAGTATCAGTTTTATGTCAGTGACGCCGCCGAGAAGTTTAAGAATTTTGCCAACTCCATTTTACCCTGTGAGATTGAGGAAGCACAACTGATACAGATAGAGGAGTAGAAGATGACAAAGGATATTTTACTGAGCATCAGCGGCCTGCAGTTTATGGCCGGCGAGGATGGTCCCGGGGAGCCTGTGGAGGTGATAACCCCCGGCGATTACTATAAGAAGAATGACAAGCATTACGTGCTGTATGACGAGGTGATGGAAGGCTATGAGGGCAATACCAGAAATATCATCAAGGTGAGCCCAAACTGCCTGGATATCACCAAGAAGGGCTTGAACAATGTGCACATGATCTTTGAAAAAAACAAAAAGAATGTGACCTATTATTATACCCCCTTCGGAAGCTTGCTGATCGGTATTGACGCCAAACATGTGAAGGTAGCGGAGACGGAGGAGAACATTAATGTAACGGTGAATTATGATCTGGAGGTCAACTATGAATTTCTGGCCAACTGCAACATCACCGTGAACATTAAATCCAGGGAGGCCGGGGATTTCCGGCTGTCCTGACGGTTGATATGGAAAACTGAACATTCCGGTGTTTCGGGCAGGCCGAGAGGACTTGCCTGTAAATGAAAAACGGCTTGCCTGTATCCACAATTGGAGGGGGAAAGCCGTTTTTTTATGTACTTATTATTTCTTCTTGTCCTTTTTGGGGGTGGAAGCCTGCATTTCGCTGGCCTTGGCCCGCAGCTTTGCCATAAAGCCCTTCTTCTTTGGTTTGGTCTCAAGGCTGCCCCGTAAGCCCTTCACGCCGGTGATGTACAGGCCGCTGACAATGGCCTTCACTTCCTTCTTCACGGGAATGGAGTCAAAGATTTCGGCATCGCAAATTAACGATACCACCTTGGGGCCCACCTTGGCCTTGACAATGGGAACCTTGGAGCGGCGCAGAAGCTTGGGCGTCTGTTCCACCACAATAGCAGGAAGTCCCGCGTCTTTTAAGCGCATTCGCTTCTTATCAATGATCAGCATGGACATGGTCTGGGCGGAAGCGGCAATCTGCTCGTCCTGCTCGGCTTTCTTCTTCTGGGATCTCTTTCCAAGAAAATATAACGCGATAATGGCAGCCAGCATTATCACAATAATGACAATCATTACAATCGTAAACGGATGTGGCATATTACAAATCCTCCCTTTCATCAGATACGAGAATCATTGTATCATTGATTTCGGGAAAAATCAATGGTACAATAAACAAAAACAGGAGGATTTTTATGAGAAGAACACAGAAGGTTACTGCCGTGGTCAGCCTGGTCATCATTCTTGTGCTGGCTGCGGCTCTGGGACTTTTCTTATGGACGGAGGAAAGGAAGGAACGGGACGGGCAGAAAGCCCAGGAAACGATTGCGGAGGGCGGACAGGAGGCTGCCGGTGAGACGGACGGGGAGGCCGGAGAGGACAGCGTGCCGCCCGATAGTTCGGAGGGAGCCTTAGGGGAAATCTCCGAGGAGGAGCCGGAAAACCTTGAAGAAGAACAGGAGATGCTGGAGAACCAGGAGCCGGAGATCACCGATGTGACCATGATGTTTACCGGAGATGTGATGCTGGGAAGTTCCGTGCTGGCCAATTATGACAGCGCAGGCCTTGACGGGATTCTCTCAGAGTATCTGCAGACAGAGCTTCAGCAGGCAGACCTTACCGTGATAAATGAGGAATTTCCCTTTTCCTCCCGGGGAACCCCCATGCCGGATAAGACTTACACCTTCCGGGTGGACAAGTCCTACTTAAGCGTCTTTCAGGAGATGGGAGTGGACGTGGTGAGCCTGGCCAACAATCATGCGCTGGATTACGGCACAGACGCTCTTCTGGACACCTTTGACGCTCTGGATGAGGCGGGCATTCCCTATGCGGGGGCCGGCGCGGACAAGGAACGGGCGGAGGAGGCCATCTTCTTTGAACGGGGCGGAAGGACCATCGGCGTTCTGGCAGCGTCTCGGGTGATCCCGGTGGTGGAATGGAATATCGAGAATCAGCAGCCGGGACTGTTCTGCACCTATGACAGTACAGCGCTGGAGGCGGCCATTGAACGGACCCGTTCCCAGTGCGATTATCTCATTGTCTATGTGCATTGGGGAATCGAGCGTCAGGATTACCCGGAGGAGTATCAGCGGACCCTGGCTGAAGCCTATATTGACGCAGGGGCGGATCTTGTGGTTGGCTCCCATCCCCATGTACCCCAGGGGATTGAGTACTATAATGGGAAGCCAATTGTATACAGTCTCGGAAATTTTATTTTTAATCCCAATATGGTAAAGACCTATGCCCTGAAGGTGCTGTGGAGCGCGGAGGGGGAAGCGCGGCTTATGGTGATTCCGGTGGAGACGGCCAATGCCCTCACTGCGGATCTGACCGGGGACGTGAAGCGGGAAATGATTGATTATATTGAAAGCATTTCCTTTGACGTCACCATCGACGAAAATGGGATGGTGACACCTGCGCCTTAGGAAACCTCCCTGTGAGCCTGCCGCCATTCCCGGGGGCTTAGGCCGGTCTGTCTCTTAAAAGAATGGGAGAAAGTATATACATCGCCGTAGCCTAAGGAGTCGGCGATGTATTTTACATCCACGGAGGTGGTTTCCAGGAATGTTTTGGCCTTCTCCGTCTTGAGGTGTAAAATATACTGCTGGGGAGAAACACCAAGCTGTTTTTTAAAAATACTGCAGAAATAGCTGCGGTCAATGCCAAGCTGCCCGGCCAGCTCCGACACGGAAATCTGGTCGTAGATGTTCTGATTGATGTATTTTACCGCGGCTTCAATGTAGGCGCGCTGACTGGATACGGTATGTTTCCTGACATTCCCACATTTTATCAATTCATGAATGAAAAAATAGATATATCCCATGGTTTTGGGGGAGTCAAAGCCGTCCTGTTCTCCGTGGAAGATCACTTTGGAAAGCGTCTCCAAAAGACCGTCGGAATAAGCCAGGGTGGGGGCGTCTTTGGAAAGGCCCGCGGAGCGCAGAAGATCCGGAAGGACAATGCCCCTGAGTCCAATCCAGGTATAACTCCAGGGCGTAATGATGTCCGCTTGATAGAAGGTCAGCAGATCCGGCGGAATGAAGAAAAGTTCCCCCTTTTTCAGATGATATGTTCGGTTGGCGATAGAAAAATGTCCGGTTCCCTCCGTGACGAAATGCAGTAGAAAGATATCGCGGATATAGGGGCCGAAGCTGTGACCGGGGCTGCAGTCCTCCTGGCCGTACTGGGTCAGCTGAATATCGTGGAAGGGATAATAGTCGAAGGTACGGATTAAATTTTCCATTTATCTTCACTCCTTTGGAATGTACATGCTTCTGGAAAAATAAAATATCGTTGTTGGTCGTGTTGTATCCGGTAACAAAATATCACATTTTGACAAGTATTGCAATCATTTTGGCATTTTATTTCGGACAGAAGATGGTATAATCATGACAACCAGAGAGGTTTGTAAAAGGACCTTTCTAAAAATTTAGAAAAACCAAATGAGGTGAGAGAGAATGAAGATTACATTTATGGGTGCAGGCAGTACCGTTTTCGCCAAAAATGTGCTGGGTGACTGCATGCAGACGGAAGCCCTTCGGGACGCGGAAATCGCCCTCTATGACATTGACGGGGAGCGGCTGGAGGAGAGTTTCGAACTGATTTCGGCGCTGAACAAAAATACCAATGAGGAGCGGGCAAAAATCAGCAAGTATCTGGGCGTGGAGAACCGCAAAGACGCTCTTTCCGGCGCCAGCTTTGTGGTAAACGCCATCCAGGTGGGCGGCTACGATCCCTGTACCATCATTGACTTTGAGATTCCCAAGAAGTACGGTCTTCTGCAGACCATCGGCGATACCCTGGGAATCGGCGGAATCATGCGGGCTCTGCGGACCATTCCTGTGATGGAGGATTTTGCCAGGGATATGGAGGAGGTCTGCCCCGACGCGTGGTTTTTAAATTATACCAATCCCATGGCAATGCTTTCCGGGTACATGCAGCGGTTTACCAAGGTTAAGACCGTGGGCCTCTGCCATAGCGTGCAGGTCTGCTCCGAGAACTTGCTTAAGGAGCTTGACATTGAGGTGGACGGATTCATTGATAAGATCGCCGGGATCAACCATATGGGATGGCTGCTGGAAATCACCGATTTACAGGGGAATGATCTGTATCCGCTGATTCGGGAAAAGGCCCTTGCCAAGAACAAAAATGAAAAGCACAACGATATGACCCGCTTTGAGTACATCAAATATCTGGGCTATTACTGCACCGAGAGCAGCGAGCACAACGCGGAGTACAATCCGTTTTTCATTAAGTCAAAGTATCCGGAGTTGATTGAGAAATACAACATTCCCCTGGATGAGTATCCCAGAAGATGTGTCAATCAGATCGAAGGATGGAAGAAACAGAAGGAAGAGCTTATGGCTGGCGGGAAAATCACCCATGAGAGAAGCAAGGAGTACGCTTCCCATATCATGGAGGCCATCGTCACCAACAAACCCTACAAGATTGGCGGAAATGTGCTGAACACCGGATTGATCACCAATCTTCCCGCCAACGCCTGTGTGGAGGTTCCCTGTCTGGTGGACGGAAGCGGAATCTGCCCCACCTACGTCGGCGACCTTCCGGAGCAGCTTGCAGCCATGAACCGGACCAATATCAACGTACAGCTTCTGACCATTGAGGCTGCCCGGTCCCACAAAATGGAAGATATTTACCGCGCGGCCATGCTGGAGCCCCACACTGCGGCGGAGTTGTCTCTGGATGACATCGTGGCCATGTGCGATGAGCTGGTGGCAGCCCACCAGGCTAAGGGATATATGCTGGAGTATAAGTAAAATAAGAAACCATAAAAAGCGATAAATAAAAGAGCGAGAAACAACGTGTAATCTTCATGTTGTATTCTCGCTCTTTTTTTGGAATTTTAACTTTTGTTGTTAAAAATTCGAGTGATACGCAGATTTGAGAGTTGAAAATCAGGGACGTATGCTATTATAATAGCAGTAGGATTGTGGGAGCAATCTGCGCGGCATAGTGGGAAATATTTTTGTCCCCAATATTACCAATAAAAGGTTGAAAGAATTTCAGAAAGGATTTTGTGTGATGACAGAGAGAGAACGATTTATCAAAACCTTAAAATGTGAAAAAATCGGAGGAAGAGTGCCACACTTTGAACTGGTATTTTTCCTGACCATGGAGGCTTTCGGGAAAATGCATCCCCAACACCGTCTCTACAGTCAGTGGAATCAGATGAGCTACGAGGAGCAGAAGCTTCAGATTAACGATGTGGCGGAGGTTCTTATCAATACGGCGAAAAAGTACGACCACAGCGCCATTTTCGTGCAGCATAATCTGGTGGGTATCGACAATACGCAATGGTTGCTGGAGGCCATCCGGGAAAAATCCGGGGATGAGTATTATCTCATGATGCATGGAGACCCCACCTGGGCCATCCCCGACGGCGATTCTATGATGGATTTTGCGGCGGAGATGCTGGAGGAGCCGGAGAAGCTGAACGAGATTTCCAAAAGACGTGTGGAGGAGCATACCAGGATTGCGGAGGAACTGAATAAAAGAGGCCATCTCCTGGACGGATTTACCCTCTGCTCCGACTACTGCTTTAACGTAAATCCTTTCTTTTCACCGGACCAGTTTGCGGAGCTGATTGCGCCCTATTTAAAGGAAATCATCGACATATACCACGATATGGGATATTACGTGATCAAGCACACCGACGGAAATATCATGCCCATCTTAGACCAGATGGCGGCCTGCGGCCCCGATGCCATCCATTCTTTGGATCCCCAAGGCGGCGTAAGTATCCCGGAGGTCCGCAAGATTGTGGGCGACAAGATTGCCCTGATTGGGAATGTGAACTGCGGCCTCCTACAGACAGGCACCGATGAGGAGTGCGACGCGGATGTGACGCGCTCTCTGAATGAGGGAATGGCTGCCGGCGGCGGATACATTTTCTCCACCTCCAACTGCGTGTACACCGGTATGCCCTTAAGACGGTATGAGCGGATGCTGGAACTGTGGAGAGAACACGGAATTTATAAATAAAATGAAGTACTTGAATATGTTTTCTTAGCATAGGCTGATAAAAAGCACAGGAGTGAGCGGATGGACAATCCCAAATTTGAAAATCTCCTGAATCTGGCCTTGGATGCCACGGCCCGGGAGAGGGAAAAATCTCTGAACCTGGGGGTGGGCTACGAGCCGGTGGAACGCCGGTGGGATTTGATCGTGAAATATTCCGGGAATATCGGAAGAATCGCGGAGGAACACCCCGAGATCACGGTGCGGGAACTGCTGAACGAATACGCCCTGCTGAACGTACCGGACAGTCTGATAGACGCAGTGGCTTCCGCCCCGGAAATTGAATATGTGGAAAAACCAAAGAGGCTCTTTTTCGCTGTGAATCAGGGAAAAAGGGCCTCCTGTATCTTGCCCCTGCAAACGGCCCGCTACAATCTCACCGGAAAGGGGGTACTGGTGGCGTTCCTGGACTCCGGGATTGACTATGCCCACCCGGATTTTCGGAATACGGATGGCACCACCCGGATCTTAAATCTGTGGGACCAGACCTTGGACCGGGAATTTTCACGGGAGGAAATCGATGAAGCCCTGGCGGCGCCCACGGAAGCCGGGAGGTATGAGATCGTTCCCTCCAGGGATTTGTCGGGACACGGAACCCATGTGGCGGGGATCGCTGCCGGAAATGGCCGGGCCTCTGAGGGTGTAAATCGCGGTGTGGCCTACGAGAGTAATCTTATCGTCGTGAAGCTGGGGGTACCGAGGACAGAATCCTTTCCCAGAACCACGGAACTGATGGCAGGACTTGACTATATTGTGAAAAAATCCCTGGAGTACCGGCAGCCGGTGGTGGTGAACATCAGCTTCGGCAACACCTACGGTTCTCACAGCGGGACATCTCTGCTGGAAACCTATATCAATGACATTGCCAATTACTGGAAGAATTCCATTGTCATAGGAACAGGCAATGAGGGAAGCGGAAGAGGCCACACCTCTGGATTTCTCAGGGAAGGCCAGGAACAAGAGGTGGAACTGGCTGTGGGGGAATTTGAAACCACCTTGAACTTTCAGCTGTGGAAATCCTATTCCGATGAGTTCGATCTTCTTCTGACCAGCCCCTCCGGCCAACGAGTAGGTCCCATCCGTAAGATACAGGGGCCCCAGCGGCTCATACTTGGGGAGACGAAGCTTCTTATCTATTATGGGGAGCCAAGTCCCTATAACATGTATCAGGAAATCTACGTGGATTTCATACCGTTGGGGGATTATATAGACAGCGGAATATGGGAGATTACGCTGGTTCCCCGCCGTATTGTGACGGGAAACTACGACTTGTGGCTTCCCTCCCAGGCGGCGCTGAATACAGCTACCGGATTTTTGCTGCCAATGGCGGAGACCACCATGACCATTCCCTCCACGGCCTTTAAGGCCATTGCGGTGGCGGCCTACGACTCCGGATTCCGACAGCTGGCGCCCTTCAGCGGCCGGGGATTTACCAGGCAGACTAGGCAGGTGAAGCCGGATCTGGCGGCGCCGGGGGTGGATATTCTGGCGGCAGCGCCCGGCGGCGGATACAGTGTCCGAAGCGGCACCTCCATGGCCACGCCCTTTGTGACGGGAAGCGCAGCCCTGCTCATGCAGTGGGGAATTGTGGAAGAGAACGATCCATTTTTGTATGGGGAGAAAATCAAGGCCTATCTCATAAAAGGGGCAAAGCCTTTGGAGCCCTTGAAGGAGTACCCCAATCCCCTGATCGGCTGGGGGACTCTGTGTCTTCGGGACAGCCTGCCCGGGTAAACAGTAACACAAAGTATAGTTAGACACAGTGTTTCATTAAGAAATGGATTGAACAGAAAAAAGATATATGATAAACTGGCATTAAATGAGCCTTGCTCATGTGGGAGCGGGAAAAATACTGTGGAAGAAAATAAGATGGGAGAGATAAAAATGCCGGATGTGGATTTAAAAGCATTATCCAGGGAAGCATTGCAGGGAATTATATGGAAAATACAGGAATTTCTGTCAGAGGAGCAAAAGAAAAGATTGCGGGAAATCGTACGGGAATATACTTATTCAGATGAAACATCCAGGCCGCAGTCAATGCAGGAAAGAATGTCCCAGGAACTTGTGGATGAGAAAATGCGGCAGATTGAAGAATGGAAGCAGCAGATAGAGGAAGGGGAGCTTTATCTGGATACGGAAGAGTATGAGGATTATTCCAGTGGGTACTGGGACGCTGACTGGGTAACAGATTATTACGATAATCATGGAGTTGGCGATAAGATCATGTCTATGATCCGGTTTGCGAAGGATTGTGTGGATGACAGGAAGTATCAGGAAGCGAATGAAATCTATGATTGGCTGTGGGAAATGTCGGTATTTACGGATAGTGAATATAGTGATCCGGTAGATCTGGAAATAATGGCTGAAAATGATCTGATACATACGGATCTAAAACAGCTTGCGCTTCTGACCTTATATGCGGATTATCAGGTGCTGCCGCCGGAAAAACGGGCGGAGGATCTGTATCTTTATTTTGTGTATGGTACGTTTCATGATTTACACATGGAAGAGATGTTTTCCGTAGGAAGAGAAAATCTGAAAGATACGGAGCGGTTCTGGAAAGACTGGATCGATCTGCTGAAAAATAAAAGCGGAGATGTGGAAGCAAAATTTTTGAAAGAAGCGGTTTTGTATCATGAAGGAATAGAGGGATTAGCGAAGCTGGCAGATGAAAACGCAGACACACATCCGTCGTTGTATCTTGCGGTTATGGATGAATACGAGAAAGGACACAGGTATGACGAGATAGAAGAAACAGGAATAAGAGCGCTTGGTATCCTGGACGATACGCTTATTATCCGGGGGAAGATTGCCTTAAGAGCGGCTGTTTCTTCCTCGCATTTACAGCACAAAGAAGAAATGATGAAGTTCTGCTGGGAGTGCTTCCGGTCAGATTCCAATGTGGAGAATTACCTTCGTTTGTTTGGAACAGATGAGATGGCGAATAAATATGGTATGCGTGGACAGGAGGTTGTGCAAAACACAAACAAAGGCAGTGCGGAGTATGCCTGGAAAAATACGGAGCTCCGCAGAAATATAATAGGTGACTATGAGTATTACAGGCTGTGTTTTTATACGGGAGATTTTGAAACCGTAAAAGCGGTATCAAAGAATCCAAAAGGCTCTTTGGGTTGGAGTTCTTCCTTTATCCAGGATGGAATCAGGCTTTTTCTGCTTTATTTATATGAGAAGCCGCTTCCGTCAAAAGCGGCTGCGGGTATAGCGGCATATGTAGGTTTTACGGATACAAAGGAAGAGAAAAATTTAATGGAATTTGAAAGAGAGATACTGGAAGAGAGCCGGGAGCATAAGGTAAGTGAATTCTGGAACTATTTTCAGCGATGGAAAAGGTATTTTCCAATGGACGAGAATGAGAAAAAACGGTATCTGTCGTGGGCGGAAAAGATTGTATACGGCAGGGCAGACGCAATCGTGTCAGGGCAGCACAGGAATCATTACGGGCAGGTTGCGATTTTACTTGCCATGGTAGGGGAGATAAAGGAAAGTATGGGAGATATTGGCGCGCGAAGAATTATTTATGCGGATTATAAAAGAAAATTTCCAAGACACTCCTCTTTTCAAAGAGAAATGAAAGATTATTTTAATGAAGCATGATGGCTGCCCATACAGGAAAGGAGACTCTCTATGGCCGTTGATATGAAAAGACAGATCGCTGAGGCGACCCGGACGCTTCTGGTGGAGAAAAAGGTGAAAAAGCTTACGGTAAAAGACATTGTGGAGGAGTGCCAGATTACGCGGCAGTCCTTCTATTACCATTTTGAGGACATTCCAAGCCTCCTGCACTGGATTTTGGAGCAGGGGATGGAGCAGATCATGCGGGAGGCCCGCAGCCAGCAGGACCCGGAAGCGGCCCTTCGGTATTTTTTCCTGATGGCGATCCAGGCGTCGCCCTATATCAGGAAAACCATCGCCTCCAATTACGGGGACGAGTTTAAGCAGCTTCTGAAACAGCAGATTTACCGGATGTTTGAACAGGCTGTGGAGGAGGATGAATTGTATGGGAACTGTACCCAGATGGAAATGAAGCTGCTTTTAAGGTATCATAGCCAGGCGATTTTAGGGCTTTTAGAGGAGTGGACGGAGGAGGATACCAGGAACCTGGATTTTATCGTCCACGAGGTATACCTTCTGATGACGGGAGGTATGAGACCTTCCTCTTGACAAAAAATGATTTGACAGTTTTGCCGGAGTGTAAAAAATTTTTACACTTCGGTATTTTTGTCTATACACGGCTGAAATTGTGACAGTTGAGCCGGAGAAGATTTGGGTATACTATATGACTATAGAGGATTCGTAAAGCGGATCCTGTAAGAAAAGGAATCCAGGCTGGCCGGGTGTCTGGCCGGCCGTACAGACAGGGAAAGGAGGCCCCTTGACATGGCGCACGAAATTCTATCCGTAAAGCTCTATGAACTGGATAAGAAGCTTGGCCAGGTACACAGCCGGATTCAGATGAGCGAATCCGCAAATCACACTCAGATTCGGGCGGAGGTGGAAGCGCTGAAAAAAGAGTGCGCAGAGAGTGAACTGACGCTCCGCAACAAGCTGAAATTTTCCAAAGCCGGTATGGTGGCGGAACTTGCCGAGTCCTACAGCGAAGTGGAACAAATTATTCATAAGGTAAAAGAAAAAATAGGAACCCCTGCTGCGGGTCAATGGAACGAAGAGTTTTCCGCGGAGGAAAAAATCCTGTTTGCGGAATACGCGCTGGATTTTGCCATGCAGGCCGCAAATCATGCGCTGCTGATCTCCATGGAGGCGTTGGACGCCCAGATGACTCAGCAGGAAAAGGAGGAAGGTGTGAGATCATGAAAGAAGTAAAAAGCCCTAAAAAACCATTAATTTATTACTACGGAATCGTATTGTTGATCCTGCTTTTATTTAATCTGATCGTCTCCCCGCTGCTGGCCCAGCAGCAGGTCATAACCGTGGACTACGGAAAGTTCATGAGCATGATCGAGGAACAGGATATCGGAGAGGTGGAGGTGACGGACACCGAGATTTATTTTACAAATAAGGATAACACCGTCATCTACAATACCGGAGCCATGGACGACCCTACGCTGACGGAGCGGCTGTACGACGCAGGAGCTGTCTTTGCCAAGGATATACCGGAGACCATGTCACCGATAGTAAGCTTTCTTCTGACTTTCGTGCTGCCCCTGGTGATCTTTGTGGCTCTTGGCCGTTACATGAGCAAGAAAATGATGGAGCAGATGGGCGGCAAGAATTCCATGGCTTTTGGTATGGGAAAGAGCAACGCCAAGGTCTATGTCCAGTCCACGGAAGGAATTCATTTCTCGGATGTGGCCGGTGAGGATGAGGCCAAGGAAAACCTTGCGGAAATCGTAGATTATCTGCACAATCCCAAGAAATACACCGAGGTGGGCGCTTCCATGCCCAAGGGACTTCTGCTTGTGGGCCCTCCCGGTACCGGTAAAACCATGCTGGCAAAGGCGGTGGCCGGGGAAGCCAACGTTCCCTTTTTCTCCTTCTCCGGTTCTGAATTTGGGGGGATGGTCGGGGGTATGGGTGCTTCCGAGGTCCGTGGCCTGTTCCGGGAGGCAAAAGAGAAGGCTCCATGTCTCGTGTTCATCGATGAGCGTGACGCCACCGGCCAGTGGCGATACAGCGGTCGACA
>CALWLN010000083.1 GCA_944381535.1 uncultured Lachnospiraceae bacterium
AATAAAGGTAGTTTTTATCGGCGGCCTTGAAGTTGAATGTGATGTAGAGCAGGCGTAACCGCTTATGCAAGAGTTCAACTCCATCAGCCAAAATCGAAAAAATATCTTTTTTATAGTCCTTAGACAAAATGTTGCTAAAGGAAGTCGTTTGCTAAGAAGTAATCGACTTCTTTTGCTTTATATGGTATAATTCCCGTAAAACTTATCGTAAACGGATAAGACTGTGATTTACATACATGGGGGTAGAAACCGAATGATTGAATTGATACAATATACCTCTGCCTTTAAAAATGACATGCTCAAAAGGATAGCGGACTTTTTTAGTTTTCATGCATCCCTCTTAAATGGAACCGCCGAATCAACAGAAAGCAGTTATATAGAAGCAGAAGAGACTTTAGAAAACTGGTTGAATCCACTCCATGAATTATATATGATAAAATCCGAACAATTTGTTGTAGGCTTTTTGCATATATGGTATCGCGGTGGAAACGTTGCCTGGATTGAAGACATTTATGTGGATAAAGATTATCGCAACAAATGCGTTGCCACTCAGGCTATTCATATTGCCGAAGAAATCATCAAATCTCATTATGATAATTTAAGCATGATCACTGTTCGGAAAGAACTATACGAAAGTAACAGAGATAAAACCGAGAAATTTATGGGCTTGGACTTTAAGTACTAATTAGAGAAGGAGGAAATACACTTGGATTATAATGACATCAAAATTGAATATATGCCTAAAATCACAGAAGAACAATTATGGGATTTTTATGTCAGAAACGATATCTGTGAAGTAGGGTACGGAAAAGGAACGGCTGTTATTCCTTTATCCTATCACCCCTATATTGTTGGCGCATTTTACGGAGATTTGCTTGTGGGAATCATCAGAGCAACATTCGATGGCCTGTCTGCTGACATTAAAGAATTTTGTCTCGAATGTACGCTACAGGGTGGCACTCTGCGATATAATAATGGTTCATTGATTGAGAACGATGCATATGGTATTGCCAGAAGAATGGGCATTTTATTACTTGACGAATTGAGAAAATTGGGTAATACATTCACCACGGCTTATATCGTAGAAGGTGTTGAAGAAGACATTTATGAAGCCATAGGGCTTTCGCATAATAAAGGGCACCTTGTATATTATGCTGATGAACGTCCTTATATTAAGTAAAAAGCCTTGACAGAAGGGAACGACAATTTTCAACAGGAAATCGTTGTTCCTTTTCATTTTCTTTCTACCAAAAAATATAAATTTCAGATTAACCAATCGCCCATACCCGATACTATATAATCGAAAGCTTTCAAAAAAGCAGCAAGGGAGGTGAGTTTTTGGAACAGGAAAAAGCAGCAAAATTATTATCGGATAACCTGAAGAACATTTTTGCTTTTTCGCTTTCAAGGCTGTATGATAAGTCAGAGGCGGAAGACCTGACAAATGATATTGTCTGCGAAGTGTTGAAATCCGCACACAGGCTGAAGACCGAGGAAGCCTTTTTTGGCTTTATGTGGCGGATTGCGGAAAATACCTTTACTGCGTCGTGAATTATCGCTTCTCTCCAAGCAATATCGTGAAGCAACGGTGGCCTATTACATTTATCATAAAAGCTGTTCCGAAATCTCCACTGACCTGGGAATCAGTATGGAGATGGTAAAATATTACCTCTTTAAGACCAGAAAAATATTGAAAGAAGGTATCGGTATGACAAGAGAATTCGGCGAAAAAAGTTATAATCCTGGAATCTTCCGTATGGATTACTGGGGAAGCGGTGACAACACCTGTTATTGGCAGCTATTTGAGCGGAAGCTTCCCGGAAATATCCTGCTTAGTGCCTACGATACGCCTGTAACCATGCAGGAGCTGTCCGTGGAGCTTGGAGTGGCCACAGTTTATCTGGAGGATGAAATCAAGGAAAAGCTTTGTGTTTTTGGAGTAAAACATTGCTGAAGCCAATCCTGAGGTGCTATTCATCCAATAATCCGCTGTCCACGATTTTTTGTAAAGCACCGATTGCGGTTTCATAAGGAACCTTTTCGAACAGCAGACTCGCAGTGATTGCTTCGTAATCACTTTTATAAGCGTTTTCGTTTATGATTTGCTGTAACAGCGCTTTGAGATTTACATTTTCCTGTGCGGAAAGACAGGCTGCGTGTCTGCTGCGTTCCTTTTGGACAAGTTGGAACAACTTTCTTAAAGAATTGTTGATCGCCACTGCATCAAACATCTTATATAAATCATAGATATGCCTGGAATGTTCCATCGTCTTGTTGTCAAGGTAATAATCGCCAACCGCAAACAACTTGTCAATAAAGGTTCGTTCCACTCTCTGAACATTCAGTTCAAACGGCTCTAAGGAAAATTGCGTTATAATATCCTCTCTTTTCTCTTGCTTCAGGTAATCATATACAAAACTGGCCGCAGCCATTTTCCTGCTTGGATACGCGCGAAGGAAAACAGAAGTCTCCACGATTAAGTATTGCTTGATTGCTGCAAAATCGAATACGGACGGAAAGTCGATAATGTACTTGTTATAATCCCGTCTGCTACGCACCTGATCAGGGTTGGTTAGCTTAAATCCGAATTCCTCAATCGTGGAAACAATATTTTCTTTTAAGTGCCTGCGCTGTCCTTCGGTCGGTCTTATTTCACATTCCAGATTCAAATCAATGTCTTCTGAAAAGCGCTTGATGAGCTTGTAGCATTTTGAAAGAGATGTGCCGCCTTTGAACAGGATCTGCGGCTGCTTTGCCGCCAGTGATTTCAAGAACATGGTGACATAGTAGTCTTTTTCGATAATACCAGAATCGATTCCCATTGCTTCGGCAGTCAAAAGAACGATCTGCCGGAACAAATCCCTGTCATCGTGTAACATCATAAATCACCTCGCTTTCCACCAATGTCCGCATCGCCTTATCCGGGAAGTAGGGCGAATACTCGGAGATTGATTTTCTTGTGATCCTGTTTTTTTCGATAAACGCCGCAACAATCATTTTCTTGTCGGCGTCATAGAATCCTGCGTCTGTAAAATTCATCAGCTCCAGAAAGCTCATAGTTGCTGCGTTGCTGCTGTTGATTGCGGTTCTTGCCCGGCGAAGCAGTACCTTTTGGCTGCCCACCGGGACCTCCCTGACTCTTGACGGCTCATTATTGGTATAGATCTCCATCGTGTTCGGCATTTGTGTTGAAAGGCCCAGCATGTTCATAAAAGTCATTCCGGAAAAGTAGCCGATCGTACCGCTGCCGTCGTTAATGTATTTTTTTGCAATCACCTTTTTGGGATCGAGCCTGCTTTTGCCCAGCGGCGTGTCCGTGGGGATATAATAGACACCCTTTTCAAAACGGACAATTTTCTCTTCATCGCAAAGCTTTTTGAGCTTTTTTTTAATCCACGGAACCGAATATCCGTTAAAGGAAATTTCATTTGACAGAATCACTTCGTTGTAGCCGTAAGTACGTACAAGATAATCGAAAAACTCCATATCCATACAAACACCTCCAACCATAGTGTACTCTTTTTCTTTGAAATTATACTATAATTTACTTATTATGTCAATATTAAGATATTCCCGTGGCTTACAATTATACGACTATCATCTCACAGTCACCATCAAAGCATATTGACAAATAATTTTTCTTTACTATAATTGACTTATCAACTGTTGATAAGTCAATTATTTTTTATCGAAAGGAGCCTGGTCTATGGAACGAACCTTTCATATGCTGCTGTACCGCGCATTCCACGCCCAGCGCAATTATCTGCGCCCTTGCCTGAATGAAATCGGGCTGGAAGTTGGACAGCCCAAGCTGATTACCTACCTGGCAAATCACGAGCCCTGCCGCCAGCGGGAACTGGCGGATTATTTTGAAATCGATTCGGCGGCGGTTTCCCGGATGCTGGATTCCCTGGAAAAGGGCGGTTTTATTACCCGAAAGGTGGATGAGGGAAGCAAACGCAGCAACTTGATCACTCTGACAGACAAAGGGCGGCAGGCCCAGCTAAGCTGGCAGGAGCACTGCCGGGACATCGAAGAAATTATGCTTAAGGGATTCAGCGCGGAGGAAAAGGCCCGCTTCGGAGATTTTCTTTTCCGGGCCTATCAAAATTTCCGTGACAGAAAGAAGGAGGAAACATGAAAGACTTCAAAAGCCTGCTCCGTTATCTGGGGCCTTATCGAAAGGACATGGTGATCGGCGCGCTGCTGATCGTGGTGGAAACCGGATTCGAGCTTGTCATTCCCATATTAATGGCGGATTTGATTGATGTAGGTGTGACAAATCACGATATGGCCTACATTCTGCAGAAAGGTCTCCAAATGATCATCTGCGCGCTGCTGTCGCTGGCCACGGGACTTTTATATGCGCGTTTCGCGGCCCGGGCGGCCTACGGATGGGGCGCCCGAATTCGGGAGGCACAGTTTGAGCGGGTCCAGAACTACGCCTTTTCCAATCTGGACCGTTTTGAGACCTCCTCTCTGATCACCCGCATGACAACGGACGTCACTGTGCTGCAAAATGCCATCAACGGCGGATTCCGGCCCATGGTGCGGGGACCGGTCATGCTGGTTATGGGGGTAGCTCTTTCCTTCTGGATGAATCCCTGGCTGGCTTTGGTTTTTGTGCTGTGCGCGCCGGTTCTGGGCGTGATCCTCTTTTATATCGTCCACAAGATCGCGCCCAAATATCATGTGCTGCAAAAGGCAGTGGACCGGCTGAACAATACGGTCCAGGAGGGACTGACGGCCATCCGCGCGGTGAAAGCCTTTGTGCGGGGCGAATATGAGAAGGAAAAATTCGAGGAAGTCAACGAAACGCTGATGGATACCAGCCAGAATACCTTCCGCTATGCGGTGCTGAATCTGCCTGCCTTTCAGCTTACCTTATATACTGCGGTTATTTTGATCATGTGGTTCGGAGGAAATATGATCCTTGATTCCACGCTGCAGGTAGGGGACCTTACCGGCTTTTTGAGCTATGTATTCCAGATCATGAACTCCATGATGATGATCTCCAATGTTTTTCTGCTGCTGACCCGTTCTCTGGCAAGCGCCCACCGGATCAGCGAAGTGCTGGATGAAAAAATCATCCTGTCCTCCCCCGAAAACGGCGTGACAGAGATTCCGGACGGAAGCGTTTCCTTTGAAAACGTGTCCTTTAAATACAATTCCAATGCCAGGGAATACGCTCTTTCCGATGTCAGTCTTACGATTCCGGCCGGACAAACCGTGGGAATCCTGGGCGGAACCGGCTCGGCAAAGAGCACGCTGGTACAGCTGATTCCCCGTCTGTATGACGCAACCGTGGGCGTTGTCCGGGTAGGCGGACGGGATGTGCGGGAATACGATCTGTCTGCTCTGCGGGACGCGGTGGGAATCGTGCTTCAGAAAAACGTCCTCTTTTCCGGCACGGTGCGGGAAAATCTTCTGTGGGGCAATCCTGACGCCGACGACGAAACCCTGTGGGAAGCCTGCCGGGCGGCCTGCGCCGAAGAATTTTTGAAACGGATGCCCAAAGGACTTGACACGGATTTAGGACAGGGAGGCGTCAACATTTCCGGCGGGCAGAAACAGCGGCTTTGTATCGCCCGCACCCTGCTGAAATCTCCCAAGGTTCTGATTTTTGACGATTCCACCAGCGCAGTGGACACCGCCACGGAGAGCGATATCCGCTCGTCCCTGGCCGGTCTGACCTGCGTAACCAAAATCATCATTGCCCAGCGGATCACCTCGGTGATCGGCACAGACCAGATCATCGTCATGGACGATGGGCGCGTCCATGCAACCGGAACCCATGCGCAGTTGCTGGAAAGGGATCCGATTTATCAGGAAATTTATGCTTCACAGATGAAAGGGGAGGACAACTATGGCAGCTCGACAGTTCAGCACCAGGAAGCCTAAAAATTTCCGCAACACCCTGCGGACACTTTTATCCTATATGGGACGGCACCGGTTCCTGCTCCTGGCCGTGGCGGTATTAGTTACTGTCAGCGCAGTGGCGAATCTTCTGGGAAATTACATGATCCGGCCCATTGTCAACGACCTGGCCTCCGGCCGGATGGAGGATTTGATATCCGGCGTTGTGGCAACGGCCATCATCTATCTCATGGGAGTCGTCTCCGCCTACGGTTATACGCAGATCATGGTAAAGGCAGCACAGAAGGTCCTGTTTGATATCCGCCGGGACTTATTTTCCCATATCCAGACCCTGCCCCTGCGCTTTTTTGACAGTCAGCGTCACGGCGATATCATGAGTTATTTTACCAATGATGTGGACACGATTTCAGATGCCTTGAACAACAGCTTTGCCATGGTCATCCAGAGCTTTATCCAGGTGGTCGGAACGCTGATCATCCTCTTTGTCCTCAACTGGAGGCTCTCCCTGATCGCCACAATCTGCTATGTTGCCATGTTCCTCTACATTCGTTTCAGCGGACATAAAAGCAAGGTCTTCTATACGAAGCAGCAGGCCAGTCTGGGGGACCTGGACGGCTATATTGAGGAAATGGTAAACGGCCAGAAGGTGGTCAAGGTGTTCAATCACGAACAGGCGAACCTGGAAACCTTTCACGCCAAAAACGAAGCTCTCCGCCAGGCCGGCACGGGAGCCCAGACCTTTGCCGCAACCATGATTCCGGCTGTGGTCAGCATTTCCTATGTCAACTACGCCATCGTAGCCATTCTCGGCGGCCTTATGGCCATGAACGGAATGACCGATATCGGAAGTCTGGCCAGCTATCTGGTTTTTGTCCGGCAGGCCGCCGCTCCGATCAACCAGTTTACACAGCAGAGCAATTTTCTGCTGGCCGCCCTTGCCGGTGCGGAGCGGGTATTTGACGTGATGAAAGAGCCCTCCGAGATTGACGAAGGGCAGGTGGAACTTATCAAGGTACAGGAAACGGACGAAGCGCAGACCGCCGCCGACTGCCGGAACACAGAGAAAGCACGGCCCGCCACAGACTTACGGAACGCAAACGAAGCACAGCCTGCCGTCGGCTTCCGGAACGCAGAAGCGAAAAGTCCGGAGTGGGCCTGGCAGAAACCGGACGGAACCCTGGTTCCCCTTCGTGGAGACGTGCGGTTTGAGAACGTGGATTTCGGATATGACAGCGAACACCCCATCTTAAAAAACATCAGTCTCTATGCCAAGCCCGGCCAGAAGATTGCCTTTGTGGGCTCCACAGGAGCCGGAAAAACAACGATTACCAACCTGATCAACCGTTTTTATGATGTGCAGGGCGGACGTGTGGTGTACGACGGGTTCGACGTCAAGGACATCAAAAAAGACGCTCTCCGCCATTCCCTGGGGATCGTGCTGCAGGATACCCACCTGTTCACCGGGACCATTGCGGAAAATATCCGCTTCGGGAAGCTGGACGCCACCCCGGAAGAGGTTCAAGAGGCCGCCCGGATTGCCAATGCGGATTCCTTTATCCGCCGTCTGCCCCAGGGCTACGATACCATGATCACCTCGGATGGCGCCAACCTCTCCCAGGGACAACGGCAGCTTCTGGCCATTGCCCGGGCCGCCATTGCGGACCCACCGGTTCTGATCCTGGATGAAGCCACCTCCTCCATCGACACCCGGACGGAGGCGCTGATTGAGAAGGGCATGGACCGGCTGATGGAGGGCCGGACCGTGTTTGTCATTGCCCACCGCTTAAGCACCGTGCGCAACGCCAACGCGATCATGGTGCTGGAGCAGGGACAAATCGTGGAGCGGGGAGACCACCAGGATCTGCTGGCGCAAAAAGGGATTTATTACCGGCTTTATCACGGAATGCTGGAATTGAGCTAACTATCTGTATTATGGATTCCGTACCCGCCGCTCACGCTGTCCCGAAGCAGCGGAAGGCGCGGCGGGTAAAAGGTAAACAGTATATACAGCAGGACAATGCCAAGGATCAGAGCCTTGGCAAGTCCGGCATTTTGCCCTTTTCCATACCGGTACACATGCAGCCCCATGAGCTGGCCGAGGAAAACGGACAACAACAGGATCAGAATATCCACCCACAATAATTCCACGCCAAAGGCTTCTGTGTAAAAATAATAAAGCATTGGTATGGCAATCAGCGATGTCAGCAGGGCAAGGAAAGCGCTTGTGAACCATTTTTTCTTATTGATGTTATATTGCCTGCCCCGAAAACAATCATAGAGCCACCACCAGAGAATCATTGGCCAAAGTACCATTTTGGAATGTTCCCATACACTTTCATTGACCGGCGCAAACAAGCCCGCTATAGGGCTTTCCCCAAAAATATCGTACATAAAATGTATGCCGGTGCCAATGATAAGCAGTATGGGAATTCCGATCACAATCCATTTTTCGGGCGGTGATAATTTCCTGTCCTTCATAATTTTTCTCCTTGACATATCTTACCTATAGTTTATGTCTGAGTACACGCGCAGAGCACCCGGCTTTTTCCCAAAAATTATTTGTTCTATATAATTTGGCTTTTCCTTCCCAAATTTTAGGAAATTTTCTTGCTTTTGCGTCTTATATGTATTAAAATGGGAATAGAATTTACAGACACAGACTAACATATTAAGATAGTGGAATTTTCTTTCAATGCTTCAACCAAAGGTACCAACCGCTTAGGCGGTAAAAATATAAAAAGGAAGGTAAGAGAGGTATGGAGAAATTTTTTAAGCTCAAAGAGAACGGCACAACAGTGGGAAGGGAGGTAGTCGCGGGCCTGACGACGTTCTTCGCTATGGCGTACATCATCATAGTGAACCCCAATATCTTAAGTTCAGCCGAAATGGAATGGGGCGCGGTATTTTTAGCCACCATCATCGCCTCCATTATCGGAACGCTGATCATGGGTCTGGTAGCCAATGTTCCCTATGCCCAGGCACCTGGCATGGGTCTGAACGCGTTTTTCGTCTACACTGTCTGCTTTACACTGGGATTTACCTGGCAGCAGGCGCTGTCCATGGTGTTTATCTGCGGATTGATCAACATTTTGATCACGGTCACAAAGATCCGTAAGTATATCATCAAGGCAATCCCCAGAAGCCTCCAGAACGCCATCGGCGGCGGTATCGGAATCTTCGTGGCCTACATCGGCCTGCTGAATGTGGACATCATCACTTTTTCTGAGGGCGACCCGGTTCCCTCACTGGCAACTCTGGATAAGCCTGTATTCTGGCTCTTTCTGATTGGCCTGGCGCTGACCATTATACTGCTCGTATGCAAGGTAAAAGGCGCTATTTTAATCAGTATCATTATTACAACCTTAATCGGTATCCCCATGGGAGTAACCACAACAGGGTCAACCATCAGCTTTACCGAGGCCTGCCAGCAGCTTCCCACGACCTTCGGCGCTATTTTTACCGGCGCGGGATTACCCTCACTGTTCACCGACGTCACAAAGATCCCGCTGGTATTGATCACAATCTTTTCCTTCAGTCTTTCCGATACCTTTGATACCATCGGTACCTTTATCGGAACCGGACGCCGCAGCGGCATCTTCAGCGACGAGGACGAGAAGGCCATGGAGACCAGCGTAGGATTCAAATCCAAAATGGATAAGGCCCTGTTTGCGGACGCAACCGCAACCTCCATCGGCGCTATTTTCGGAACTTCCAACACCACTACATATGTGGAGAGCGCCGCAGGTATCGGAGCCGGCGGACGTACCGGACTTACCAGCGTGATCGTAGCTCTGTGCTTTGCCGCCAGTGCGTTCCTGGCAACCTTTGTAAGCGCCATTCCTTCCGCGGCGACTGCTCCCGCCCTGGTGGCTGTGGGTATTATGATGTTGTCCGCCTTTAAGGAAATTGAGTGGGATGATTTGAACGAAGCCATTCCGGCATTCTTTGCAGGTATCTTCATGGCTCTCTGCTACAGCATTTCCTACGGTATCGCAGCCGGATTTATCTTCTACTGCATTACCAAGATTTGCAGAAAGCAGGCAAAGGAAATTCATCCCATCCTCTGGATCGCAACTGCTTTGTTTGTCCTGAATTTTATACTTCTGGCTGTTATTTAGAAATATCTGCCCGAAGAAAAGAAAGATTGAAAGAATTGACCCGTTAGAGTCCGCCCATGGCGGGCGACCCAAAAAAGACTCTTTTGTCAGCGAGACAAAAGAGTCTTTTTTTGGGGCACCGTCAGCACACCTTGCTGCCGTTGGCGGTCATTTTGAATTTCATTCCCAGCATTTCGGCGGCCCGGCGACACATGAGCATGCGCTCCAGAAAAATTTCAAAATAGTCCAGCACGGAGCACATGGTCTCGTCCAGTTCGATGGTGAAGTGAATAACCTTTTTCTCCGTATCAATTTTCAGCTTGGAGGAGAGAACGGCATAATTGACCCGGTCGTGCTTGTCAAAGGTGGATTTCACCCTGTTGCGCACCCGGTTCCTGCGGACGTCCGTCTTGTCCGCCAGAATCAGAGCGGCGCTTACCACATCAATGGCGGTGCCTGTCTTTTCATCGTGATTGCCGATGGCGGCGATGATGACGGCAATGTCCTTCGGACGCATTTCCATCTGGTTCAAAAGCTGAAAGGCCATCAGAGCTCCGCTGTGAGCGTGGTCGTGGCGGTTTATGCTATTGCCCAGGTCGTGCATATAGCCCGCGATTTTCGCCAGCTCTACCAGATGAGCGTCATAGCCCAGATCTGCCAGTATGGTTCCTGCGATATCCGCCACCTTGGCGGCGTGGGCCCTGGAATGCTCGGTGTAGCCAAGGACTCCAAGATTTTCGTTGCCTTTTTCAATATACAGGTTGATGTCCTCATTTTTAAGGATATCCTGGTAGGTAATGTTCTTTGACATGTCTGTTCTCCTAGCCCAGCTTTGTAAACAAATCTTCAAAAAGCGCATCCCTGTTTATCCAATACACGTATTTGATAAAATGTCTGTTGGAATCCGCCGCATAGTGCTTATCGTATTCCGGTATGGGACTTGAAATCAGTGTGTCCCGCATAAACCGGTTATCCTTATTTAATAGCCAGGCAACCGCCGTAACGTCCCAGATAACTCTCGTCCATGGCTTGCCTGCCGCATAGGACTCCGCTTCCCTGACCGTATTTTCACAGAGGTAATCACACAGGGGATTTTTGCCCTTAAGCCAGTGTTCCAGCTCGTACCTGGAGGTGACAAAGCGGTCTACCACACCGCTGCAGGGGAGCTGAACCAGAGGCATACCGCACCCGAACACAACTCTCGCCCCGGCAATGTCCTGTACCATGTTAAATTCCAGGGCACCCTTTGGCATATGAAGGCCGTTACCTCCCAGCCAGACAAGTACGCAGTTTTCGCGCATTTTTGAATTTTTCAGTATGGCGGAGGCCACGTTGGTGATCGCGCCGATGGCTACGATATATAACGGCTTTTCCGGGGAATACCGGTCTGCCAGTTCGGCCATGAAATCAGCCGCCGGCGACGGAACCGGGGTAGTTTCATTTTCCAGATATTCTCCGGAGCCCTTGTAAACGATGCCCTTAAGGTCCTCTCTTTTTGCCAGCGTCAGCAGCTTTAAAATTTCATCATAGCTTCTCTCCATACCGTCCTCGGGAGAGGATGACTTACTGTTGAAAAACGGAGCCGCGCAGATTCCCTTGATGTTAAATTTTTCGGTATAACAAAGCATATAACTGATGGCGAACTGGTCGTCAATCTCATTGTAGGCGTCGGTGTCCAGCACCACGTCGATGCTGCCTTCCGGCACAGTTAAATTTTTGAAATACTGTTCCTGGTTCATGGAATTTGACCTCCCTTTTTTGAATCTATTTTACCACAACATGGTAGGAGCGTCTATAACTAAAAGACCCTTGCCGACTATAATTTGAATCATCGGCAAGGGTCTTATCCCTGGTCAATCTCCCGCAATTTCCCGGGCCACGCAGACGCCGCTGGCGGAGGCATGGGACAGGGAATGGGTCACGCCGCTTCCGTCCCCAATGACATACAGCCCCCTGTACTTTGTCTCCAGACGGCTGTTCAGTTCCACCTCCATGTTATAGAACTTCACCTCCACCCCGTACAGCAGAGTGTCGTCGTTGGCGGTTCCCGGCGCAATAGTATCAAGAGCGTAGATCATCTCAATAATCCCGTCCAGAATCCTTTTTGGCAGCACCAGGCTTAAATCCCCCGGCTCCGCAGCCAGGGTAGGCACCACAAACCCTTCGGCAATTCTTGCGTGGGTACTGCGCCTGCCCCGAATCAGATCCCCGAAACGCTGCACCATGACCCCGCCGCCAAGCATATTGGACAATCTTGCGATGCTTTCCCCGTAACCGTTGCTGTCTTTAAAGGGCTCCGAAAAATGCTTGGACACCAGAAGGGCAAAATTCGTATTCCCGGTCTGCTTTTTCGGGTCCTCGTAGCTGTGGCCGTTCACCGTGACGATTCCGTTTGTATTTTCATTGACCACGCTTCCATAGGGATTCATGCAGAATGTCCGCACCAGATCCTCGAATTTTTCAGTCCGGTAAACAATCTTGCTCTCATAGAGCTCGCTGGTCAGATGAGAAAAGATCTCTGCCGGCAGCTCTACCCGGACGCCTAAATCCACCCGATTGGACCTGGTAGGGATGGAAAGCTCCTGACAAATTTTCTCCATCCACTTGCTTCCGCTTCTCCCCACAGAAACAATACATTCCCTACAGAAATCCTCGGTGTCTCCCTTCCGGATCACATAGCCCTCCTCACAGGCCTCTATTCCATCCACATGGTAATGGAATCGGAATTCCACCTGATCCTTTAACTTCCCATACAGATTTTCCAGCACCACATAGTTGATGTCCGTACCAAGGTGACGGACCGAGGCGTCCAGCAGCTTCAGCTTATTCTGCATGCACAGCTTTTTGAACCGGGTGCCTGCGGTGGAATACATTTTGGTCTCCTGTCCGCCGTTTTCCACATTGATCCTGTCCACATACTCCATCAGCTCAATGGCTTTCTCCCGGCCGATATATTCATAGAGGGTTCCCCCAAAATCGTTTGTGATGTTATATTTTCCGTCGGAAAAAGCTCCTGCTCCCCCAAAGCCGCTCATGATGGCGCAGGTTTTGCACTTGATACAGCTTTTTATTTTGTCCCCGTCAATGGGACATTTGCGCTCCGCCAGAGGGGAGCCCGCCTCGAAGACCGCCACCTTCAGCTGCGGGGCAAGCCGCATAAGCTCATAGGCGGCGAAAATGCCGCCCGGTCCCGCTCCCACGATGATCACATCATATTTATTCATATGGTATTAAAATTTCCTTTCTTCGTTTTTTATATGTCAGGCAGCTCTTTGCGCCCCTATCATCATAAGCATTATAACATATGGAAATCGGAAAGCAAACCTCTTTCTGTGGCCTGGACCTGCGGCAGCGGGAATCAGAAATTCATTGATTTTTAACGGAAAAAGGATATAATAAAGCTATCGGAACCTATTGTTTTCTGCTTAAGGAAAGGAGTCAAAAAATGCTGGATAAAAAGGTAGTGGAGCTCTTAAATCTCCAGGTAAACAAGGAATTCTATTCCGCCTATCTTTACCTGGATTTTTCCAGCTTCTACAAGGACAAGGGCCTGGATGGTTTTGCCAACTGGTATCAGGTACAGGCCCAGGAGGAACGAGATCACGCAATGCTCTTCTATCAGTACCTCCACAACAATAACATAAGACCCGTGTTGGAGGCTATTGATAAGCCGGCCGTCCCCATGCATACGCTCCGGGATCCACTTGTGGCTGCCCTACAGCATGAGGAATATGTGACAGGACTCATCAACGAAATTTATGGAGCGGCCCAGGAGGTAAAGGACTTCCGGACAACCCAGTTTCTCGATTGGTTCGTGAAGGAACAGGGAGAGGAAGAAACCAATGCCAATGATCTTATCACGAAGATGGATTTGTTTGGTGAAGACCCCAAGAGCCTGTATATGCTGGACAACGAGTTGAAGGCCAGAGTCTATGCCGCCCCCAGCCTTGTGCTGTAAGGAGCGGTCCGCCCGACAATATGCATCCTGTCAGGATCCTGGCAAAAACGGAGCCATGGATGAAAAAAGCTGCCGCTACAGAAAAGGATACTTCCTGTAGTGGCAGCTTTCCCGTTCCGGATTTTCAATCCATACGAAGCGCCCCGATACTTCCAGCCGCACAGCCGCACAGCCGTCCTGTCTGCGGCGCAGGCTGCTTTCACGGAAGCCAGCTATCAGGCAACGCCCTGAGCCAGCATGGCCTCTGCTACCTTCTCAAAGCCGGCGATGTTGGCGCCTGCCACATAATCACCAGCTTTGCCATAGCGTTTTGCGGCATCATCCAGATTGTGGAAAATATTGACCATAATGCCCTTCAGCTTGCTGTCCACTTCTTCGAAGGACCAGCTTAAGCGCTCGCTGTTCTGGGACATCTCCAGCGCGGAGGTTGCAACGCCGCCTGCGTTGGCAGCTTTTCCGGGCGCAAAGAGAATACCGTTTTTCTGAAGATACTCCGTGGCATCCATGGTGGTGGGCATGTTGGCACCCTCGGCCACCGCAATACAGCCATTTGCCACCAGCGCCTGTGCGTCCTCCAAAAACAGCTCGTTCTGAGTAGCGCAGGGAAGGGCTACGTCACATTTTACCGTCCATACGCCCCGACCCTCATGATACTCGGAATTGGGACGATAATTCTTGTACTCGGTAAGGCGGGCACGCTTTACTTCCTTGATTTCCTTCAATGCTGCAAGGTCGATGCCCTCCGGATCATATACCCAGCCGTTGGAATCGGAGCAGGTTACAACCTTCGCTCCCATCTGCTGTGCCTTCTCGATGGCATAGATGGCCACGTTGCCGGAACCGGAAACCACAATGGTCTTACCGGCGATGTCGTGTCCGTTGCATTTTAACATTTCTTCTGTCAGATACAGAAGACCGTATCCCGTTGCCTCGGTACGTACCAGAGAACCGCCGTAGGTCAGACCCTTTCCGGTGAGTACGCCCTCATAGAGTCCCTTGATTCTCTTGTATTGGCCGAACATATCGCCAATCTCTCTGGCGCCGGTTCCGATATCGCCGGCGGGCACGTCCGTATCCGCGCCGATATATTTGCAGAGCTCTGTCATGAAACTCTGGCAGAAAGCCATAACCTCACGGTCGGATTTTCCCTTGGGATCGAAGTCGGAGCCACCTTTACCACCGCCGATGGGAAGTCCGGTCAGGGAATTCTTGAAAATCTGCTCAAAGCCCAGGAACTTGATAATACCCAGGTTTACGGAAGGATGCAGGCGTAAGCCCCCCTTGTAGGGTCCGATGCTGTTATTGAACTGTACACGGTAGCCGGTATTCACCTGAACCTGGCCCTTGTCATCCACCCAGGGTACCCGGAACTTAAACTGCCGGTCCGGCTCTACCAGACGCTCCAGGAGAGCTTCTTTTCTGTATCTCTCTTCATTGGCTTCAATCACCGGGCGCAAGGACTCCAGCACTTCCTTCACGGCCTGATGAAATTCAGGCTCTGCGGGGTTCTTGGCCACTACTCTTTCCAGTACCTCATCAACATAGCTCATCTCACTTATCTCCTTTTCGATATTTTATATTTTTCATCGTTTCTATCTTAATACAAAATGAAGGATTTGTAAATAATTTTTTCTTTATTTCTGCATTTCTTTGCTGTTTCACTGTGAAAAAGTACTGTTTTTGCAACTTTGCGTTTTCAAAAATTCATTTTGGTGTTTCTCCCTCTATCCATTCACACCGAATCTCCTTCCCGCTCTGAAAAATGTGATAGAGGCTCCAGCCCTCCCCCTGCTCCTCCATGCGCGTTTTTGCCGCCCCCATCTGTTCCGGCCGTACTTTCAACGATATGCCGCAGCTGGCGGAAATCTCCCGGAGGGTGGGCATGGTCACAGGGTCTAAATCAGACAGAAGCTTCTGGGCCTTGATGGCATAGTGAGTGGAATCAAAGGTAAATAAATAATATTCTTTCATTATAAGGTAATCACCTTCGCTGCGGTCTGCATTTTTTCAAGGATATCATACATGTTGCTGACAACACCGATTTTCAGTTTTTCCGTCAGGCCATAATAATTGAGACAGGTGCCGCAGACCAGAATCTCACATCCTTTTTCCTCCAGTTCCCTCAGGCTGTCGATGATCTGTGGCTCTTCCCCGGCCGGAAGCTTCACGCCGCTGTTCATAAACAGGAGGCTGGCCGGGACCTCATCGCTCTTAGACAGGGTGTAGATCGCCATTTTCATGAGATTTTCCCCCAGTTCCCGTTCTCCCTGGCCCACCACGTCCTTGCCGATAAATACGGCATAGCCGCAGCCGGAAGAGGTACAGGCCGAAGGCGCGGACATAGTCTCTGTCTGCGCCGGCTTCCCGGAGGTCTGAAGATCTACCTCATAGTTTCCCTCTTTTTCCGTAACGTATACATTCATGCCCCTTGTCTGGGCCAGACGGCTTAAGTTCTCCACCGCGATTTTGTTATCCACAATTATGGTCAGTTCCTTAAGACCCTTGTCCAATTCTTTTTTCGCCAGGATGACCGGCATGGGGCAGGCTTTTCCGATTGCGTCTATATACATTTGAATCCCTCCTGTGTGCTTCCGGCTCTCTTGCTCCGGTCTGTGCCATTTATTCTATCACGGTTTGGAGGAAAGGGCAATCGCCGCCAGAGCTTCCGTCAGATTTACAATATTTCCCTCCGCTGCGTCCTGGGCCAGAGTAGAAAGAGCCTCCCCGAAATTCTCCCAGTGAACCTCACTCGGAAAAAATGTGGGCGGCACAGTCATAATTTCCTCTATGCTTTTCAGCGCTGTACAGGCCATCCAGAATATGGGAAACATAAACACATTTTTATTGTGTCGTAAATTTAAGTATTAAAATAAACCCTATACTCGTGATTTACAAGCATACGGTCGATAATCAAAATCCACATTTACTCATAACCTGTACAATCTCACGGAACCCCTTATTTTTCCAACAAAAAAATCGATGCGACAGGATTTGAACCTGCGACCTCTGCGTCCCGAACGCAGCGCTCTACCAAGCTGAGCCACGCATCGATAATTCATAGGAAAAGCACAACCCAGAAAATTGTGCTTTTCACTTGAACTATACTACCATAATTTTTCCCATTTGTCCAGTAAAAAATTTAAAACTTTTCGGCGCACCGCTCCATCAGACGGATGACCGCTATGGTCTCCTCCACGGGAACCAGGGCGCTTTCGGTCTTTCCCCGCAAAATGCAGTTCATGGCCTCCAGAGCCTCGTACTCGTAGCCGTTTACCCCAAAGGGGGCCTCAAAGTTCTCTATGGGCTGGTTGTCCCAGCCTGTCAGCACCGCCCTCTGAGCTTTGTAAAAATGCTCCTGATTGATCAGCACCCGTCCTTTGGTGCCGTGGATGTAGAGGGAGGCCTGCCGCTCACAGGAGAGGCCGCCGGTAATGCCGGCGAAAGCGCCGTTTTCGTACTGAAGCAGGATGCTCTCCATGGTATCCACGCCCTCCGGGCTTTTCGCCGCCGCCCCGCACATCTTCCGGGGCTCATAACCCAAAAGGGCGCAGGCGTACATCAGAGGATAAATCGTTAAATCGTAGAGAGAGCCTCCCTGGGCGGGGTTCTTCATCAGGCGGTGTTCTGTGGTGGCGCTGGTGTAGAATCTGGCCTCCACAGCCTGAATCTCCCCGAAGGCCCCGTTCCGCTTCCACTCCATGATTTTCTGGAAGACGGGCTGGCATTTGGTCCACATGGCTTCCATAAGAAAAAGTCTCTTCTCCCGGGCCAGGGCGTAGAGTTCTTCCGCCTCCTCCACCCGCTGGGTGAAGGCTTTCTCACAGAGCGCATTCCGCCCGGCCTTAAGGCAGAGACGGACATTTTCGTAGTGGCAGGCAATGGGGGTGGCCACATAAATAATATCCACGTTCCCATCAGCGGCAAGCTCCTCATAGGAGCCGTAATACTTTTCCGCTCCCCACGCCGTTCCAAAGGCTTTCGCCTTTTCCATGCCCCGGGAGCCCACGGCATAAATTTCGGCCTGGGGCAGCGCTTTTAAGGCCTCGCAGAAGACACCCGCAATTCGGCCCGTGCCCATGATTCCCCAACGGACAGGCCTGTCGCCGCAGCCCTGCGCTGCATCTTCTCTCTTCTTATCAGCTTCCATCTTCATCAAATCACAAAATTCTCCATATACTTCTTGCTGAGCCTTAAGCTGTCAAGAACTTTCTCCTTAGTTCCCTCAAAGGCCTTGTCCTCCACCTCAATGCAGGTATAGCCATCGTAGCCGATGTCAGTGAGAGCGGACACATATTTGCCCCAGTCCACATCGCCCAGGCCCGGAAGCTTCGGGGACATGAAATCCAAAGGATAGGCCATGATCCCGCAGCGCTCCAGCTTATCAGGATACAGCTTGATGTCTTTGTAATGCACATGGAAGATCTTATCCTTAAATTCATACAAAGGCTTGATATAGTCGATCATCTGCCATACAAAGTGGGAGGGGTCATAATTGATACCCAGATTTTCATAAGGCAGAATCTCAAACACCTTTTTCCAGATCACCGGGGTGGTCATCAGGTTCTGTCCGCCGGGCCACTGGTCGGGGCCGAAGAGCATGGGGCAGTTCTCGATGGCAACCTTCACCCCCAGTTCCTTTGCCAGATCCAGGATGGGAGGCCATACCTCCTTCACCAGTTCCAGGTTCTCCTCCACATTTTTCGCCTGGTCCCTGCCGATAAAGGTGGTTACCAGATTGATCCCCAGCTTGGCGCTGGCACGGATCACATTTTTCAGATGTTCCACAGCCGCCTGGCGTTTCTCAAGGTTTCCGTCCATGGTGTTGGGGTAAAAGGCCAGAGCGGAGATTTCCACCTGTTTCTTTGCGCTGTAATCTTTAATGTAGGTAGCGTAGCTGTCGTCGGAGATGACCCTCTCCACATCGATGTGGGAAACGCCCGCATACCGGCGCTCTGCTTTTCCCTGAGGCCAGCAGGCCACCTCCACACAGGCAAAGCCCAAGTCGGCCGCGGTGTCCATCATCTCTTCAAAATTGCTCTGGTCCAGAATCGCACTGACAAATCCTAACTTCATGTATACATCCTCCTTATTCTGATAGGTCGCTTTTGTCTGACGCTATTTTTTATAAAGATTTTAACACATTTTTTCGCAATTACATAGTACCAGATGAAAAAAATTTTACGGACTGCCGATGAAACGTTATTGTTCATTGGGTGGGAAATTAAGAAATTTGTTCACAGAGAAGGATTTTTAGGTTTTGGCTAGAGATCGCCCTGGGTGGCGCATTTGTTAACGCAGACACGCTCCCGCTCAAAGCAAGACGCAGCGGTACTAGGCTCGCCGCCCGTAAACGGTCGGTTCGCCAAGTGCCGGCGTCTTTCCAGGGTCTGCTTATAACAAATGCGCCATCCAGGGCTACCTCTATTGCAGCGTCACCCCCTGCACCACATAAAGCCCGCTGCCAAAATAAGGTTCATATGCCTCCGGTGCCATATCAGAGAAATCCTGCCGAAAGTCCCAGCCCTTTTCCTTCAGCAGTTCCATGGCGTCCGGACGCGGGACAGATTTGGCATTTAAATAGTACTCTTCCGTCTCCAGACCATATTTTCCAAAAACCTCCGCAATTTCTTCTTCCGTTCCGATTACTACGCACGCGCCATAGGATTGATTTTCCACGCTATAGTAAGCCTCCAGATTCATCTCCCGTTTTGCGTAATCACAGAGAGGATAATCATACAAAACACAAAGTCCTGTATCCTCCATCAACTCCACAGCTTTCTCCGCTCCAAAGTTCCAACGCCTTCGATCGTACGCTTCTACGGATTCCCCCTCCTCCTGTACCGGATAATCTTCCGGGGGATCTTGCTCGTAATCAAACATTTCCACTGTTCTTACCGCAAAGGCATACAGCGTAGTCTCATTCCCTTCATATTCCCCGTAATAAGAACGGACACCGACCACAACATCATCTTCCGCTCCAGCAAGCACATAGTTTAAAAATACCACATCCTTCTGAAGTTCCCCGCCTGGGACGGGAGACGGCTCTGGCACTTTGTCCGCGGAGCCGCACCCCGCCAGCGTGCTGATCAAGGCTATAGCAATCAAGAGTAATTTTTCGCTTTTCATCATGAATCACTCTCCCTCTATCTCCAGGATACACCAAAGTTCGTGGTTCCATTGCTGGACAGGCTGGTTAAGGTTACCTTTATCTGATAAGTGCCTGTCATCGGCGGCGTGAACTGAACAATTTTAAGGTTTGCCCCGCTTGTGGTGCATGAACTAACAAGGGAACCGTTGGGTGCGAAAACTTCCAGCTTTAATTCACCGATGGTACCGCTCGGAGGCGTACTGATCGGATGTGCGCTGTTAGTGGAAAATTTAATTCTGTTGGCATAGGCGAGTGCCACTCTCATGGAAGTATCGCTGGGTGTTACAGGCATATTATAGGTTCTGCTGGCAGATACGCTGGATAACGCGCCTGTTGTGGAAGAATAAGCGTATGGACCTCATCGTTTGCCGGCCCATACGCTTACTTAAATGATCCTTAGTTTTTCCCTCCATAATTGTACACACAAACGGAGACTGAATCCAGGATTATAATAAGTATATGGATATCTGTTATTATAAATCATTTCTTTTCCCTCCGTTTCACTATTTATGTGTTAATTATATTCTATTTTACATATTTTTGCAATATTTTTCTATAAAATTTAAGTAGTAGCAACTTTATTTTTTCAGAATCACCGCGCTCACCGGAGGAAGCTGCCACAGGCCGTCCCTGCCGGATACGCCCCCCGTCTGATACACGATCTCTCCCTTTCCTTCCAGGGAATAGGCCGCCTCTTTCCCGGTGGGATTGATGAGGATGTCATAGGTCTCCCCGCCGCCGGTCCTGCGGTACACCAGCGGATACCCCCTGTTTTCCCGGCTCAGGAAGGTCACATCCCCGTCCGCCGAAAGAGCCAGGGATGATTTGCGCAGGGCAATCAGCCCCTTCAGAAAACGCAGCAGGGAATTTTCGTCCGCAAGCTGCTCCTCCACCGTAGGCGCTCCCTCCTCCTTATCCACGGGAAGGTACAGCAGCTCCGGCTCCGCCTGGGAAAATCCCAGATTTTTCCCCCGGCTCCACTGCATGGGCGTCCGGGCCCCGGTGCGGTTATAGCCGCCTTCCTTGGAGGGCATACTATCCTTATAACGCATACCAATCTCATCCCCATAATATACAAAGGGAACCCCTGGCATGGTCATCAAAAAAAGATAGGCCACCTTCAGATCCTGCGCATCCCGCAGATAGCTGATTCTCGGCAAATCATGATTTCCGGTGGGAATGGCGATGTATCCCTCGCCCCTGGTAGCCTCGTAGGCATCGAGATAATCCCCCAGGAAATCCTCAATATCTCCCTTGCCGGCCTTGTCAAAAAAGGTATCTCCCACAAATTTCACGTTAACGCTTCTGCCCTTCTCCGCCCGGAACAGCCTCGTGTAGGCCTTCAGATTGTCGTGAATGAGAAAATCAATGTGAAATCCGGCTTTGATGGCCACCTTGGGGTCGGACCACTCAGAGATCAGCACGCAGTCCGGGTATTTTTTATCAAAAATTTCCCGAATCTCCTGCCAGAAGGCCGTAATCCCCCGGTGCTCCTCATCGTTTTTGATCAGCGAGTGGGCCATATCCACCCGGAAGCCGTCGCAGCCGGCCTTGATCCAGTAATCCATGATATTTAAGAGCTCCTGCTTGGTGGCCCGGCAGTCGGGATGGTCCATGGGAAGCTGCCAGTCCGGGTCCTCCACCCTGTAGAACCCGTAGTTCAGCGCCGGCTGGCTGTAGAAGAAATTCGTCATAAAGCAGCCGTTTCTGGCGCTGTAGCCGTTGATAAAGGCTCCCGGCGGGCATTTCAGCCAGTCGTCCGTCCAGATATAACGGTTGCTGTATTCATTTTTCTCAGGCAGAGCGGACTTTTGAAACCACTGGCACTCCAGGGAGGTATGTCCGGCCACCAGATCCACGCACACCTTAATTCCCCTTTCATGGGCGCGCCTTGTAAGCTCTTTAAAATCCTCCATGGTGCCGTACCGCTTTGCCACCTTGTAAAAATCCGTCACGTCGTAGCCTGCGTCACGGAAGGGCGACTCATAAAAAGGATTCAACCAGATAGCGGTAAAGCCCATCTCCCGAATATAGTCAAGCTTCTCTGTGATTCCTTTTAAATCTCCGATTCCGTCTCCGTTTGTGTCATAAAATGACTGCGGATAAATGTTGTAAAAAACAGCTTTTTCCAGCCATGATACGTTTTTCGTTTTCATTTTCTTTCTCCTTTCGTTCCTCTATATCCGAATCTTTGTCCATTTTCCCAGCCGGAACCGGATAGAAGCAAACAGGAACCGGGATACCTGATCCCCCAAAACTCCCAGCCAGATTCCGATAATCCCCCAGCCCAGCACATAGCCGCAGACATAGGACACCGCTGTACGTATAATGGTAACGGAGATGGTGGAGGCTGCCGCCGTATAGAAGGTATCTCCCGCTCCCCGCAGGCACCCCATGTAGATGACCTGCCGTATCTGGAAAATCACAACAAAAATGACGACGTACATAATCTTCACACCAATGGCGACAATGTGCTCCTCCCGGAAGAACAGGCTATATATAAATTCGGCTCCCAGGAAATAAATTACCGCCACACAAACAGAGATGATCCCGCCGATCCGTTGGCAGAACGCCCCAAACCGCTTGGCCCGCTCCTCGTTCTTTTCCCCCAGGCTGCGTCCAATCAAAGCCACGGCAGAGGACTGGAGGCCGTCTCCGAAGGCAAAGGACAGGCTTAAGATATTCATCCCCACCTGATGGGCCGCCATGGCGTCCGTGCCCTGCTTCGCCGCCATCAGCGCCGTCATCATAAAGCCTACCCGCATGAGAATCTGCTCAAAGAATACGCTGTATCCCACCCGCGCCAGATTGACAAAGGCCTTCATACCAGGGCGTACCTTATGACTGATAATATAAGGAATACTGAGAAAGCCCTCCTTTTTCCGGATAGATAAAATACTCATAATACTGGCCACCACAGTACCGAGAACCGTCGCCAGGGCCGCGCCCCGGATGCCAAGAGCCGGGAAGCCAAAATTTCCGTTAATGAGCAGATAATTAAAAATAATATTAATGGTGTTGGAGGTCAGATTGGTAACCATAGTAATTCGGGTATTTCCTACTCCCCGCTGGGCTGAATTAATTCCCATCTGAATGCAGTTAAAAATCATACCGCCCATGATAATCTGAAAATAAGCCACGGCTCCCTCATGGGTCTCCCGCGTAGACCCACACAGGCCAATGATACCATCTGCCAGCGCCACAAATAAAATTCCCAGCACCAGAGCCGCCGCTACAATGAAGGCCAACGCCGTAATTAGCAATCGATTGGCCTGCTCCTGCTTCTGCTCTCCCCGCCGGCGGGCCACCAGTGCCGACACAGCCACATTCAGGGCGAAAAACAATGCCAAACCCATAAATTTGGGCTGCGTGGTCAGCCCCACCGCAGCCACCGCTTCGGGTCCCAGAGAGCTTACCATCAGAGAATCCACCAGTCCGGCAAAGGCCACAAAAAAAGACTCCACAATGGCAGGCCACGCCATGTTGAGAGTTGTGTGAACAATGTCCTTGTCAAATCGTCTCATCATAAGATATCCCCTTCCCTCTCTACTATTTTGTCGCTTTCTGCCGAATCTGTCAAGAGACAACCGCTCAGCTTTATATAGGAAGGAAACTACGCAATCAGCCCTTTCCATCGTCTTTCTTTACAGGCTCCTTCTTTCCGGCAGACTTGCCTGCCGCCAGTACCGCCACAACGGCGACCGCCGCAATCACCAGCCAAACCCCGCCCGTAACCGGAAGCAGTATATGCCAGGGTATTTCTGCCGCTTCATTCTCCGGCAGCTTTACCTGGCTTACCGCGGAATAAGGCCCATAATCGTCAAAAACCTCCCCGTCCACATAAACGCGCACCCGGTATATGTACTTTTTCCCCGGAGTAAGCTTCGTATCCCGATAGCTTACATTTTCTGCCCCCGGCAGCCTGGCGATCACCTCATAGGCTCCCGCCTCCCAGTCAAAGCGCTCAAGTTCATAGCCGTCCACCCCGTTAAGCGCTGTCCAGGAGAGGGCAATCTCATTCCCTTCCGCAGCCACAGCGGTAAGAAGCGGCGCGCCGGAGAGTCCGTCCTCTCCAACGCTCTCATCCACCTCCAGGGGACGGCTGTCCTCCCAGGCTGCCGCATCCTCCTCCGGCCGGATATAGCGCGCGTTTAAGTCCACATGTCCCTGAATCCCGTCCACCCTGCCCCGGGAGGTGTACTGCCAGTAGGAGTATTCTCCCTCATAGCCGGTCTCGAAGGTGTGATTGGCCAGCCAGACTGGATAGCGGCTGCTGATGTCTTCCGCGTACAGATGCCGGGCCAGCATGGTCTCATTGGCGTACACCATGGGCGTATAGCCCATCTCCTCCACCCTCCGGCAGAAGGCGAGACACACCTGGGTTCCCTGGCTTTGGGACAGATTCGCCCGCTCCAGCCGCCCCCGGTTGCCGCTCAGATCCGAAAATTCATAATCCATGACCACCGGAAGGGTAATAAGGTCCCGGTAGGGCTCAATGGCCGCAAGGATATAGTCCGCCTCCTCAATGGCTTCCTCTGTGCTGACTGCCTGGGAATAAATATACACGCCGATGGGTATCCCCGCCCCATAGGCCCCCTCAATATTTTCATAAGCCCGGGTATCCACCGCCAGGGAGCCGTCCAGGGAGCCGCGCCTGGCCACCCGGATAAAAGCGAACCGGACGCCGTCGTCCCGGGCCCTCTCCCAGTCTATCTCCCCCTGATGATAAGACACATCTATGCCGTACTCTACCCGGCAGTCCGCAAACTTCGGGTTATGGACAGGCGCCGTGGCCTCCGCCGCCCGGACAGCATGACCGGGCATAACAAAGACCCACAGCAAAAGAAAAAAAACAACTGACAGCCCTGGCAGGCGGGGCTTACCTGTTTTCTTGTATTCTATCTCTGTATCTTTCATTTTCCGTCCTCTTTCCCCTGCATGGTAGTGTCAAGTTTACTACCGTATTTTTGTTTCTAAACCTTTATTTTTCGGGAGTTTCAAATAAAAAGAGCATTGACCTCCCTTTTCTGGTATAATGTCAATCGCCAAACCAACCTTATACAAAAGGAGACAATGCTCATGGACATTA